>NZ_JBXSOQ010000006.1:0-324189 GCF_057784475.1 Martinezella sp. CNPSo 3795 | reverse complement strand
GCTGCTCGATCGGCATCCTGCAACTGCCGGAGGGGCTGGTGATCGACAATATCAGCCGGGTCAGCACCTCCATTGCGGGTATCAAGGCGAAGGCAAAGGAAAGCGCCATGGGCGTGGCATTCCTCGGCTTGGCCGAGACGAATTGACGCCCTCCGGCACTCGGTCCTTTTCAAGCGCTTTGCGCTAAACTATCTCCACTGCTTTGCTGGGAGAGGAGATAGCGCCATGCCCTTGCCGTCTGAAATGCGTTTCGTGGATTTGCCGTCCTTTGGCGGACCAGAGGTCATGACCATCGCCCGAAAGCCTCTGCCGGTCTTGCAGCCGGGCGAGATCCTGGTCCGCGTCGAGGCCGCCGGCGTCAATCGGCCGGATGTGGCGCAACGGCAGGGCACCTATCCCCCACCGAAGGAGGCAAGTCCGATCCTCGGTCTCGAAATATCGGGCGAAGTGGTCGATGTCGCGCCCGCCGTGACGGAGTTTTCGATCGGCAACAAGGTTTGCGGCCTCGCCAATGGCGGTGGCTATGCCGAATATTGCATCCTGCCCGCCGGCCAGGCGCTCCGATTTCCGAACGGCTATGATGCGGTGCGCGCAGCGGCATTGCCTGAGACGTTCTTCACGGTCTGGGCCAATCTCTTCCAGATGGCGGGCCTCACCGAAGGCGAAAGCGTGCTGATCCACGGCGGCTCCAGCGGCATCGGCACGACGGCGATCCAGCTTGCCCGCGCTTTCGGCGCGACCGTTTATGCGACCGCCGGATCGAAAGAAAAATGCGAGGCTTGCGAGAAGCTCGGCGCCAAGCGGGCGATCAATTATAAAGAAGAGGATTTCGCCGAGGTCATCAAGGCCGAGACGGAACATGGCGTCGATATCATCCTCGACATGATCGGCGCCGCCTATCTGGAAAAGAACCTCGCTTCGCTTGCCCGCGATGGCTGCCTTTCCATCATTGCTTTCCTTGGCGGCGCGGTGGCGGATAGGGCAAACCTTGCGCCGATCATGGTCAAGCGGCTGACCGTGACCGGTTCGACCATGCGCCCGCGCACGGCTGAGGAAAAGCGGGCCATCCGCGACGACCTGCTGTCCCAAGTCTGGCCGCTGCTGGACGAGGGCACGGTTGCCCCCGTTATCTATCGGACCTTCTCTTTCGACGATGTGGTCGAGGCACATCGATTGATGGAAACCAGCGATCACATCGGTAAGATCATGCTGCAGCTGGCTTGATCGTCAGTGACAGGACGACGGCGATAAGGCCGGGTATGGCCATCAGCGCATAGAGCCATGTTGCGGCAGAGAGGCCGCCGGCAATGCCACCCGGATGGGTCAGGCCCGCTCCATTGACGATGACGCCGGCGAGCGCGGCACCGAATGCGCCGCCCAGCGACTGTGTCATCGAGATCGCCGCCGAGGCCTTGTCTTGTTCGGTCCTGCGGGCGATGCCAATGATCCTGGTTACAAGATGCGCCCAGCCGAGACCGACGCCGAATCCCATCAGGAACATGGCGATCACGGCCGGCGCGAACCTGACGATGGTGTCGAAGGGCGTATTCGTTGCCAGGAACGGGATCAGCGATGCGGTTGCGGCCGTTTCCAGAATGCAGCCACTGACGATGGCGATGGCCGCTGGCCGACCCGAGAAAGAGTTGCTGAAGAAGGCCGCGATGGTCCAGCCGAGCGCTACCAGCGCCACGAGATAGCCTGAGACCAGTGGCGTTACGCCATGGAGCGTCTGCAGGAAGTAGGGGATATAGATGTCGCTCGTCAGCACCAGCATCATCGTGAATATCGTCAAATAGAGCCGCGCGATGGGGTTGCTGAGCATGACGGCGCCATAGGGCAGGAGGCGCACTTCGCTCTTGCGCTCGATCAGCACCATCGTTGCAATAAGCACGATCGAAGCTGCGATCAGCACCATCTTGTAGGATCCATGTTCGATCGTGCCGGCAATGCTCACGAATAGAACTGCGGCAAGCAGAAGTATGATCTGGATCAGCGGCGTTCTGGTGTCGATCCGATCGTCCGCGACATCGGGCAGCAGCCAGCGCCCCGAGAGCGTCATGAGGACAGCCACCGGGACGAGGATGAGAAAGGCCTCTCGCCAGGCGCTCCCTGCGGCGAAGAGGCCGCCGAGCGTCGGCCCGAGTACGGTCGCTACACCCCAGATGGCAGCGTAGAGCGTAGAGGCCCTGCGCCACAGGGGTTCCGGATAGATGAAACGAATGAAGGCATAGGCGAGGCCGGACAGCATGCCGGAGCCGTATCCCTGAACGGCGCGACCGATCAGCAGCACGGGCATGGTCGGCGCGATGGCGCAAGCTAGGCTGCCGACGCCGAAGGTGAGCGCCGCTGCAACATAGACGGCACGCAAGCCTATTCCTTTCGGCCGGGTCGCAACCGTGATCGAGCCGAGCACGCCTGCGGCGACGAAAAGCGTCGTCATCCACGAGAACAATTCGAGGCCGCCGATATCGCGGACGATCGAGGGCGCAATCGTGGCGGTGATGTAGGATTCGACGGCATAAAGCGTGACGCCTCCGCCCAGCATCAGTGTCGCAGGCAGAAGTCTTGGCGAGAACAGCGTGAAGATGGAGGCTGATTTGAGGTGAGCTGTGGTTTCGATGCTGGACATCGGGCAATCCTCGGTATTTTCCCTAGCGGTTGATTATTTTCCAAGTTATAATTTGGAAAATTACATCCTTGTCGGATTAAAACAAGAGAAAACTTGGAAAAATGCGTCAGTCACCTGCCAATCGAATTCTGATCCTGTTGAAAACCGACGGGCCGCAGCTGGCAGCGGCTGTCGGCGATGCGCTCGGCATATCGTCGGAAGCAGCCCGTCAGCAGCTGACGAAGATGGCGGAGGAAGGGTTGGTCGAGCCTGTAGCGGAAGCTTCCGCCGGCAGAGGCAGACCGCGCCAGTTCTGGCATCTGACGGCGGCCGGCAATCGGCAGTTTCCCGATGGCCATGCAGATCTGACCGCCACCCTGCTTGCCACCATGGCCAGCCAGCTGGGGCAGGGGGCCGTCGATGCTGTCATCTCGGCACGCGAAACGGAGACGCTTCGGCGCTATCGCAGCGAAATCGATTTGACGGCCGATCTGCCCTCACGAGTCGCGAGCCTTGCTGCCATCCGCACGCAGGAAGGCTATATGGCCGATCACTGGCAGGACGATGACGGTTCGTTGGTGCTGGTGGAGAACCATTGTCCCATCTGCGCCGCCGCATCTGCCTGTGCCGGCTTCTGTCGATCCGAGCTGGAGACTTTCCGTATGGTGCTCGGCGCTGATGTCGAACGGGAGGAGCATATCCTGCTCGGCGCTCGGCGTTGCGCCTACAGGATCCGTGACGCAGCCTGAGAGATTGCTTTTTGATGCTGCTCGCTAATATCGGCGATTGGCAATTCAGGGGGCAGCGGCTACCACTGGCCGTCAAGCAAATCAAAGGCTGCGTCCCCCATGTCCAATCCTGTTTGCGTCGAAGTCACCCGTGGCTCTCTGGTTGAGGGCCGCCATCGCGGTTCCATCGTTGCGGTCGATGGCGATGGCAAGTTGGTCTTCTCGCTCGGTGATATCGAAAGCGGCGTCTTTCCGCGCTCCGCCTGCAAGGCGATGCAGGCGTTGCCATTGGTCGAAAGCGGTGCGGCAGAAGCCTATGGCTTCGGCAACAAGGAATTGGCGCTCGCCTGTTCCTCCCACAATGGCGAGGACGAGCATGTTGCACTCGCCGCCGCGATGCTGGCTCGCGCCGGCCGCGATGTCGGCACGCTCGAATGCGGCGCGCACTGGTCCTCCAACCTGAAAACAACAATCCATCAGGCCCGCACCATTGAGACGCCGACGGCGCTGCATAACAATTGCTCTGGCAAGCATGCCGGCTTCGTCTGCGCTTGCTGTCATCAGGACATCGATCCCAAGGGCTATGTCGGCTATGACCATCCGCTGCAGCAGCAGGTCCGTGATACGATGCAGAGCCTGACCGGCGCCATTCTCACGCACGACAATTGCGGCACGGATGGCTGCTCGATCCCGACCTATGCGGTTCCGCTGAAGGGACTGGCCCATGGCTTCGCCAGGATGGCGACCGGCATCGGCCTGGAGCCGTTGCGCGCCAAGGCGTCACGCCGGCTGTTCGAGGCATGCATGGCCGAACCCTTCTACGTTGCCGGCACCGACCGCGCCTGCACTAGGCTGATGCAGATTGCCCCCGGCCGCATCTTCGCCAAGACCGGCGCCGAGGGTGTATTTTGCGCGGCGATCCCCGAGCAGGGCATTGCTATCGCGCTCAAATGCGACGATGGCAACAGCCGTGCCGCCGAAGTCATGGTGGCCGCAACCTTGGCCCGCTTCTTCGAGAAGGACGGCGCTGTTTATGCTGGCCTAATGGCGATGGCTGAACGATCCTTCAAGAACTGGAACGGCATCCATGTCGGCGATATCAGGCCGGCAGCGGCGCTGACGGCATAGGTTAGGCTCTTCGTCTCAGCCGCTCGTTTTCTGAGCCGGTACATGGTGCCGGACGACCTTGTACTCCTGCCAGATGAGAACCATGACCACGAGGTCGAAGATGGTGAGGATGATGAGCCCGATGCCATGCGTGTCGGTGAAGCGATAAAGCTGGTAGACGATGAAAAGGCCCAAGGCGACCAGCGAGGCCGGATAGGCCCACATCTTGCCCCGGAGCAGGCCGATGACCAGCAACACCTTCACCAGCCCATGGCTCAAGAGGTAATAGGCATAGAAATTCTTGGTGCCGACCGAGAAATCTTGTGCCCATGTGAGCAGATGGGTCGCGATAAAATCATGCGGGTCGTTGAGCAGCTCGGGCTGGGTGATCCGGTTCGCCAGCCGAAGGATCGATTCGGTGCTGACGAGCGCGAGCACAAGGCCGCCGAGGCATTCGATCAGGGCATGCGCGCCCTTCAACAGGACGCTGATTTCGAAGAGCTGATGAATGCGTCGTTCGTTCATGGGCGATCACAACCTCTGGGGCCTATTCAGGTAGACTTGATCGGCGGCGACGACAAGGCATACCGATCTCCGGCCGTCGGTCAGGCCAGGAAGATCGGCACGTCCATATCTCGATAGGGTGTCAGGCTCCCCTCCGGAATATCGGAGGGCACGATCAGGCCGGAGACGCCTGTCAATGGCAGGATCTGGCATGGTGAGGCTGCGTCGAGCTTTTCGACCGTCGCCAGCACATAGGTTTCGGCCGAGCATTGCGCGATATGTCGCTTGATGGCCGCTTCCTCGAAATCGCCGGTCGAAAAGCCGCGGGCGGGATGGATGGCGGTGACGCCCAGAAAGAAGATGTCGGCCCTTATCGAGGCGATGGCCGCCATGGCGGCAGCACCCGTCGCGACCATCGAATGCTTGTAGAGCTTGCCGCCGATCAGGATCACCTCGGCCAGAGGATGATGCTCCAGCTCACCAGCAATCGTCGGGCTGTGGGTGACGATGGTGACGGGAAGGTCCTTCGGAAGCTGCCGGGCGATCTCGGCATTGGTCGTGCCACCATCGAGAAATACGGTCCGGCCCGGTTGGATCATGCTGGCCGCATAGGCGCCGAGCCGTCGCTTCGCATCGGATGAGACTGCCTGCCGCGCGGTGAAATCGGGGAGCTCAGGTGACAGCGGCAATGCGCCGCCGTGCACGCGCTTCAGCAGCTTCTCCGTTGCCATTTCCCGCAGATTCCGGCGGATCGTGTCTTCGGACAGATCGAGTTCGTCGGCCAGAACCTTGGCGATCACTTGGCCGTCCCGGCGCAATCTGTCGAGGATGAGGGCTTTGCGTTGGCTGGTCAGCATGTCGATTTCTGCACGATACATCACGAATAATCATGAATTTATCAGAATCGATTCGACATTCAAGAAAATATGCGCATATTCGTGCAAATTCCTGCAGGAAGCAGGTACTCAGAATGGAGACATGACATGTTGATCCTGATTGCGGGGCCCTATCGCTCCGGCACCGGCGATGATCCGAAGAAGATGGCCGAAAACCTCAAGCGCCTTGAGGAGCCGTCCTATGCCCTGTTCAAGGCAGGTCATCTCCCCATGATCGGCGAATGGGTCGCCCTGCCGGTCTGGCATGCCGCCGGCGGCAAGAGCATCGGCGACGATCTCTATGAAGAGATCTTCCACCCGACAGCCGGCCGCCTGCTGCAGCTTTGCGAGGGTGTTCTCAGGTTGCCGGGTGATTCCAAGGGCGCCGATAATGATGTCCGCATTGCCCGCGAGCGCGGCATTCCCGTCTGGTACAGGCTGGAAGACGTGCCAGGCTGCGCCTGAGATCAACCGCCCATCCCCATTGAGCCAGCCAATGGGGATGGGGATATCGGCTTAATCGATCAAAACCTTTTGTGGCGCCCATCAGCATCAGCCACTTCCGTATCGGCCGGGTTCGTTTTAGCTTCCTTGCAGAATTCAATTGAGGAACGGAACATGCTGACATTCTATTATGCGCCCGGAAGCTGCGCGCTCGCCAGTCTCATCGCCCTGGAAGAATCCGGCCTTGCCTACGAGCCCCGACGCCTCAACCTCGCCAACGGCGATCAGCGCCAGCCGGATTATCTGGCCATCAATCCGAAAGGTCGCGTTCCGGCGCTGGTGACCGATCGCGGCGTC
Organism: Martinezella sp. CNPSo 3795; assembly: GCF_057784475.1. NCBI lineage: Bacteria > Pseudomonadati > Pseudomonadota > Alphaproteobacteria > Hyphomicrobiales > Rhizobiaceae > Martinezella > Martinezella sp. CNPSo 3795. The sequence continues at coordinate 317,566 of NZ_JBXSOQ010000006.1, read as the reverse complement.
CTCACCGAGAATATCGCGATCATGGCCTATCTCGCCCAGATCGCACCGGCCGCGAAGCTGGCACCGCTCGACGACCCCTTCGAATTCGCGCAGATGCAGTCCTTCAACAGTTACATCGTCTCCACCGTTCATGTGAACCATTCGCACAAGGGACGCGGCTACCGCTGGACCGACGATGCGGCAGCCATCGAGACGATGAAGGCCAAGGTGCCGCAGACCATGACCGAAAGCTTCGCTTTGATCGAGGATAAGATGCTGAAGGGTCCCTGGGTGATGGGCGAGCAATATACCGTCGCAGACGGCTATCTCTTCACCATGGAGAAGTGGCTGCCGGGAGACAATGTCGATATCAAGCAGTTCCCCAAGGTTAGCGCGCATTATCAGCGTATGCTCGAGCGCCCGGCCGTTCAGAAGGCCCTTGCCGTCGAACAGGGCTGATCGATCAGCCGAACATTGCCAGAAGTTTTTTCGGGGCGCGGTATCGCCACGCCTCGACTAAGCGCAGCTCCAGTTCCTCGTCGCCGATCGCGGCGATGCGCAGCGGCAGGGATGGCCAGCCGACGTAGTGATCCGTCTGGAAATAGATCTTCGGTGCCATTTCCATCAGCTGTTCCTTGCGGTCGACCGGCAGCGACAGCACGATGGTCTCGTTGTTCTTGACGGTCACAAACGCCTTGCCGCCGACTTTGAAGGCCGGCAGTCCATAATGAAGGCCAGGCTCGACCTCGAGCAGCCTGGCTTGCGCCACCAGCCGCTGCAATCGTTCTGCTATGGCGTCCATGCCTAGGTTCGATGTCATGCGCGTGTGAGTGCCATGATTAACTCTCTTATGCGCATTCTTCCGGCTGAATGGTCCGCTTGTCCATAGGCCGCCCCAGGTTTTCCGGCATCAGCGGCAGATCGGCCAATTCTTCCAGCGACATGGCCGCAAGCATGGGATGCTGCAACGGATCGCTATCCGATTTGCGATCCTCTTCGAGAAGATGATTGAAGAAAAGCTTCAAGATCGACATGGCATGCCTCCTTGGATGCTCGCATCGATGCAACCGTGAGGGCATCAGCCGAGCGAGCGGCGACGGTCTTCAATTTCATGGTGCAATAATCGCGCGAATATGCGCTCGATGCAATTGAGAATGCGGGGATGCTGATATAGATATTCTATAATGAAAAACCTCAACAACGTTCATTTGAATGGCTTGCGCGCGCTGGAGGCGGTCGGGCGCCTCGGTTCGCTGCAGGCAGCGGCCGATGAACTCGGCGTGACGGTCGGTGCGGTCAGCCAGCAGGTCATCAAGGCCGAGGCGCAACTCGGTCGGCCGCTGTTCGAGCGGACGCCTAAGGGGATGACGGTGACGGCATCGGGACTGGCGGTGCTGGCAAGGTTGGGCGAGGGATTTCAGGCGCTTTCGGCGGCAATTGCGCTTGTGCAGCACAAGGATGAGAATATCCTCACCATTTCGGTGGCACCGGTTTTTGCGGCCCGCTGGCTAGTCTATCGGCTGGACCGCTTCGCCGGCCGCCATCCGGATATCCGCCTGCGCATCGATGCCACAACACGGCTGATCAACCCGGCGACGTCTGATGTCGATATTGGCATTCGGGTCGGCAATGGGCAATGGCCCGGCGTCAAGGCCGAGCTGCTGCTGGCCCAGGAGGTGTTCCCGGTCGTTACGCCGCAGATTGCCGCGACGCTTCAGGAGCCTGTCGATATACTGAAAGTCCCCGCCGTCATCGACGGACATGCGATGTTCGGCTGGGAGGTGTGGTTGCGCGAGGCCGGGCTCCCGGGCCATTGCATGGAAGAGCGTCACATCTTCAACGACGCATCGCTCTGTCTGGATGCGGCCATAGCGGGGCAAGGGGTGATGCTCGCCTGGCAGACGCTGGCGGCCTATGCCCTCCAGCAGAAATGCCTCGTCGATCCCTTCGGCATCCGCGCCAAAACCGGTTTCGGCCATTATTTCGTCACCGCCGAAGGCGTGCGGGAGCCGAAGAAGGTCACCGCCTTCAAGGCCTGGATCCGTGAGGAAATGGAAGAGAGCATGCGTCTCTTCCAATAATGTCAGACCGGCTCCTTGCCGCGGGTCGCCTGCATGGCTTTGTAGGCATCGCGCGCCTGGCAGCGCTCGATCCAGGCCTTCATCTTCGGGCGAGCGTCGAACAAGTCCTGCTCGGTTTGGGCATAGCGCAGCACTTCGGCCAGGTTGAGGTCGGCGGCGGTAAAGCGATTGCCGACGAGATAGTCCTGGTTTTGCAGGTGCTTTTCGAGCACGTCGAGCGGTTTCTTCAGCGAGCGGCAGGCGACTGCGATCCCGGCCTTGCCGGCATCGCTATTTTCCTGCGCATTGTCATAGATGCGCACGAGCGCGACGCTATAGGGTTCGACTTCCGTCGCCGCCCACATCGTCCACATAGACATTAGTCCTTCTTCCTCTACCGTCTTGCCAGCCAGCGGGCCGCCATATTTGCGTGCGAGATAGAGGTTGATGGCGAGCGACTCATGCATCGCGAGATCGCCATCCTTGATGCAGGGGATCATGCCCATCGGATTGACCGCCAGAAACTCCGGCGACATCGTGTTGATTGGCGCGTCGGCAGCGAGCGGATTGGCAAGCCGGCTGGCCTGGATGACAGGCACGGATTTGAACTCGATGCCGAGCTCCTCCGCCATCCAGTAATTTCGCGAGGCGCGCGAGCGATAGACACCGTAGATCGTCAGCATATGGGTCTCCCAGATTCGAGTCGGCGCGACCTTATTGGGCAGCTTGGGCGAGTAAAAGACCCTGCCGCTGATATCTGCGATGAAAGCTCGTGATGGATGGCGGATGGCCAGCGCCGAGCAAGCACGAAAATATCCGCCAGCCCGTCTAAATCTTTGCAAATCATGCTGCCGAGGCCTAGCCTTCGTTCAGAAATTAGCGTCGCTGCATGTTACCGTTCGGTTATGGCTTTCGTCGGATGCGGTAGGAGGCATCCGGTGAAAGGTACATGGGCAATCGGTAACTGCGATCTCGGGAGGAGAGCAGATGCTTGCGACCGGCGTTTCGCTAGACGACAAATATACCGCTGAGGATGGCCGCGTTTTCATGACCGGCCTGCAGGCGCTGGTGCGGCTGCCCATGACGCAGATGCGGCGTGATCGCGCCGCAGGACTCAATACGGCAACGTTCATTTCAGGCTATCGCGGCTCGCCCCTCGGCGGCTACGACCAGCAGCTTCTGAAGGCCCGGACTTACCTTGACGCGCATGATGTCACCTTCCAGCCTGGAATCAATGAAGACCTTGCAGCCACGGCCGTGTGGGGTTCGCAGCAGGTCGGCCTTTCTCCCGGCGCCCGCAAGGACGGCGTGCTCGGCATCTGGTACGGCAAAGGCCCCGGCGTTGACCGCTCCGGTGACGTGCTGAAGCATGGCAATGCCGCCGGCACCTCCAGGCATGGTGGGGTCCTCTGTTTTGCCGGCGACGATCATTCCGCCAAATCCTCGACCATTCCGCACCAGACCGACCATGAGTTCATGTCGGCGGTCATGCCGGTCATCTATCCTTCTTCGATCCACGAATTCCTCGAATACGGTCTGCTCGGCATCGCCATGTCGCGTTATTCCGGCTGCTGGGTCGGCATGAAATTCATTGCCGATACGGTCGAGACGACGGCGGCCGTCGATCTATCGGGAGAAAAGCGGCAGTTCGTCTTGCCGACGGATTTCGAGCTGCCTCCCGGCGGCCTCAACTTGCGCTGGCCCGATCCGCCGCTGGTGCAGGACGATCGCCTGCAGAATTACAAGGCCTATGCGGCCATCGCTTTCGCCCGCGCCAATCGCGTCGACGAAATCACCCATGATGTTCCCAATGCCCGCTTCGGCATCATCTCCTCCGGCAAGGCCTATGAGGATGTGCTGCAGGCGCTGCGCGAGCTGGAGATCGGCCCGCGGGAAATGGCTGGTATCGGCCTGCGTATCTTGAAGGTGCGTATGCCCTGGCCGTTGGAGCCGGAGGCCGTGCGCCATTTCTCGGAAGGGCTGGACGAAGTTCTTGTCGTCGAGGAGCGTCGCGAAATCATCGAAAACCAGATCAAACAGCAGCTCTTCAACTGGCGCGCCGATGTGCGCCCGCGCATCGTCGGCAAGTTCGACGAGCATGACAAACCCTATCTCAGCCTGTCTTCGGCGCTGACCGTCGGCGCGGTTGCGAGAGCCATCGCCGGACGCATCGTCAAGCTCGATCTCGATCAGGGCCTGCATGATCGCATTGCCGCCAAGCTTGCCTATCTTGCCGAGCGCGGTCAGATCAGCCGCAGCCATGTGGCGCCGCTGAACCGTACGCCGTTCTTCTGCTCAGGCTGTCCGCATAATACGTCCACCCGCGTTCCCGAAGGCAGCCGCGCCATCGCCGGCATCGGCTGCCATTACATGGCCACCTGGATGGACCGCAACACCGAGACCTTCACCCAGATGGGCGGTGAAGGCGTGCCGTGGACGGCGATTGCGCGTTACACCGACGAAAAGCATATGTTCGTCAATCTCGGTGACGGCACCTATTTCCACTCCGGCATTCTTGCCGTCCGCCAGTCCGTCGCCGCCAAGGTCAACGTCACCTACAAGCTGCTCTACAACGATGCCGTAGCGATGACCGGCGGGCAGCAGATCGACGGCCATCTGACGCCGCAACTGGTGACCAAGCAGTTGCATGACGAGGGTGTCCGGCCGATCTATCTGCTCTCGGACAATCCCGATGCCTATCGCGCTTCGGAGCTGGCGCCCGGCGTCAAGGTCCTGCATCGCGACCATATCGATCAGGTGATGCTGACGCTGCGCGAGACCGAAGGATGCTCGGCGATCGTCTATGTCCAGACCTGCGCCGCCGAGAAGCGCCGTCGCCGCAGCCGCGGCCTGATGGAAGATCCGGCCAAGCGCGTCTTCATCAACAAGGCTGTCTGCGAGGGATGCGGTGATTGCTCGGTACAGTCGAACTGCATCTCCGTCGAGCCGCTGGAAACGGAATTCGGCCGCAAGCGCCAGATCAACCAATCGAGCTGCAACAAAGATTTCTCCTGCGTCAAAGGCTTTTGTCCGTCCTTCGTCACGGTTCATGGCGGCAAGCGCCGCAAGCGGAAGGCACTGGGCCACGCCGACATCGACGTGCCGATGCCGGAAATCCCTGCCATCGCCGATCGTCCCTGGAACATCGCGATAGCCGGCGTCGGCGGCACGGGCATCCTGACCATCGGGGCCATCCTTGGCATGGCCGCGCATCTGGATGGCAAGGTGCCGATGATCCTTGACATGGCAGGCCTCGCCCAGAAGGGCGGCGCCGTCATGAGCCATCTGCGCATCGGTCTCAACCAGACAGACGTCACCTCCTCGCGCATCGTCAATGGCGGCGCGGACTTGCTGTTGTCGGCGGACGAAGTGGTTGGGGCCTCCAAGGATGCGGTCACGCTCTGCTCAACGACGCGTACGACCGCCATCGTCAACACCGGGCTCATGCCGGTCGCCGATTTTGTTCGCAACCGCGATTTCGACTTCAGGACCGGTTCGATCCAGCATACGATTGCAAAGACCGTCAGCGATAAGTCCGTCTTCCTCGATTTCGGTCATGTCGCGACCGAGGTCACCGGCGATGCGATCTCGACCAATATCCTGCTGACCGGCTTTGCCTGGCAGCGCGGTCTGCTGCCGTTATCGTTGGAGGCGATCGAAAAGGCGATCGAGCTCAACGGCGTCGCCGTCAAGGCGAGCCTCTCCGCGTTTCATTGGGGCCGGCTTCTCGCGCATGATCCGCAGGCCGTGCATGCCCTGATGGTCGCGCCCGATGCCGGCAAGACGCTGGCTGACATGAGTCTCGATGATCTCGTCAGGCATCGCAAGGCGCATCTGATCGCCTATCAGGATGCGGCCCTTGCCGAGCGCTATGGTGCTTTCGTCGCCCACGCCAATGCTCTGGCGACAAAAGAGCGGCTTTCGGACAAGGTGCCCTTTGCCGTCGCCGTCACTTATGCGCGGGTCCTGGCCTACAAGGATGAATATGAGGTTGCCCGGCTACTCACCGATCCTGCTTTCGAAGCGCAATTGCGTGAGGAGATGGAGGGAGATTTCAAGCTGGCCCTCAATCTTGCTCCACCCATCCTCGGCGGCAAGGATCCGAACGGCCGACCAAGGAAGCGCGAGTTCGGCGCCTGGATCCTGCCGCTGCTGCGGATGCTTGCACCGATGAAGCGGCTACGAGGCACCGCTTTCGATCCCTTCGGCTATATGGCGGAACGGCAAATGGAACGCCGCCTGATTGCCGAATACGAAGAGATCGCCGGGCGTGTGCTTTCCAGTCTGCGCCACGACAACGAGGCAGAAGCCCTTGCCATTCTCTCGCTGTTTGATGAGATAAGAGGCTTTGGCCCGGTCAAGGAGGAGGCTCGCCGGACGATCATGGTGAGGATAGCGGACAGACTGAAAGCCTATGAGGTGCCGCGGGAGGCGCAGCATGTACCCGCAGATGCGGCATGACGCCGGCGGCGGAAACTTGAAGCAGGCATAACGAGACATACGTTCAAAGAAATTGGACGTTCGGGAAGGTCGGGAGGAGAAGCCGGATGTTTTCTGGGGGATTGAACTTCGCGCTGGGCGAGGACATCGATGCGCTGCGCGAGCAGGTGCGCCGCTTTGCCAGCAATCGCATTGCACCCTTTGCAGACGAGATCGATCGCAACAACAGCTTCCCGATGCATCTGTGGCGGGAGATGGGCGATCTCGGCGTACTCGGGATCACGGTTGACGAAGCCTATGGCGGCGCCGGCCTCGGCTATCTCGCCCACACGGTTGCCATGGAAGAGATCAGCCGTGCTTCGGCTTCCGTGGGTCTGAGCTACGGCGCTCATTCCAATCTCTGCGTCAACCAGATCTACCGCAACGGCACGGCGGCACAGAAGGAGCGCTACCTGCCGAAGCTGATATCCGGCGAGCATGTGGGGGCTCTCGCCATGTCGGAGCCGAGTGCAGGCTCCGATGTCGTCTCCATGAAGCTGTATGCCGAAAAGCGCGGCCATCGCTATGTGCTGAACGGCAGCAAGATGTGGATCACCAATGGCCCGGATGCCGATGTGCTCGTCGTCTACGCCAAAACCTCTCCGGATGCCGGTCCGCGCGGGATTACCGCCTTTCTCGTCGAGAAAGGCTTCCCCGGCTTTTCCGTCGGCCAGAAGCTCGATAAGCTCGGTATGCGTGGCTCCAACACCTCGGAGCTGATCTTCCTCGATTGCGAGGTTCCGGAGGAGAATGTTCTCGGTCACATCGATGGCGGCGTGCGCGTACTGATGTCGGGTCTCGATTACGAGCGCGTGGTCCTTTCCGGTGGCCCCGTCGGCATCATGGCGGCCTGCATGGATGTGGTGCTGCCTTACATGCATGAGCGCAAGCAGTTCGGCCAGTCGATCGGCGAGTTCCAGCTGATGCAGGGCAAGCTGGCCGATATGTATGTCACCATGAATGCCTGCCGCGCCTATGTCTATGCCGTGGCCGCCGCCTGCGATCGCGGCGAGACGTCGCGCAAGGATGCGGCCGGCTGCATTCTCTATTCCGCCGAGAAGGCGACGGCGCTGGCGCTCGAATGCATCCAGGCGCTCGGTGGCAACGGCTACACCAATGATTATCCCGCTGGACGGCTGCTGCGCGACGCCAAGCTCTATGAGATCGGTGCCGGCACATCCGAAATCCGGCGCATGCTGATCGGCCGCGAGCTGTTTGGCGAAACGGCCTGACTGCGAAATTCCATTCCCATCAACCGGTGAAGCGCATGACCGTCCTGAAATCAGAGATATCGACGCATACGGATCGCTTCCGCGACAATCGCGCCGCCATGCTGGAGGCGATCGGCGTCGCTGAGGCTGCGGCGTCGCAGGCGGCGGAAGGCGGCGGCGCGCAGGCGCGTGAGCGCCATGTCGGCCGCGGCAAGATGCTGCCGCGCGATCGTGTCGCCGGGCTGATCGATCCCGCCACGCCGTTTCTGGAGATCGGGACGACGGCAGCCCACGGTCTCTATGGCGGCGAGGCACCGGGCGCCGGGTTGATCGCCGGCATCGGCCGCGTTTCCGGCCGCGATTGCATGATCGTCTGCAATGATGCCACCGTCAAAGGTGGCACTTATTATCCGATCACGGTGAAGAAGCATCTGCGCGCGCAGGAGATTGCGGCGGAAAACAATCTCCCCTGCATCTACCTCGTCGATTCCGGTGGTGCCAACTTGCCGAACCAGGACGAGGTATTTCCCGACCGCGATCATTTCGGGCGCATCTTCTACAATCAAGCCAATATGTCGGCGGCCGGCATTCCGCAGATCGCCGTCGTCATGGGGTCCTGCACGGCGGGTGGCGCCTATGTGCCGGCCATGTCGGACGAAACCATCATCGTCGAGAAACAGGGAACGATCTTTCTCGCCGGTCCGCCGCTCGTCAAGGCGGCGACGGGGGAGGTTGTCTCTGCCGAAGATCTAGGCGGCGGCGATGTCCATACGCGCCTTTCCGGTGTTGCCGATCATCTGGCGCGCGACGATGCCCATGCGCTCGCACTCGGCCGGCAAGCGGTCGCCAATCTCAATCGCCGCAAGCCCGAGAGTGTCGAGCGTCGCACGCCCGAGGCGCCGCTCTACGATCCCGAGGATATTCTCGGCATCGTCCCCTCGGATCTGCGCACGCCCTATGACGTGCGCGAGGTCATCGCCCGCATGGTAGACGGCTCCCGGCTGGATGAGTTCAAGGCGCGCTACGGCACGACGCTAGTCTGCGGCTTTGCCCACATCCACGGCATCCCAGTCGGCATCATCGCCAACAACGGCGTTCTCTTCTCGGAGTCGGCGCTGAAGGGCGCGCATTTCGTCGAGCTTTGTTCGCAACGCAAGATCCCGCTCGTTTTCCTGCAGAATATCACCGGCTTCATGGTCGGCCGCAAATACGAGACGGAGGGCATCGCCAAGAATGGCGCCAAGCTGGTGACGGCTGTGGCGACGACCAAGGTCCCGAAGATCACCATGCTGATCGGCGGTTCCTTCGGCGCCGGCAATTACGGCATGGGCGGCCGGGCCTATTCGCCGCGTTTTCTCTGGACCTGGCCCAACAGCCGCATATCCGTCATGGGCGGAGAGCAGGCGGCAGGCGTGCTCGCCACCGTACGCGGCGAGGCGCTGGCGCGTGCCGGCAAGCCTTGGACGCAGGAAGAAGAGGCCGCCTTCAAGGCGCCGACACTTAAGATGTTCGAAACCCAGAGCCACCCGCTCTACGCCTCGGCCCGCCTATGGGACGATGGCATCATCGATCCGCGCAAGAGCCGCGACGTGCTGGCTCTGTCGCTTTCAGCAGCACTCAACGCACCGATCGAAGACACACGCTTCGGTCTGTTCAGGATGTGAGGAGACGGAGATGAAACGCGATGCCATCAATGCCAAGAATGCGCCGCAGCCCCGCGGCGGTTATGCTCAAGCCGTAAAGCTCGAGAATTTCGAACGATTGCTTTTTATCAGCGGACAGATACCGACCGACGTCGACGATGCCTTGCCGGAGGGTTTTAAGGCGCAGGCTCGCCAGGTCTGGCACAACATCGATGCGCAGCTGAAGGCGGCCGGCATGACGAAGGACGATATCGTCAAGGTCACCACCTTTCTCGCCGATCGACATCATACGATCGAGAACCGCGAGATCCGTAGCGAATATCTAGGCTCGCTCACGCCGGCCATGACTGTCGTGATCGCCGGTATTTTCGATACGGCCTGGCTGCTCGAAGTCGAAGTCATTGCCGCGCAATAGGGTCTGCCGATGTTTTCGAAGATACTGATCGCCAATCGCGGCGAAATCGCCTGCCGGGTCATCTACACCGCAAGGCGCCTCGGCATCCGCACGGTCGCCGTCTATTCCGACGCCGATCGGAATGCCCTGCATGTGACCCTGGCCGACGAAGCCGCCCATATCGGCCCGGCGGCGGCGAGCGAAAGCTATCTTTCGAAGGAAAAGATTATCGCAGCCGCAAAGCGAACCGGCGCGGAGGCCATCCATCCGGGCTACGGCTTTCTCTCGGAAAATGCAGCTTTTGCCGAGGCCGTCGAAGCTGCCGGCCTGGTTTTCATCGGCCCGTCGCCGGCCTCCATTCGAGCGATGGGGCTCAAGGATGCGGCCAAGGCGCTGATGGAGCGGGCCGGCGTGCCCGTTGTTCCCGGCTATCATGGCGATAGGCAAGAGCCCGGCTTTCTTGCCGAGCAGGCCGACGGCATCGGCTTTCCCGTTCTTATCAAGGCGAGGGCCGGCGGCGGCGGCAAGGGCATGCGCCGCGTCGACCGTCCGGAGGATTTCGAGGCTTCGCTGGAGGCGGCGAAGCGCGAGGCGAAATCCGCTTTCGGCGACGATGCCGTGCTCATCGAAAAATATCTCATCAAGCCGCGCCATATCGAGATTCAGGTGTTCGGTGACAGCCAGGGCAATGCCGTGCACCTCTTCGAGCGCGATTGCTCCCTGCAGCGCCGGCACCAGAAGGTGATCGAGGAGGCCCCGGCGCCCGGCATGACGGAGGAGATGCGCAGCGCCATGGGCGAAGCGGCGGTTCGCGCCGCCCGCGCCATCGATTATCGCGGCGCCGGCACCGTTGAGTTCATCGCCGATGTCTCCGACGGCCTGTCGCCGGATCGCTTCTTCTTCATGGAGATGAACACCCGCCTGCAGGTCGAGCATCCCGTCACAGAGGCAATCGCCGGCGTCGATCTTGTCGAATGGCAATTGCGCGTTGCGAGCGGCGAGGCGCTGCCGAAAACGCAAGCTGAGCTCACCATAAACGGCTGGGCCTTCGAAGCCCGCATCTATGCCGAAGACCCATCGCGCGGCTTCCTGCCGGCAACCGGCACGCTTTCCCGCCTGCGCTTTCCCGAAGGCGATGTCCGCATCGATGCCGGCGTGCGCGAGGGCGACAGCATCACCCCGCATTACGACCCGCTGATCGCCAAGCTGACCGTGCATGCGCCCGATCGGGCGGCGGCGCTTGCCAAGCTCACGCACGGTCTCGAGCAGACACAGGTTGCCGGAACCACCACCAACCTCGATTTCCTTATCCGGTTGAGCCGCCAGCCGGATTTCGCCGCCGGCCATCCGGATACGGGATTGATCGATCGTGACGTGGAGGCGCTGACCTCGGCGCAACCGCCAGACGATGCTGCCCTCGCCATTGCTGCCATTGTGGAGGCGGGTGGGTTCGCAGAAGCCACTGGCAGTGATCCTTGGCTGTCGCTCGGTCCTTGGCAGCTCTGGGGTGAAGCAAGCCGTCCCCTCACGCTGCATTTTGCCGGTGGTTATCAGAATTGCCGCGTGGCTGCAAAGAGTCGGTCGCTGTTTAGCGTCACCTTTGACGATCGCATCATTCTCGTTCGCTTGCTCGCAGGCGAGGGCCTTTCCCACCACGTCGAGATCGACGGCCGGCAGTCCCATGTCGATATCTTCGAGACATCGTCAGGCGTGACTTTATTCCTCGATGGACAGACGCATCATTTCCATCGACTCGATCTGCTCGACGGTGGAGAAGAGGCGGCCGGCGGTGGCGATCGCGTCATCGCGCCGATGCCGGGCCTCGTCAAGATCGTACGTGTGCGCGAGGGTGACGCGGTGGCGAGGGGCCAGGCGCTGATCGTCATGGAGGCCATGAAGATGGAGCTGACGCTGACGGCGGCACGCGACGGCATCGTCGAAGGTCTGTATGTCGGCGAGGGGGATCAGACCAGCGAAAGCGCCGTGCTTCTGTCACTCCGTCCGGAGGATGCGGCATGAACGACAAGCCTTCCAACCACGTCACCATCGTCGAGATGGCACCGCGTGACGGGCTGCAGAACGAGAAGCGGCAGGTTGATACCGAACACAAGATCGAGCTGGTCAATCTGCTTTCGGATTGCGGTTTCGAGCGAATTGAAGTCACCAGCTTCGTCAGCCCGAAATGGGTGCCGCAGCTTGGGGATGCCGCTTCGGTCATGGCCGGCATAGAGCGGCGTCCAGGCGTTCGTTACGCAGCGCTGGCGCCCAACATGCAGGGCTTCGAGGCCGCCCTTGCGGCTGGCGCCGATGAAGTGGCGATCTTCGCTTCCGCCTCGGAAACCTTCTCCATGCGCAACATCAACTGCTCGATCGCCGAGAGCATCGAGCGCTTTCGGCCGGTGGCGGCCGCCAGTCGGGATCGCGGCGTTCCGTTGCGCGGCTATGTCAGCTGCGTCGTCGAGTGCCCTTATGAGGGCGCGGTGCCGCCGCAAAATGTTGTCAGCGTCGCGTGGCAGTTGCGTGCGCTTGGTTGCTATGAGATCAGCCTTGGCGACACGATCGGCAAAGGCACGCCCGAGGCCGTCGACCGGATGCTTGGCGCAGTGCTCGGAGAACTCCCCGCGGCAGTCCTTGCCGGCCATTTTCATGACACGTCCGGCCGTGCGCTTGACAATATCGGCGTCGCGTTGGAGCGCGGCCTGCGGGTATTCGATGCGTCAGCCGGCGGCCTTGGCGGTTGTCCCTTCGCTCCCGGCGCCAAGGGCAATGTCGATACCGTTTCTGTTCAAGATTATCTATCGGCGCGGGGCTTCGAGACCGGTCTCGACGAGGACAAGCTTGCCCGCGCCGCCGCCTTTGCCCGCAGCCTCAGGAGTGCCTCATGATATCGCAGACGATCCGCATCGCCACCGACGAGCGCGGTGTTGCCCATGTGACGCTGGCGCGCCCGGAAAAGCACAATGCCCTTTCGGCGGAGATGATCGATGACTTGACAGCGGCAACGGACGACCTTGCTCACGACAGCGCAGTCCGGGTCATCGTGCTGACCGGCGAGGGCGCCAGTTTCTGTGCCGGCGGCGATCTCGGTTGGATGCGTGCCCAGTTCGATGCTACGCGGGATGGGCGTATGGCCGAGGCGCGGCGACTTGCCATGCTGTTCAAGGCGTTGAACGAATTGCCGAAGCCGCTGATCGCCCGCGTCCAGGGCAATGCTTTCGGCGGCGGTATCGGCATCCTCAGCGTCTGCGACATGGTGATATCGGCATCGACGGCCCGTTTCGGCCTGACGGAGGTGCGCCTCGGCATCATTCCGGCCACGATCAGTCCCTATGTCGTCGCGCGTATCGGCGAAGCGAATGCGCGCCCGTTGTTTCTCTCCGGCAAAATCATCGATGCCTGGCAGGCGCATGCCACGGGCCTCCTGTCACGGGTCGTGGCGGAGGAGGCGTTGGATGAAGCCGTAGAAGCCGAAGTCCGCCATTTCCTGGGAGCGTCACCGCAGGCAGCGGCCCGCGCAAAGGCTCTGGCGCGTTCCGTCGGCAGGCCGATTACTGATGGCATGATCGATCACGTCGTCAAACAATTGGCAGATGCCTGGGAGACCGACGAGGCGAAGGAAGGCATCACCGCCTTCTTCGAAAAGCGGCAGCCGAACTGGCGATCGGCCTAAACGAGTCTGTTGTTTTCGATGGTCAGCTGCGGAAACTGCATGCTTCCCCTGACCAGCTCTCCCGATGCCGGCTTGTCCCAGCGGAAGCCCATGATCGCGGCTTGCTGCATTTCCTGGAAGAGATTGCCTGCAATCACCGCCGAGCCGGCGCCATCGGCGACGGAGACGACGCAGCCGATGCCGGCATGTCTGACGATATTGCCGGTCGCAACGACATTACGGAGATATTGCCCCCAGCCGAGCCGCAGGCCCCAGAGCGGCGCATTCTCGATAACATTATCGGCAACAAGCGTATCGGCTTCCGCCGAGATGCCGATGCCGAAGCCGCCATCCTGCGCATAGGGTGCGATAAGCGACAGGTTGCGGATGACGTTGCCCGTCACCGAAGCGAGCCTTCCGCCCTTGTCGAAATTGGTAACTGAAATGCCGTTGGCGGCGCCATCGACCAGATTGTTGCTGATCGTGGCGCCGACGAATTCGAATTCGCAATAGATGGCCGTTTCGCCCGAACGCACGCATTGATTATTCGAGATCTGTATATTCGAGGCCGAATTGGCGCGGATGGCGGTGAAGGCACAATCGGCGATCTGATTGCCCGAAACCGTCACGCCATCGGCGCGGAAGACGTTGATGCCGTTGCCGTTCTGGCCGGTGCCGCCGCCATTGGCACGGATGCGGGTAACGCGGTTGTTGACGACGCTGCTGACATCCTCGGCCTTGTCCCAGCGATGGATGAGGATGCCGCCATTGCCGCAATCCTCGACGCGATTGCCGGTCACCGCCACGCCGGTGGACTGGACGGAATAGATGCCGGCCTCGGCGGCCCCGGAGATTCGGCTGCGCTCGATCCGGCCGCCGCAGCGCTCCAGCTGCAGTCCGTGTTTGCGGCTGCCGGCGACCTCGCAATTGTCGATCAGCACCTCGTCGACGCCGGTAAATTGCAGCAGACCGCCGGCATAATCGGCAAGCCAGCGATTGCCGCCATCGAAAACCAGGCCGGAAAGCTCGATACGCCTGGCTTTATCTGCATTCATCAGATGGCCGTCGCCGCTATAGATGAGCCGTGAGGCGCCAGGAACGCCTGTGATGCGCGTATTATTGGGGAGTGTCAGGTTTGAGATGTTGTAGGTGCCCGGTGGTAGGAAAAGCGGCATGTTGCTTCGCGCCGCATTGTCGATCATCGCCTGCAGCTTGCCGCTCTTGAAATCGCTGGCGCCCGGTGTCGTCTTCAGCGCAATGGCGTCGATCGGACCGCGCAGCTCGGCACCGGCCATCTTGGCAAGTGGTGCCGCGAAACCGCGCCGTGCAAGCACGCCAGCCGCTGCCGAGGCGGCGAGGGAAGCGATAAAGGCGCGGCGTTGCATCATTATGAACTCCTGGAACGTCACTTACGAAGCAGAAATCGTGCCAGGCCCATCTGTGCCGTTTTGATACAGAAGCTGTTCTTCAAACGCTTTCGATCGGCCAAGAGCCTCGACCTCTTTCTATTTCATTTACCAGTCCGGTAGAGGCGATGACCCGCACCTGATCCATTTGTGCTAGGGGCGACTCGCCGCGCATGTTACCTCTGCCGCATGCGGATCGCGGCCTTTCAACGTCTGGCACTTTTCGATGCCGTCGAGCAGGCGGCCCAGGCTTTGGCGCGCGATCTCGCCTGGGCGGAAAGGCAGGGCATCGATCTCGCCCTCTTTCCAGAATGCTATCTGCAGGGACACAGCTACAACGAAGCCATCGCCAGACGCCGCGCGCTTTCCCTCGACGATCCCGGTTTGGACGCGCTTGTCGCTCGCTTCGCCTCGAGCAGGACGACAGCGATTATTGGCCTCTTCGAGAAGAAGCGCAATCGTCGATCCGAACGGCGCCGTCGTGGCAAAGGCCAAGCCGCATAGCGAGGATGTCCTCGTCTTCGATCTGCCGGATCGGCAACCCGAGCGCGGATTCGCGCGAAAAGCAGCTGATATCGCTACCTAATTGTGCAAATCGCGCTATCCTCACAAGTCATGAGACCCGATCAACTGCTTTATCCGGCGCCTGCGGGCTTGTTCTGCCCGATAGGCGGCTTCTATATCGATCCCGTGCAGCCGGTCGAGCGAGCGCTCGTCACGCATGGTCATTCGGACCACGCTCGTTCCGGCCATGCCAATGTGCTCGCCACGCGCCAGACCCTCGATATCATGCGCATCCGCTATGGTGATGGCTTTGCAGGATCGGAGCAGGCGGTTGCCTTCGGCGAGGAAGTGACGATCAATGGCGTCAAGGTGCAGTTCCATCCTGCCGGCCACGTCCTGGGTTCGGCTCAGATCGCAGTGGAGAAGGATGGACTGCGCATCGTGGTCTCAGGCGATTACAAGCGCCGGCCGGACCCGACCTGTGAAGCCTATGTGCCGGTTCCCTGCGACGTCTTCATCACCGAGGCGACCTTCGGCCTGCCGGTCTTCCATCATCCCGATCCGATGGCAGAGACGCGCAAGCTCCTGGCTTCGCTTCGGCAGTTTCCAGAACGAACGCATCTGGTCGGCGCCTATGCGCTCGGCAAGGCACAGCGTGTCATCCGCCTGCTGCGCGATGCCGGCTATGACAAGCCGATCTATATCCATGGCGCGCTCGAAACCCTGTGCGACTACTATGTCAGCCAGGGCATCGCGCTTGGCGAACTCAAGCCAGCCACCTTCGAAAGCCGCGATCAGTCGATCTTTCAGGGCGCCGTCGTCGTCGGTCCGCCCTCCGCGTTTCAGGATCGCTGGGCGAGACGATTTAACGATCCGCTGCCGGCTTTCGCCTCCGGCTGGATGATGGTGCGCCAGCGTGCCAAGCAGCTTGGCGTCGAGCTGCCGCTGGTCATATCGGATCATTGCGACTGGCCCGAACTGACCGAGACGATCTCCGATTTGAAGCCGAGCGAGGTGTGGGTCACCCACGGCCGCGAAGAGGCGCTGGTGCGCTGGTGCGAGCTGCAGGGCATCGCCGCCAAGCCGCTGCATCTCATCGGCTATGAAGATGAGGGCGATTGATGAAAGCCTTTGCCGACCTCCTCGATCGCCTGGTGCTGACGCCGAGCCGCAACGGCAAGCTGAAGCTGCTGACCGATTATTTCCGCGATACGCCCGATCCGGACCGCGGCTATGGTCTGGCCGCCATTGCCGGCACGCTCGAGGTGCGCAACGTCAAGCCCGCCATGCTGCGCGAGCTCGTTCTCGAGCGCATGGACGAGGTGCTGTTTCGCTATTCCTACGATTATGTCGGCGATCTTGCCGAGACGATCTCGCTGGTATGGGACAAGGAAAGCGATATCGAGCGTCCTGCCGGAGAGCAGCCGAAGCTCGGCGAGGTTATCAGGCGCATGAATGCGCTTGGGCGGACCGAAGTGCGCAGCTTCGTCCGCGACCTGTTGGATCGGTTGGATACGTCGGGCCGCTTTGCCTTCCTGAAGCTTGCGACCGGCGCCATGCGCATCGGTGTTTCGGCCCGGCTTGCCAAACAGGCGCTGGCCGAACTCAGCGGCAAGGATGTGACCGAAATCGAAACGCTGTGGCATGGTCTGCAGCCGCCCTATGAAAGCCTGTTTCGATGGCTGGAAGGAAAGGGCGAGCGGCCGATATTGGCGACGCCGGCGATCTTCCATTCCGTTATGCTGGCCAATCCTGTTGAAACAGGCGATCTCGACGGGCTCGACCCTCGCGATTTCGCCGCCGAATGGAAGTGGGATGGCATCCGCGTCCAGCTTTCGCGCTCCGGGGAGACGAGCAAGCTCTATTCGCGCTCCGGCGATGACATATCCGGCGCCTTTCCAGACGTTGTGGACGCCATGAATTTCGAGGGCGTCATGGACGGTGAGCTGCTGGTTGGCGGCACTGTTCGCTCCAACAGCCCGACACGCAGCTTCTCCGATCTGCAGCAGCGCCTCAACCGCAAGACCGTGACGGCAAAGATGCTGGACGAGTTTCCGGCCTTCATCCGCGCCTATGATCTTCTTTTTGACGGCGCGGAGGACGTGCGCGCCCGCGGGTTCCTCGATCGGCGGGAGCGGCTGACGGAGATTATCGATGCCGCGCCCCACGACCGCTTTGATCTGTCGCCGCTCGTCGATTTCTCTTCCTGGGAGGAGCTCGACCGCCTGCGCTCCTCGCCGCCCGATCCGGTGATCGAAGGCGTGATGATCAAGCGCAGGGACAGCGCCTATCTCGCAGGCCGCGCCAAAGGCCCCTGGTTCAAGTGGAAGCGCGATCCCTATAATGTCGATGCCGTGCTGATGTATGCCCAGCGCGGCCACGGCAAGCGCTCCAGCTACTATTCCGATTTCACCTTCGGCGTCTGGGCGACGACGCCGGAGGGTGAGCAGCTCGTGCCTGTCGGCAAGGCCTATTTCGGCTTTACCGATGCGGAGCTTGAGGTGCTCGACAAGTTCGTGCGCAACAATACGGTCGACCGTTTCGGCCCAGTGCGAGCGGTGCGCGCCGATCGCGATTTTGGCTTCGTGCTCGAGGTCGCTTTCGAGGGCATCAACCGCTCGACCCGCCATAAATCGGGTGTCGCCATGCGCTTTCCACGCATTGCCCGACTGCGGCCCGACAAACCGCCCTACGAGGCCGACAGGCTGGAAACTTTGATCGCGATGATTGACGCCAAGGCTCCGGTTGTCGATGAATAGGCGAGGGCGATTCCTCACCACAAAGTGAGTTGGCCTAGCCTTCCAACCCGTGCAGATTCGATCTGCGCCGGGATATTTCGACAGAGCCCACGACCATGTCCGACGACCACGCATTTCGTCCCAATCGCCGCAGCCTTCTAGCCGGTATTGCCTTCACGCTCTTTGCGCCCAACATCGTCAGAGCTGCCGACGACAGTACGACTGCAAGCAAGCCTGCCGAGAACAAGAGTGTCGCCACACGGAACGACGAGAAGGCCGAGGATGCGCCGCCGCTGCTTTCGGGCGACTATGCCAAGGAACGCCATCTGTTTCGCACTGATCTCGTGAGCAAGGGACCTGCTCCCGATATCTACGAACCGCTGGTGACGCCATCGACCGCCGAACGGCTTTTCTATCGCAGCGGCGTCGGCGAGGAGCTGGAGCTCGTCGCCTGGGTTTCCCGCTACACGCGTTCGGAGAAACCGAAGCCGGCCGTATTGTTCCTGCATGGCGGCAACGCCATCGGCCAGGGACATTGGCAGCTGATGAAGCCCTATGTCGAGGCCGGCTACGTCGTCATGATCCCTTCCATGCGCGGCGAAAACGGCCAGAAGGGCAATTTTTCCGGCTTTTACGACGAAGTTGCCGATGTGCTGGCCGCGTCCAACCGGCTGCGGCATCTGCCGGGTGTCGATCCGCATCGCATGTTCCTGGCTGGCCACAGCATCGGCGGTACGCTCGCCATGCTGGCGGCCATGTCGACGAAGCGCTTCCGTGCGGTCGCGCCGATATCCGGCAACCCCGACGCTTACGCCTTCTTCAGCCGTTACCCGCAGGACATCCGCTTCAACACCAGGAACCCGCGTGAATACCAGATGCGCTCGCCGCTCTGCTACGCGCACAGCTTCAAAAGCCCGATAAAACTGTTCCACGGAACCGAAGAGGCGCATTTCGACTCGCGTCTGGCATTGCTTTCGAAACGGGCAACGGCCGCCGGCGTGAAGATCGAAATGGCGACGGTGCCGGGCAGCCACAATTCGGCTTTGCCGGGCGAAATCGCTCAAAGTATCGAGTTCTTCAAGAGCGTGGCTGTCTGAACCAGCGCCCGCAAGAGCGGCGCGGGAGATAATCCGAACCGCTCTGCGAGTCGATGCTTACGCCATCAGCTTCTCGATCAGCGCAGTCGCCGCTTCTGCAATCACCGTGCCGGGCGGGAAGATTGCGTCCGCACCGGCCGCTTCCAGCGCCGCGAAATCCTGTGGCGGGATGACGCCGCCGACGGCGATCAGCACATTGCCGGCATGACGGCGCGCAAGCGCTTCCTTCAGTTCCGGCACTAGCGTCAGATGGCCGGCGGCAAGCGATGATGCGCCGAGGATGTCGACGCCTTCGCGAACGGCGACATCGGCCACTTCTTCCGGAGTCTGGAACATGGCGCCGACGACGACATCGAAGCCGAGATCGGCAAAGGCCGTCGCAATCACCTTCTGCCCGCGATCATGGCCGTCCTGGCCCATCTTGGCGATGAGGATGCGGGGCTTTTCACCGCGCGCTCTGCGGAAGGCTTCAACCTTGACCACAGCCTTGTTGAAAGCAGGATCGGCATCGCCGACTTCCCGACGATAGACGCCGGAAATGGTCCTGATCTCGGCCACATGCCGGCCATATGCCTTTTCCAGCGCCAGCGAAATTTCGCCGACGGTCGCTCTTGCCCTTGCTGCCTTAACGGCGAAGTCGAGCAGATTGCCGCTGCCGGTGCGCGCCGCATCCGTCAGGGCGTCGAGGGCAGTCTCGACGGCGGCCGTCTCGCGTGTGCCCTTCAACTGCTGCAGTTTGGAAAGCTGGCGTGCCCGTACTTCGGAATTGTCGACCTTCAGCACGTCGACTTCGATATCCTGCTCCGGCTTGGAAAAATTGACACCGACGACGGTCTGATGGCCGCTGTCGATGCGTGCTTGCGTGCGGGCCGCGGCTTCCTCGATGCGAAGCTTCGGAATGCCTTTCTCGATCGCCTTCGCCATGCCGCCAAGTGCCTCGACTTCCTCGATATGGGCAAGGGCGCGGGCGGCGAGATCATGGGTCAGTCGTTCGACATAGGCCGAGCCGCCCCAGGGATCGATGATCCCTGTCGTGCCGGATTCCTTCTGCAGCAGGATCTGCGTGTTGCGCGCGATGCGAGCGGAATGATCGGTCGGGAGTGCGAGTGCTTCGTCGAAGGAATTGGTATGAAGCGACTGCGTATGCCCCTGCGTCGCCGCCATGGCCTCGACCATCGTGCGGATGATGTTGTTCATCGGATCCTGCGCCGTCAGCGACCAGCCGGAGGTCTGGCTATGGGTTCTGAGTGCCAGGGATTTTTGGTCTTTCGGTGCGAAATTCTTCTGCATCAGCGCGGCCCAGATCAGCCGTCCCGCGCGCATCTTGGCAACCTCCATGAAGAAGTTCATGCCGACGGCCCAGAAGAAGGAGAGGCGAGGGGCGAAGCTGTCTATATCGAGCCCGGCTGCCACGCCTGCCCGTGCATATTCGATGCCGTCGGCGATCGTGTAGGCGAGCTCCAGATCCGCCGTCGCGCCGGCTTCCTGCATGTGGTAGCCGGAGATCGAGATGGAGTTGAACTTCGGCATCCGCTGGCTGGTATAGCTGAAAATGTCCGAGACGATGCGCATCGAGGGCTGCGGCGGATAAATGTAGGTGTTGCGAACCATGAACTCCTTGAGAATGTCGTTCTGGATCGTGCCCGACAGCTTATCCTCGGAAACGCCCTGTTCCTCCGCCGCGACGATATAGAGCGCCATGACCGGCAGCACAGCGCCGTTCATGGTCATCGATACGCTCATCTCGTCAAGCGGAATACCGTCGAAGAGCTGGCGCATATCGAGGATGGAATCGATCGCCACCCCCGCCATACCGACATCGCCGGCCACTCGCGGATGATCGCTGTCATAGCCGCGGTGAGTGGCAAGATCGAAGGCGACGGAGAGGCCCTTCTGGCCGGCGGCAAGATTGCGGCGATAGAAGGCGTTGGACTCCTCGGCAGTGGAGAAGCCGGCATATTGGCGGATGGTCCAGGGCTGCTGGACATACATTGTGGGGTAGGGGCCGCGCACGAACGGCGCAGCACCGGGATAGGCATCCAAAAACTTCAGGCGGGCGAGGTCGCTTTCGCCATAGCTGCGCTTGACGCTGATGCCTTCGGGAGTTTCCCAGGCTGGGGCGCCGATTGTTGGCGTCGTTGCCTGCGGCTTGGCCCAGGGGATGGTGGCGAAGTCGGGGATATTGGTCATGGAGCCGATGCCTCCGTGGATGTGGAGATTGCGGTACCCCCCTCTGTCGCTTTCGCGACATCTCCCCCACAGGGGGGGAGATTGGAAACTGGTGGAGTCTTTCTGCCCCAAATAGATACCGCATCTGCGGCAGCATAGGTTGTCATTCTCGCTGGGGTTAAATTCTGGCACGGAACGATCTCCCCCCTTGTGGGGGAGATGTCACGAAGTGACAGAGGGGGGTGCCCAATCTCCTCGAACCCGATGTCCATCCTCATGCCTCCACCCCCTCATCCAATCGTATCGGCACCAACCCCATCCCGCCAACAATCGGACCCAAAGGCCCCAAAACCGTCACCGGCCGCTCGGTCTTCATGGCAAACAGCGTCGTCCCCACGATCGGCCTCGCGGCACGGCTCTCCCGCGCCTCTGCGATCATCGCCGCTAACTCGCCGCTGGAAATGACCTTCGCCAATCCTCCCTTGCCTTCGATCCGGGTGAAAATCTCCCAAGCCCGTTCGCAAAGCGCGTCGGTCAGCGCCTCGATGCCGCCGGCCCCGGCAGCTGGATCGGCGACATGATCGAGGTGGCTTTCGGCGATCAGAATCGTCTGCGTGTTGCGCGCTAGGCGCCGCGCCAGCGGATCAGGAATGCCGTGCGTCAGGCTGTGCGGCAGAACACCGATCTCGTCGGCGCCGCCAACGCCGGCTGAAAAGACCGCGATCGTGTTGCGCAGGATGTTCGTCTCCGGATCGAGGCGGGTCAGCATGCGATAGCTGGTCTCAGCAAAGAGATGTGCCGGTCGTGGGTCGGTAACGCCGCAGGCCTCGGCGATCCGGGTGAAGATCAGCCGCGCGGCGCGCATCTTCGCGGTTGTGATGAACTGATTCTGATCGGCCGAAAGGCAGAGGCTGATTGCCGCAAGCGCTGCTTCCGGTGACAGTCCCGCCTCCTCAAGCAGTCGTAAATGGCCTACGAGGCTTGCCGCCATCACCGCCAGTTCCTGCGCCTCGGTCCCGCCGGCGTTATGCACGGCACGGCCGTCCGCATTGACGATCGTACCAACCGACTTCAACTCTTTGAAGTATTTGATGTCGCTGGTAAAATTGGCGAAACGCCCGGCTGTCAAGAAAGCGTCGAGTCCAAGGTGCAATCTTTGGGCGCCACCATCCACAATCGAGGCTGCCGCCATTTTCGCAATGCCGGAAGAAAAGCCATCGAGGCGCAGGGTCGTAGTCTTGGCGGATGCTGCTGCCAGCACTTCGGAAAAGATTGGCGACTGAGCATCCATCCCGATGCCGAAGGCCGAAGCGGAACTGCTGGAAACGAGGCTGATACCGCTTGCGCCATTGGCAAGATCGTCGCCGAGCTGCACCATTGCCCGCTCGGTGTCCGGATCGTCCATGCGCTGCATCACCGTCCATGGCAACTCGGCCCGCTGACGAAATAGCGGCTTGCCGTCGCGCCGTCGCTGGTAAAGCGGCTCTATCGCGATGCCGTCATCGGTTCGCGAGACCAGTGCTTCCTGGAAATTCTTGCCTTTCAGCGCCCGTTCCACCAGCTTCAGCCAAGTCTTTTGGTCGGTCTGGCCGAAGATGCCCGGGTCGAGACTGTCGATATTCATGCGCTCCTCCGTACTGCATTGGTCTAGCCCATGATGTCGCAAGGGAAAACAGGAGTTTGGCCGATCGGTGCAATATCTTCGTTGGAACCGTCTGGCGATCGACGCCAGCCTCGCTCCAGCCGCGGCAGTCATTATGCGGCCGATCCGATGTGTCCCAACTGGTTTCCGATAATGGCCGACCTGCTGCCCGTTTCCCGTCATCTGTTTGCCGCTGCCGCACTGACGACATTGTCCGCCTGCAGCATCATTCCCGATACGGGCGCCACCGATCCGGATCGCTTCGTGCAGGAGACGACGCCCGTCTTCTATCGTCCGGAGGGGATCGAGCCGAACAGGGTAAGGCGCCTGCCGGTGCAGCCCGTGCCGCAATCGCGCGATCTCTTCCGCACCCAATTCCACCAGACCTATGGCCTGCCGACCTTCAATCCAGTGCACCAGGCCATGTATGCGCAGCGCAGTGAAGACGACTTCACGTTGCCGGCCATCCCCTACAAGCGCATCGATCCGCGCTTCCTGCGCCAGGAGGTGGATTACCAGACCAGGGAACGCCCCGGCACCATTGTTGTCGATACGCGCGACCACTTCCTCTATTTCATCGAACCGGGCGGCAAGGCGATGCGCTATGGCGTCGGCCTCGGCGCGGCAGGATATGCCTGGCACGGCAGGGGCCTGATCCAATGGAAGCAGAAATGGCCGCGCTGGACCCCGCCCGCAGAAATGGTCGCGCGCGACCCGCAGATGAGGCCGCTATCGGCCGAGCGCGGCGGCATGAATCCGGGGCCGACCAATCCGCTCGGCGCGCGTGCGCTCTATATCTATCAGAATGGCCGGGATACTCTTTATCGAGTTCACGGCACCCCGGATTGGCAGTCGATCGGCAAGGCTGCATCTTCCGGCTGTGTTCGCATGCTCAACCAGGACGTGATAGATCTTTACAACCGGGTGCCCGATAAGGCGGAAATCGTCGTTCTGTAGCGGTATTTTACCACAAATTTTCGTGATGTTGCATAAGTGCGATAGTCGGGGTGGTTTGCGCTCTTTAGTTTTGCGTCTGTCTCTGCGAACCTCTCGGGGAGCCGAATCAGCCTGTTGGTACGGGTTTTCGCTTCCTCCACAAAAGGAACTATGCTGTCGACATGAGCCTTCCTTCATCCCTATCGCGACGTAACTTCCTCGCTCTGGCGGGTCTCGGCGCCGTTTCGACGCTTGCCAGCTGCGCCTCCACCATCGACAACGGCCCCGTCGTCAGCCCGGTTCAATATACCGGCTCCCCGCGGCCGTTCCGAACCTGGTTCTCCAGCTATGATGGCGAGCAGCCTGATCCGGCCGTAATCTATGCCTCCGTCGAGGATGGCGGCTTCATCATTCCGGCGGTTCCCTACCAGCAAATCGATCCCCGCTTCTATCGTCAACGGGTGATCGACCCAACAGGCGAGGCACCCGGCAGCGTGGTCGTCAATACAACCCAGCGCATGCTTTATGTGACCGAGCAGGGTGGAACGGCGATGCGCTATGGCATCGGCGTCGGCCGCGAAGGATTTGCCTGGCAGGGCCGGGGCGTCATCCAGTGGCGCAAGAAATGGCCGCGCTGGAATCCGCCGGATGAAATGGTCGCCCGCCAGCCGGAACTCGTGAAATATTCCATCGCCAATGGCGGCATGGACCCGGGCCTGAAGAACCCGCTGGGGGCACGTGCTCTCTATATTTTCGAGGACAAGCAGGATTCGCTTTACCGCCTGCACGGTAATCCCGATTGGCGCTCCATCGGCAAGGCCGTTTCCTCCGGCTGCGTCCGTCTGCTGAATCAGGATGTCATCGATCTCTATGACCGCGTTCCCGAGCGCGCGCCGATCCTGGTCACGGCCTGATACCGCATCATTGAAAAAGGGGCGCCGCTGGCGCCCTTTTTGTTTGCGGTCCTGACTGGAAGTACCCGGAAGCCGATCTCAAACGATTGTCAGATTGATTTTCGACTGCCGGCGCTGGTCGCGCTGATTGGCTCTCCGCCATATCGCAGTCGTCACTATCCTCGTATTGACGGCCTTATCGCAATTCACTTTCTCAAAACCATTGCGAAATATATGTTGCGCGCGATTAAATCGTGATGTATATAAAATTCATCCAACCGAAGGAGACAGGACATGCCTATTCTTTATACGACCAAAGCTTCCGCCACCGGTGGCCGCGCCGGCCATGCAGTTTCCGAAAATGGCGTCCTCGACGTCACGCTGACCGTACCGAAGGAGCTCGGTGGCGATGGCGCTACCGGCACCAATCCGGAGCAGCTCTTTGCAGCCGGCTATTCCGCCTGCTTCCTGGGCGCTTTGAAATTTGTCGCAGGCCAGCAGAAGGTCAAGATTCCGGAAGACGCCAAGGTCACGGCGACTGTCGGGATTGGTCCTCGCGCGGATGGCACCGGCTTCGGCATCGAAGTTTCGTTGGCTGTCCACATTCCCGGCATGGACAAGGCCGAGGCTGAAAAGCTCGCCGCTGCCGCCCATATCGTATGCCCCTACAGCCATGCCATGCGCACCTCGACCGAAGTGCCGGTTGCTGTTGTCTGACGGGAAACGCGCCGCCGGTCGATTGAGGACCGGATATGTGGGAATATATTGAAAAGGAGCGGCAGTTTTATCTATCGCTCCTTTTCTTTTGCAAGAAAAATGCTATATCTTTTCTTAGGAAAGGAAGTAGCCATGATAAAAGCCCAGGTAATAGGCCAGCCGATGCCCGGTGAAGCGCTGGTCATCACCAAGGCCGTCGTCAATGCCGCCGAGAGGCTGGGATTGAACGCCCGCATCCTTGCGGCCATCATCGGCGTGTCGGAGGCGACGGTATCGCGCATGAAGCGGCAGGATCATCTGCTGGAGCGCGATAGCAAGCCTTTCGAACTTGCCGTGCTTTTCGTTCGTCTCTTCCGTTCGCTCGATGCCATCGTCGGCGGCGACGAGGCTGTGGCGCGGCAATGGCTGCGTAACGGCAATATCGCCTTTGGCGCAGCGCCGATCGACAAGATCATCTCGATTTCCGGTTTGACCGATGTCCTTGCCTATCTGGACGCCCGCCGCGCTCTCGTCTGAGGCAAAGGTCATCTCCGGCCAATATTGGCGGCTGGTGGAATCGCAGCATCAGGTCTCGACGCTGAAGCTTGTCGATACGCTGGAGGAGCAAGCGCTTCTCGAAAGCGTGCTCGAGGAAACCAAGCCGGCGCTGCCGCCGGAATGCGCAGGGCTGGATTATCTGCTCGCCACACCCTTCCGTTACGGAGCGATCTATCCCCACGGTTCCCGTTTCAGACGCGCCGGCCGCACGCTCGGCGTTTTCTATGCCTCGGAGCAGGTGGAGACGGCCCTGGCTGAAATGAGCTTCTATCGGCTGCTCTTCTTCCGTGATTCCCCTGACACGCCGTTGCCTGCCAATGCCGCTGAATATACAGCCTTTTCTGCTGCGATTGCGACGAAGGCCGGGATCGATCTGACAGTGCCTCCCTTGGATCGCGATCGGCAACTGTGGACCGATCCGGTCAACTACGAAGCCTGCCAGTCGCTCGCCGAGGCGGCGCGAGCCGGCGGTATCGAGGCAATCCTTTATCGTTCCGTCCGGGATCCCCGCGGAGGCATGAACATCGCGCTGCTCACGGCCAGGGCCTTCTCCGCCCGCGAACCCGTCGAACGCCAGACCTGGCGCATCCGGCTGTCTCGCGTCGGCGTGCAGGCGCTGTGCGAATTCCCACGGCGCCGCATCGGCTTCGAAAGGCAGGATTTCGAGGGCGATCCGCGATTGTCTGAACCGCAATTCAGAGCAGAATAGCGAGATCGCTACGCAGGCGGTCGCCATTGCCGTCGGGCAGCCGCTCTTCGAGGGCGGCATGTGTCGTCTTCCAGATCGGCACGGCGGCGGCGAGCGCCGCCTTTCCCGATGGCGTGAGGCTGAGCAGGCGGGCGCGGCGATCTTTTGGATTGGGCACGATGCTCACCCATCCCCGCCGTTCCAGTGGCTTTAAGGCCGCCGTCAGCGTCGTCTGGTCTATTGCCAGGAGCGCTGTGACCGATCCCATGGATGCCGGCGCCGGCCTGTTCAGAGACATCATCAGGGAGAACTGGCCGTTGGTGAGTCCGAATGGCCGCAGTGCCTCGTCAAAACGGCGGGCAAGCGCGCGCGCCGCGCGTTGGACATGCAGGCACAGGCAGGTATCGCGGACTAACAGCGTGGTTTCAAAGGGGATTTGGACTGCGTTTGACATGATTCATTAATATTGATATCAATATATTTGTCAAGATTTGGAAATGAAAACGCCGGAGGAGGGCGCGGACAATGAACCAGGTCGTTTCCAGGGAAGTGTGGCTCGAGGCCCGCCGTCAACTGCTTGCCAGGGAGAAGGAGGCCACGCATCTTCGCGATCGCGTCAATGCGGAACGCCTAGCCTTGCCCTGGGTAAAGGTCGATAAGGATTATGTTTTCGACACGCCGGCCGGCAAGAGGACGCTTGCCGATCTCTTCGACGGCCGCAGCCAGCTGATCATCTATCATTTCATGCTCGGCCCGGATTGGGATGCCGGATGCACCGGTTGCTCCTTCCTCGCCGATCATTTCGATGGAACGCTTCCGCATCTCAATCATCACGATGTCACGCTGGTCGCAGTGTCGCGCGCGCCGATCGAAAAGATAGAGGCCTATAAGAAGCGCATGGGCTGGAAATTCCCCTGGGTGTCGTCCTTCTCCAACGATTTCAATTTCGACTATCACGTCTCTTTCACCAAAGAGCAGCTCGCCGGTGAAAAGGTGTTCTATAATTTCAATGATATGGACGCCGCCAACGGCAACGACGAGTTGCCTGGACTCAGCGCCTTCTACAAGGATGAAGCCGGCAATATCTTCCACACCTATTCCAGCTATGCCCGCGGCGGCGAGGAAATGATCGGCACGCTGATGATCCTCGACAACGCACCGAAGGGCCGAAATGAAGGCCAGACCATGGATTTCGTGCGCCGCCATGACGAATATCAGGAGGCGGAGAAGGCGGGCTCCTGCTGCCATTGAGGGCGTGGCGAGACCGCCAAATTCATGCCATGCGGCACAAGGGGTCGAATTATTACGCCTTGCGCCTAGTTAAGACCTGGAGCCTGCTCGCCGGGGAACGACGGATCAACCGATTGACCATCGTTCGGCCGTCACTTTCATCGGCCATGATGAGCTTGCGCCGACATCAGGCTCAGGATGAGACGGATGACCGCAACAATCACAATAGGGAGCGATGTTATGGCTGAGAAGGGATATTTTGTCTGGTACGAGCTGATGACGACAGACATGAAAGCGGCGGAAGCCTTCTATACCAAGGTCGTCGGCTGGGATGCGGCGGATGCCGGCATGCCTGATGTCGGCATGGACTATACGCTGTTCAGCGCCGGTGCAGGCCCTGTTGCCGGTTTGATGATCCTGCCTGACGAGGCGAAGGCCATGGGCACGCCGCCCTGCTGGACCGGCTATATCGGCGTTCCCAATGTCGATGAAGCCACCAAGACCGTTGTCGCTAAGGGCGGCAAGACCTATCGCGAGCCCACGGATATTCCAGGCGTCGGCCGGTTCTCCGTCGTCTCCGATCCCTATGGCGCTGCATTCTGCCTGTTCACCCCGCTGCCGGGCCAGGATTGGGAGCCGCCTGCGCCTGCGACACCGGGCTATTTCGGCTGGCACGAACTCTATTCCAACGACGGCCCGAAGGCCTTCGATTTCTATAGCGAGATGTTCGGCTGGGAACTGAGCTCCGATTTCGACATGGGGCCGATGGGTAAATACAAGATCTTCAAGATCGGCGATCGCGACTTCGGCGGCATCATGACCAAGCCGGCGGAAATGCCGATGGCGGCCTGGAATTTCTACATCAACGTTCCGGCGATCGACGCCGCGATCGCCCGCATCACGGAGGGCGGCGGCAGGATCGCCAACGGCCCGATGGAAGTGCCCGGCGGCAGCTGGATCGTCCAGGCAACCGATCCGCAAGGCGCATTCTTCTCGCTGGTCGCACCGGTGCGCTGATCTTCACCTTCTCCCTTGAGGGAAGTAACACCTCCCTTTGATGGGGGAGGTCGCCGCAAAGCGGCGGGTGGGGGTGATAGTCGGAACCGGAAAGGTCTCCGCGGATCACCCCACCCCAGAGCTTCGCTCCGACCCTCCCCCTCAAGGGGAGGGTAATCTTCTATCGCTTCAGGCTGCCAAGAATGCCGCGCACCAGCGCTCGTCCGACCTGCGTTGCCACCGTGCGCGCCATGCTTTTCATCGTCGCCTCCAGAATCGTCTCGCGCTGATAGCCCGAACGGCCGCGGCTTGCCGGCTTGCTGCTGTCGCCGCCAAAGCCGGGCAAGGTCCAGCCATCGCCGGCACTCTCGCTCTGCGGCGCAGCCGCCTTGCGCGCACGCTCCGTCAGGATCTCGTAAGCGGATTCGCGGTCGATCGTCTGGTCATAGACGCCTGCAACCGGACTGCCGTTGATGATGGCTTGACGCTCGCCATCCGTGACGGGGCCGATACGGCCCGATGGCGGGCGGATCAGCGTGCGTTCGACGATGGAGGGCGCACCCTTGCCCTCGAGCATTGATACCAGCGCCTCGCCAGTGCCGAGCGTCGTGATGACGGTGGCGCAATCGAAGGCCGGATTGGGCCGGAAGGTCGAGGCCGCCGTCTGCACGGCCTTCTGTTCGCGTGGTGTATAGGCGCGAAGCGCATGCTGCACGCGATTGCCAAGCTGTGCCAGCACCGTTTCCGGCACGTCGAGCGGGTTCTGCGTCACGAAATAGACGCCCACGCCCTTTGAGCGGATCAGTCGCACCACTTGCTCCACGCGTTCGATCAGCACCTTCGGCGCGTCGTTGAAAAGCAGGTGCGCCTCATCGAAGAAGAAGACCAGCTTCGGCTTGTCCGGATCGCCGACTTCGGGCAGTTCCTCGAATAGCTCGGAGAGCAGCCACAGCAAGAAGGTGGCATAGAGCCGCGGGTTCATCATCAGCTTGTCGGCCGCAAGCACCGAGACCTGCCCGTAGCCGTCATTGCTGACCCGCATGATGTCGGAGATTTTCAGCGCCGGCTCGCCGAAGAAGTTTTCCGCGCCCTGCTGCTCCAGCACGAGCATTGCGCGCTGGATCGAACCGACGGAGGATTTCGAGATCAGGCCGTATTTGCTGGAAAGCTCGCTGGCATTGTCGCCCATATAATTCAGCAGCGCCTGCAGGTCCTTGAGATCGAGCAGCGCCAGGCCATTCTCATCGGCGATCTTGAAGGCAATGTTGAGCACGCCTTCCTGCGCCTCGGACGCATCCATCAAGCGCGCCAGCAGCAGCGGCCCCATCTCGGCGATGGTAGTGCGCACGCTGTGGCCCTTTTCGCCATAGAGGTCCCAGAAGATCACCGGGAACTGGTCGAACTCATAGGGCGACAGGCCGATTTCCTCGGCGCGCTTCAGCAGGAAGTCCTTCGGCTCGCCCTTGGCGGCGATGCCCGAAAGATCGCCCTTGATGTCGGCACAGAAGACGGGCACGCCGGCCTTGGAAAATCCTTCCGCCAGAACCTGCAGCGTCACCGTCTTGCCGGTGCCGGTGGCACCTGTGACGAGGCCATGACGGTTGCCGAATTTCAGCGTCAGGAATTCGTCCTTGTTGATGCTGTCATCCGGATTGCGGCTCGCGCCGACGAAAATCTGTCCATCCTGCTGCGGCATGGTGTCGTCTCCCTTAAAGCACTTCCAGCAAAAGTGCGAAGCGGTTTTGCGTCCGGAACTGCGTAAAAACAAAAAGATAGAACGTTTTCGCGATTCGAAGAAAAGCGGAAATGCTCCAGAGCATGCTGCCGAAAAATGTCACCGGTTTTCAGACGACATCATGCTCTACCTATATGATTCTAGAACCGGATGATTTCGGATCGATTGGATCCGAAATCATCCGGTTCTAGGGCGGCGGCACAGCAGCTTCTGAAAGCTGCAAGGGCCATTCATCGATTTGTCCTGACACTGTTATAAGAACTCGCGTGAAGAGGGACAACCATTCGCGTCGAGGTTCCGCTTCTGGTAGAATGATAGCCGCCGGGGCGTCTTGTGCCGGTTGCCGCATTCAGTTACGTTGACGTTAACGTTATAAAGGCAGGAGGCCACAGTGAACGAAGTTATTGATCAGATCGCGACCAAAGCCGGCATCGCTCCCGACCTCGCGGAAAAGGCCGTCGGCATGATTCTCGGTTTCCTGCAGCGCGAAGCTCCGGATGGTCCCGTCACCAAAATGATCGAATCTATTCCCGGCGCCACCGATCTCGTTGCACAATATAATGGCGAGGAAACGGGCGGCGGCGGCCTGCTCGGCGGCTTGCTTAGCGCAGTCGGCGGTGGCGGCGGCCTGATGGCGCTCGGCCAGCAGCTGATGAGCAGCGGTCTCAGCATGGGTGAAATCGGCTCGCTCGCCAAGGAAACGATTGCAACCGCTCGCCAGCATGCCGGCGACGAGGTGGTCGACCAGGTCGTCAATTCCGT
This sequence comes from Martinezella sp. CNPSo 3795, assembly GCF_057784475.1. Lineage (NCBI taxonomy): Bacteria > Pseudomonadati > Pseudomonadota > Alphaproteobacteria > Hyphomicrobiales > Rhizobiaceae > Martinezella > Martinezella sp. CNPSo 3795. Next base: position 286,101 of record NZ_JBXSOQ010000006.1, on the reverse strand, counting down.
CCCGGGCCTGCACCAGTTCATTTGAGGCTGAAGAAGCGTTCTCCTGATGACGAGAGAGCCGACTGGCCGATAGCCATCGGTTTCATCCGTTGACTTCATGGGTACGTTCCGCAGTTTAAGTATTGATTACTTCGATCTCGGCCTTCGCCCTTGGGCGAGGGCCGTCGTTTTTGAGGAGGCAGATTCGTGCCAGACAGCCCTATCCCGGCCCTTATGCCAAGCAGGTCCGGTCACCAGTTCGTCCTCTATGGTGATGCCTGTTCTGGTATCCCTGGCGCCCTTCATGAAAGCACTTTCGCCAGCGTCAATCAGATCCTGCGCAGGCTCGATCCGCCCCCGGAATTCATTCTGTTTCCGGGTGACGAGATCATCGGGCTAACCGCCGATCCGGATGCATTGCGGGCGCAATGGCGGCATTGGCTTGATCGTGAGATGGCATGGCTCGATCGCAGCAAAACGCCGCTTTGGCATACGACAGGCAACCACACGACCTATGACGAGATGAGCGAGCGGATTTTCCGCGAAGTCCTTCAGCTGCCCGAAAACGGGCCAGCGGGGCAGGAGGGATTATCCTACTGGGTTCGTCGCGATGATCTGCTGCTGGTGTTCGTACATACGTTGTGGACGGGGTTGGGCGGTGAAGGGCACGTCGAGACGGAATGGCTGGAAGCGACGCTGAAGGCGCATTCCGATGCCAGGCATAAGATCGTGCTGGGTCATCACCCTGTTTTCCCCGTCAACGGCTATTCCGGTACATACCAGCGGGAGATCGGTCACGAATATGCGAAGCCGTTCTGGGATATTCTCGTGGACGCCGATGTCCTGGCTTATGTCTGCAGCCATATGCTGGTTTTCGACGTTCAAGTTCATCGCGGCGTCTTGCAGCTTTGCACGGCGGGAGCAGGGACGGCGCACCGTATGCCGGAAGGCGTGGAGTATCTCCACTGCGTTCAGGCCGCATTGGACGCGGACGGATTCCGCTATCAGGTGCTCGACACCTGCGGCATTGTTCGCGAGCGGCTGCAATGGCCTTTTAAATCGGCCAAGACGTTGCGACATCTATCGCTCGGATTGAACGAAGCCGACTTTGGCGGTCTCCAGGGCGACAATTATATCGTTCACCTCCGGATCTCCGGACGCTTGGCGGACGAGGTGCATGCCCCGGCGCAAACGCTATTTTCCGCCTTCGAAAACCAGGAGATCGCCCCCGTGTGGCTGGGCTTGCGTGGTTCCCGGCAGACATTGACTTTGATTCTTGGCCGCGATCCCGGCCGCAGTCCGCATTACTGGTTCGGGCCTGATCTCGCTCCGGGCCGACCATTCGATATAGACATTGCCCTGCACGCAGGCATGGGGCCTGGCGGCATGCTCTTTCGCATGCCGACCGACCACGGGTGGAGCTCGCTCAAGGGCGCGTCGGCAACCGGTCTCGAGCGCACCATATGGCCTGAACGATGGGCTATGGGCCATGGCCAGGGTGGCGCCGCGGACCGTCCCTTCACGGGCGAGGATCTGGCCGTCCAGATTGCGGCGTCGGCATGAGCGCCTTCGCCGCACAGACCAGCCGGCAATACTAAACCTTCCTGCCCTTCGGCGTCCCATCGATCTCATGCCATTTACGGCCGTCGCGTTCGATGAGTTCGTCGGCGCAGGCCGGGCCTGTGCTGCCGGGGGCGTAAGGATCGGGTTTGCCGCCCTCTGCCCAGAGGTCGAGGAAGGGTTTAACGGCCGCCCAGCCGGCTTCGATGCCGTCGGCGCGCTGGAAGAGCGTCTGGTCGCCGACGAAGAGTTCGTAGAACAGGCTTTCGTAGCCGGTTTGCTTGCCGATGTCGAAACTGTCGGCATAGCGGAAATCGAGTGAAACCGGCGCGGTTTTCAGCACCAGCCCCGGCGATTTGATCGAGATTTCCATGTCGAGGCCTTCGTCGGGCTGCACCTGGATGATGAGCCTGTTCGGCGGCAGCTCGGGGCGGGATTCGTGGCGCGGGAACTGGGCGAAAGGCACCGGCCGGAAGGTGATGACCACTTCGGTATCGCGCGCCTTCATCGCCTTGCCCGTGCGCAGGTAGAAGGGCACGCCCGCCCAGCGCCATGTATCAACGAAGAGCTTTAGCGCCACAAAGGTTTCGGTGTTGCTGTCGGGCGCGACATCGGGCGTCTGGGTAAAGGCTGGCAGATCCCTGCCGGCAATAGGGCCGGCCGTATAGGCGCCGCGCACGCCGTTCTTGATTGCCTCCTCCCGCGAGTAGACACGCAGAGCCTTCAGTACCTTGCCCTTTTCATTACGGATGGATTCGGCATCGAAGCTGTTCGGGGGTTCCATCGCCACCATCGCCAGCAGCTGGAAAAGATGGTTCGGCACCATGTCGCGAAGCGCGCCGGTCGAATCGTAGAATTTACCGCGCGTGCCGACATCCACAAGCTCTGCCGCCGTGATCTGCACGTGGTCGATATAGTTGTTGTTCCAAAGCGCCTCGATCATCATGTTGGCGAAGCGCGTCGTCATGATGTTCTGCACCGTTTCCTTGCCGAGGAAATGGTCGATGCGATAGATCTGGCTTTCGGACACATGGTTCAGCAGCCGCGCATTCAAAGCCTGTGCCGAAGCAAGATCGTGGCCGAAGGGCTTTTCGATCGCGATGCGGCGAAAGGCGCCGGTCGCCTCGTTCATCAGCCCGTTTTCGGAGAGTTTCTCGGCGATATCGCCGAAGAAGCGCGGCGGCACGGCGAAATAGAAGGCTGCATTGGCGGTCGGCGCATGCGAGAGATAATCCGAAATCTCCTTGTAGACGCCGTTCTGGGTGAAATCGCCAGAGATGTAGCTGATGCGCTTGCGCAGGCTCTGCCACGCGGCCTGCCGCTCCGGATCGTCCATATCGCCGGAGGTCTTCAGAAATGATTCCAGACGATCCAGCAGCATGTCGACGCCGCCGGTCTCGATGCCGATGCCGAGAATATGCAGGTCTTCGCCGACGAGCCCGCTGCGGGTCATGTTGATCAGCGTCGGGATCAGCAGGCGCCGCGTAAGGTCGCCGGCAGCACCGAAGATCACGAATGTCAGCGGCGGAGCCGGTGCGACGTCGGGGGTGGTCATGCGCGCATCTCCTTCTGGCGGCCATATTCGGGGCTTCTGGACGACATCGACTATCTCCTCGGAGCTATTGCTGTTTCAGCTTTGGCTGTGGGTGTTCTAGCGCGGGCCGATGCCGGTTGTCGATGGGATCGACGCACCGCCGTCAGTCGGCATTTCGCGGCTGATAAATATCCTATTTCTTCACCGCGACCAGGAAGAGCCGCGGAAAGCGCAACAGCACCTTGCCGTCGACAAGCGGCGGATAGGCCTGCTCGATATGCTTCAGATATTCGACGGCAAAGGCATCGCGATGCTCGTCGCCGGCATGGTCGAGATAGGGGCGCAAGCCCGTGCCCTTCACCCATTCGACAATGGCTGCCGCGTTTTCCAGCACGTGATTGTAGTTGGTGTGCCAGATATCGACCCGGGCCGATTTGCCGATTAGCCTGTTGTAATAGACCGAGGGCGCGGGCAGGGGATTGCGGCGTACGCTCTTCTTCGCAAAGGCCTCGCTCCAAGGACCATTCTTGGCCGTTTCCTCCATCATCAGATGGCTCTGTTCGGTGAGATTGTCGGGCATTTGCACGGCAAGAACGCCGCCAGGCTTCAGCCCGTCCATCAGGTGGTCGAGGATGTCGAGATGATTGGGCAACCACTGAAACACGGCATTGGCAAAAAGCAGGTCGACGGGTTCTTCCGGCCGCCATGTGGCGAGATCGGCCTTTTCAAAGTGCGTGCCGGGCATGCGCTTGCGAGCGGCCTCCAGCATATTGTCGTCGCTATCGAGGCCGGAGACACTGGCAATGCCATATCGTTCGGCGATCAGCTCGGTCGAATTGCCAGGGCCGCAACCGAGATCGATCGCTCGCTCGACATGCTGCAGCGGCACCTGCGCCAAGAGGTCGCGCGCCGGACGCGTGCGTTCATCCTCGAATTTCACATATTGGCCAGCAGACCATGCCATGGGCATACCCTCTTCCTGGATTGCCGTTTTCCCGATGCGCATAGCACCGGGATGTATCAGAACCGTGTAATGACGCTGATGCCCTTGCCCTCGGCCTTATCAAGCGTCATCAGCGCCGGAACGGCGTCTTCCAGGCTGATCCTGCGGCCAATGAGCTTCTGCGGCGCGATCTTGCCGGCGGCGAGCATGTCGAGCATGGCATCATAGCGCCAGGCCTGCATGCCGTGGCTGCCGTAGATCTCGAGTTCATGGCCGATGACTTGCGCCATCGGGATCTGCGGAGTCGCATAGTCACCGAGCATGAGGCCGACCTGCACATGCCGGCCGCGCCGTCTCAGGTTCTTGATGGAGTTGAAGCAGGTGGCAGGGTGGCCGAGCGCGTCGATCGAGACATGGGCGCCGCCCTTGGTGATCTCGCGCACCGCCTCCGCCACATCAGCGACCTCAGCCGCATTGATCGTCGCGACCGCGCCGCATTCGCGGGCAAAGGCGAGCTTTTCGTCGGAAATGTCGACGGCGATGGCATTGGCGCCGAGCGCGCTGGCGATCATGATCGCCGACAGCCCGACGCCGCCACAGCCATGGACAGCGATCCATTCGCCGGGGCGCGTCTTGGCCTGATCGGCAACGGCGCGGAAGGAGGTGGCGAAACGGCAGCCGAGGCTTGCCGCCGTCGCGTCATCGACAGATTCTGGCAGGTGCACGAGATTGGTGTCGGCATAGTCGATTGCGACATATTCGGCAAAGGAACCCCAATGGGTGAAGCCTGGCTGGAATTGGCTGGGGCAGACCTGCTGGTTTCCGGAGTGACACTCGGCGCAGTGGCCACAGCCGGAGACAAAAGGAACGGTGACGCGATCGCCGACCTTGAAACGGACGACGCCGCGCCCGGTTGCCACGACCTTGCCGGCGAGCTCGTGGCCCGGCACGTGCGGCAGCTTGATATCTGGATCATGACCCATCCAGCCATGCCAGTCGCTGCGGCAGAGGCCGGTCGCGCCGACGGCGATGACCACGCCATCTTCACCGGGTGTCGGGTCGGGCAGGGTGCGGATTTCGGGTGTTGCCTCGAAGGCCTCGTAATACATCGCTTTCATGGGAGTTCTCCCTCTCTCCTGACGATCCCTATGGTTCATCACTTTTGCTGATGGACCCATTCGTCAAGTTGTTGTTTCGACGCATGAAAATTGCGTTATGAATGCGATATCAAGCGCTTTGTTGCAAATGGATTTTGCCGCGCAGTTTCCGCTTGACCCTTCGGTTGCACGGTTATTTGCTCTCCGCCACCCGGAGCAATTCCAGCAAAAGTACGAAGCCGTTTTGCGCCCGGAATTGCGAGAAAACAAAAAGATAGAGCGGTTCAGAGATCCCGTGAGCTGAACTGTTTTAGGAGAGGAAAACCCCCCATGTCCGTCGATACGTCACCCCGCACCGCCACCTGGACCTATGTCGAAGGAGAATGGCTTTCCGGCAATCCGCCGCTGATCGGGCCGACCTCGCACGCCATGTGGCTCGGCTCGACCGTGTTCGATGGCGCCCGCTGGTTCGATGGCATCGCGCCCGATCTCGATCTCCATTGCCAGCGCATCAATCGCTCGGCCGTCGCCATGGGACTGAAGCCGGTCAAGACCTCGCAGGAGATCGAAGCGCTCGCCTGGGAAGGCATCAAAAGATTCGACGGCAAGACGCCGATCTACATCAAGCCCATGTATTGGGGTGAGCACGGCTCGCCGGGCAGCGTCGTCGCCGTCGATGCGGAATCGACGCGCTTCGCCCTCTGCCTGTTCGAGGCGCCGCTCGGCGGCACCGGCGGCATCACGCTGACTGTCTCGCCCTTCCGCCGTCCGTCGCCGGAAACGGCGATGACCGACGCCAAGGCCGGCTCGCTCTATCCGAATAGCGGCCGCATGATCCTGGAGGCGAGGGGTCGCGGCTTCAACAATGCGCTGGTGCGCGACATGAACGGCAATGTCGTCGAAACGGCATCGTCCAACGTCTTCATGGTCAAGGATGGTATCGTCTATACGCCGGTTGCCAACCGCACCTTCCTTGCTGGCATCACCCGCGCCCGCGTCATCAGCCTGCTACGCCAGGAGGGCTTCGATGTGCGCGAGGAAACTCTGTCCGTCGAACAGTTCATGACGGCCGATGAGATCTTCACGACCGGCAACTATTCCAAGGTCGTCAGCGTCAACCGCCTGGACGACCGCGAATTTCAGGAGGGGCCGGTCGCCCGCAAGGCGCTGGAACTCTATATGGATTGGGCACACGGCCGTAGCGCCAGCGAGGAATAAACCCTTCTGGCAAGGAGAAGGGCATGCAGAAGAGTGCGGCCGTTCATGGCCGCACGGGTGTTCCTACACGACCTGCCGAAGCAAGGTAGGATCGCGGCGCGAAGAAAACGCCATCAGTCTCGAAAGCCTCAAGGTCTTCGGCGTGGAGCGCGTGGCGGACGCTCGGTCTTGCGCTGACGCGAGCCATGAATTCCTGTAACGCTGGCCTCCGTGCGATGTCGATCTTGATCCACGGCGACCAGTTCAAGCAGACGAAGAGATAGGCGTCGGCGACCGTGAAATCGTCACCGGTCAGATAGGGGCCGACGAGCTGGCTGTTTAGCCAATCAAGTCGCTTGCATACCAGTTCATGAATGCCGGCATGAGCACCTTCATAAGCGGCGTTGAAGAGCATCGCCATTGGCTTGTGAAGTTCGGCAGTGATGAAATTCAGATAGGATTGAACCTGGCTTCTGGCATAGGTTCCGGCCTCCGGCAGGAGGCGCGATCCCTCCGGTGAACACTCCGCGAGGAATTGCACAATGGCAGGACCTTCGGTCAGCACTCTCCCATCATCGAGCATCAATGCCGGCACGTAGCCATTCCCGTTGATGGCAAAGTAGTCCTCGCCCGAACTCGTCCGATGAGTCTTTCGATCAACTTCGACCAGTTCAACATCCAGCCCCAACTCCCGACAAACGATGTGCGGCGACAAAGAGCAAGCGGCGGCGTGCATGTAGAGTTTCATGGGTCTCTCTCCTTTTCGATGCAGGCGCGAGGTATGGCGTCGGCATCCATTGAATATTTGTACCATTTCGCATAAAATGCATCCGGTCAAGATTTTTGTGCGAAGTAGTATAAAATATGAAGAGCGAGAAGAAGCAGGGCCGTCCACGCGCTTTTGACGCGAAAGCTGTCATTGGGCAGGCACGGGAGGTTTTCTGGGACAGAGGATTCTCGGCGGCCTCATTGGATAATTTGAGCGCTGCGACGAAACTCAATCGGCCGAGCCTCTACGGAGCATTCGGGGACAAGGAGGACCTCTATCTTGACACCTTGGAAGGTTATCGCGAGGACAGTCTCGATATATTGTCTGAGGCGCTCAACCCGGCCCTCACGCTGCGGGAGAATCTCGCGCGCATCTATGCCGAGGCTCTGAAAATATACCTGCATGGCGAGACCGCGGCGCGTGGCTGCTTCCTGATCAGCACGGCCACGGCAGAGGCTATTCAGCATGATCGAGTACGGGAGGTATTGCGCCGCAGCTTGAATGAATTCGACGATGCGATCAAGGAACGCATGGAGCTTGCGGTTGAGCGGGGCGAGCTTCCGGCTGAAGCGGATGCTGCAACTCTCGCAAAGCTGGCATCCGCTGTCATGCATTCGCTTGCCGTTCGAGCGCGTGCAGGCGATAAGCGCGAAACGCTGGAGGCGATAGCGCGTTCTGGGGTCGATTTTATCTGCGGTCGGCCTTGACGCGAGGCATGGGGTCACTGCCTCGTAAGCTCAGCCTCGAAGGTGGCTCTCGTCACGCTGTACGAAGCAAAGGGCTCATCGTGATAGGTGGTCTGGCGCGGCTGCGACAGACCGAGCTTTTGCGCAACGCGGACGGACGCCGCATTTCCAGGGGCGATATCGGCAATCACGCGATCGAGTTCGAGTGTCTGGAAGGCATGGGCGAGAACCGGCCTTGCCGCCTCCGTCGCATAACCCTTGCCCCAGGCACGCCTGTTCAGCCGCCATCCGATCTCGATATCAGGCCCGACGGCGTCGGCGGGTATCAGCAATATCCAGCCGAGGAATTGCTTAGGCCTTTCTTTGGCGCGGATTGACCAATATCCGAGACCATCACCGAAACTCGCCTCGATCCGACCTTTCACGAAGGTTCGATGTGCCACGGCATCGTGCCACGGGCCGGGAATGAAGCGCGTTACCTCTGGGTCGCGATCCATGGCGATGCAATCGTCAAGATCGGCCATGACGCGAGGCAGAAGGATCAGTCTCTCGGTTTCGAAGCTTGGAAGCGCCATGGCGGATCTCCACAACTGTCAATCACGGGAGAATAGCAAAAGCACATTTGAGCTCAATCTGGCTCGGTCAGAATCGCGACGATCACGCGGCAATTCTGATCTTCAATGCCCGTGTTTGCAGGTAGCGGCTGAGTTATTCCGCTTCCTTCTTCGGGCTGACCCACCAGCAATAGGCAGCGCCGATCGCCAGCAGCACGCAGGTTCCGAGGAACACGGCGCGCATGCCGATATGGCCGCCGACGAAGCCGCCCAGGACTGGGCCTGCCACCTGGCCGACATATTGCGAGGAGATGGAGAGCCCGAGAATGCTGCCCGTCGCCGCATCGGGAACATTATGCCGGATAACGGCGGTGATGCAGGGCAGAAGGCCGCCGAGCGCCACGCCCATCAGGAAACGCAGGCCGATCAACTGCCAGGCCGAGCTCACGAAAGCCTGCGGTATCAGCAGCAGCGCCGCAACAGCAAGCGCCGCCATGATGACGCTCCAGTAGCCGATGCGGTCGGCGAGCTTGCCGAGCCAGGAGGACGACAGGATGCTGCCGAACGCAGCGGCCGCCATGACGACGCCGGAGACCATCGTCACTTTGACGTCTGTGACGAACTGCGCGACATAGACTGTGATGATCGGCTCGATCGACATATTGGCGAGCATCAGCAAGAGGCCGAGCGACAGCATGGCGACGACGGGGCGTTTGTCCGGAATGGAGGCCCAGCTGCCGCTGGCCTTCGCAGCCTTCTTCCGTGCCGTGGACTTCTCCTCCTTGATCAGGAAGGTCGTCGCCAGGAAGGTCAGGAAGATCACGCCGCCGGCCAGCAGGAAGGTGCCGCGAATGCCGATAACAGGCGGCAGCGCGCCTCCAATCAGCGGTCCGACGAGATTGCCGGCCATGATGCCGGCAGATAGCGTGCCCAGCGCCCATGCCGAGCGATGCTTCGGCGTTTGCGCTGCCACCAGCACCATCGAACCCGAGGCATAGCCGCCGGCAAGACCGGTGAAGAGGCGCAGCGCCACCAGCTGCCAGACATTGCCGGCCATGCCCATCAGCGAGATGGCGACTGTCATGCCGAGGCTGGCGCGGATCAGCATCAGCTTGCGGCCGTATATATCGCCCAGCCGTCCCCAGAGCGGCGCGACGAAGGCGGCGGCAAAGAAGGTGGCGCCATAGGCGATACCGGACCATTGCACGATCGCGGCTTTGTCGCTCACGCCGAGTTCCTCGACATAGAGCGGCAGGAAGGGGAGCAGCAGCGTCATCGCCACGATCGTCGTGAACGAGCCGACGAGGCAGATGATCAGGTTCCGCATCCAATGGGTGGTTTCCGGCTCGGCCGGTGCTGCTGCATCCCATCTCGTCTCGGTCATTTCTCGGCCTTTGCATTCAATGTGTAAAACAGTTCCTTGCTGCCCGATGCGAGGATATGGCCTTTCGCGGCGGCAAGCAGATCGGCGCGGGTGAAGAGATCCGGCAGGTTCAGTCGGTCGACATCGAGCGCATAGACGGTGACGTGATAGCTGTGAATGCGCGCGTCATTCCAGGGTGGGCAGGCGCCCATATAACCGCCATGCGGCCCATCCTTCAAATTGCCGCCGCCGGCACCATTCTGGCCGCGGCGTCCATAGGCCGTGCGTTCGAGCGGCAGGCCATTGGCTGAAGGGTCGTTTCCGTCCGCGCCTTCGGCAAGGCTGGTGCGCGACGCGGGAATATCGGCCAGCACCCAGTGAACGAATTCCATCCGCTTGAAATCCTTCGGGATGGTCTTGTCCGCCTTGTTGAACAGCGAGAAATCGGTGGGCACGTCAGGGTCGACCATCGTCAACGCATAGGATCGCGTGCCCTTCGGCCCTTTCGACCAGGAAACGGCAAGGCTCTTGTTGGGGCCGGGTGCCGACTTGTCTGAAGATGTCGAAATGCAGGAGGCGTTTTCCGGCAGCAGCGTCCGGTCATTGCTCTTTGGAAACGTCACCTTGAGATCGGCCGATAGGGCCGGGGTGGCGACAACTGCTGCGATGACGGTGGCGTTCAGAAGGTTGAGCATGGTTTTCATGATGTTGCCCTTTCGCGGTTCGCTCCTGTGAGCTTCGAGGGCAGGGTCTAACAAATTCGTGCCGAGCGTCGGCGCACGCAAACGCTCAAAATGCTGTCGCAAACGCTCACGCGCTGCGAAGTCGATCGGCAAAGCGTCGGGGCGAGCGATAGCCTGTCGCAAGCGCGGCTTCCCGCAGCGATAGCCCGTCCTCGGCGAGAAGGGTCGTGGCCAGCGCCACGCGCTCGCTTGCCAGCACCTCTCGCAGGGAGGCGCCCTCGCGCGACAGGCGGCGGCGCAGCGTGGCGTTGCTGGTGCCGAGCTCGGCGGCGATGAGATCGGCTGTCCAGGCTCGATCCGGCTGCCAGCGCACCAGCGCCCGCACCGCCTCGGCTGTGGTCTCCGGCGAACCGGGCAGGGCACCGCGCATGCCGAGCACCATAAGGATTTCGAGAAGCCTGTGCTCGATCAGCGGGATCGGCATATTGCCGCCGGCGATGCCTTCGCCGGCATGGTTGATCGCGGCAGCCAGCAGCGGATCGAGCGGCAAGTCTATCTGCGATGCGGGCTGCGCAGGCGGAAAGGCTTTTGCTGCACGGCGTGTCAATTCCTCGGGGAAGGTGATGAAGATTGCCCGATAGAAGCCTGTCTGCGGATCGGGGTCGTTGACGACATCGCCGCTCCAGCCTGCCGGCAGCGCGAGCACCGTACCGGCCGCAAAATGCCGCTGTCGTCCCATGCTGACGATTTCCTTGGAACCTTCGAGGATGGCGACGATTGAAACCTGTGAAAAGGCCGAGCCGGCAATGCGCTCGCGTTCGCGCGTGACGAAGGTGAAAAGTGTGGAATAGCTGCCGATGCCGGTCGGTTCGCCCGCCGGACGATTGTCCTTTGCCGCCAGGCGGCGCAGCTTTTCCAACATGGAGTGATGAGCCTCGGGCACTGCGATGGCTTTCTGCTGATTGGGAGTGCGGCAGAGTTTGGACCACACAGGCGGCAATGCCAAGTCTGCAAAGCGCCTTGTCGGTTCGCCCGACTGATATTATAAAACTGATTGCGTTACGCAATCAGTTAATGGTTGGCGGATCAAAAGCTGCGCTGATGCAAAGGAGGAAGCAGATTATGAACTCTCTCGAAAATGCCCGTTGCGATACGGTCAAACGGCTGTTTGCAGCCTATGTCGCTCAGCATCCCGATATCGTCGACCCGATGCTGACCCAGGATTTCACCTTTTCCAGCCCACGCGACGATCACATCGACCGAAAACGCTATTTCGAGCACTGCTGGCCGAAGGAGAAGGTGTTCCGCGACATTCATATCGAACATCTGGTCGCGGATGGTGACGACGTGATCGTCGGCTATCGCGCCGAGAAGATGGATGGTGCCAGCTTTCGCAATGTGGAGCTCATCCGCTTTGCCGGCGACCGCATTGCTGAGGTCAACGTCTATTTCGGGCGCAACCTGTAACGCTTCAGCTATCCGTGGTCTTCGCCATTGCCGCGGCAAGTGCGGCCGCCGGACCGGTCATAGGTTGCGGGCAGTTTGCCTGAAGAAGATGAACAGCATCGGTCATCGAGGCTTGAGCGAAAGCGATCGTGACAGCGCCTTCGCCGCTGACCGCTTTCACCGCCTCGGCAATCGAGGTGAGATAGGCCCGGAGATCCCCCTCGCGGAAGTGCGCCCATGCGCCCGGCACCAGCCGAACCTCGATTTCAGCATCCGTCGCCTTAGCCGCTGTTTCGAAAAGTGCGGTCGTCGGGGCGATGGTCGTTTCGACGGTGCACAACACGATAACCTTGCCGCCTGCCTTGACCGCTTGCTCGGCCAGCATCGCATCAGCCCGGATGATCGGTGCCTCGGCACCGGCAGCGACCTTCAATGCTGCCGGACCGAGTGTCGAGCAATTGAGCACGACGGCATCGGCATCCTCCGCCAGATGCCAGAGGAGGGCCGCCGTTTCCGCAGAGATCTCATCCGTCAGGCGCCCCACTTTTTCGGCGGCAAGTAGAAGATCCGCGCGGACGTGATGACGCAGCATCCCCTCGGGCAATCCAAGTGCCTTCGCTGCCGTTTCATAGACGGCGATGTTGCTTTCGGCTGTGTGCAAACAGGCGATCGTCACCGACATTCCTCATCACCGAATGAGATCCGCAAACCTAGCCTCGGCAACCTGCCTTGTCGACATTTCGGTGCAGCAGTTCGCTCTGTATTCGGGCATCATCATATACAGCAAGGTTCATTTCTAAGTCTATGCTATATCTAATTCAAAAATAGGGCAATTTTTACTCCCGAGTGCAACTTTTTTGGCATGTCGCCGGTTGCCCTTCCAGGCGACCGCTCCTATGTTCCGGTTCACCTGCCGACGCAATTTTTTGCCAAGAGGAGATATGACCATGGCTTTCGAATTGCCTGAACTTCCATATGATTACGACGCCCTTTCGCCCTTCATGTCGCGTGAAACCCTTGAGTATCACCACGACAAGCACCACAAGGCTTATGTCGACAATGGCAACAAGCTCGCCGCGGAAGCAGGTCTTGCCGATCTGTCGCTCGAGGAAATCGTGAAGAAGTCCTTCGGCACCAATGCAGGCCTCTTCAACAATGCAGCCCAGCACTACAACCACATCCATTTCTGGAAGTGGATGAAGAAGGGCGGCGGCGGCAACAAACTGCCGGGCAAGCTCGAAGCGGCTTTTGCCTCCGATCTCGGCGGCTACGACAAGTTCAAGGCCGATTTTGCGGCTGCCGGCGCCACTCAGTTCGGCTCGGGCTGGGCATGGGTTTCCGTCAAGAACGGCAAGCTCGAAATCTCCAAGACCCCGAACGGCGAAAACCCGCTCGTCCACGGCGCCGACCCGATCCTCGGCGTCGACGTTTGGGAGCACTCCTACTACATCGATTACCGCAACCTGCGTCCGAAGTACCTCGAAGCCTTCATCGACAGCCTGATCAACTGGGACTACGTCCTGGAGCGCTACGAAGCCGCTACGAAGTAAGGTTCGCCGCATAGGCTGGCTTTCGCACCCGGCGTCTTCCTGGCGTCGGGTGTTTTCTTATGAGCAGCCTTGTTGATATATCTGTGTGCCGCATGACGGCTCAGGAGATCGCCACAGGAGGCTGAATGCCATCAGCGCCGCTTTTCCGCTTCGGTGTCATCGCCGATCCACAATATGCCGATCTCGCGCCCAATCTCACCCTCAATCGCTATCCGGCGAAGAGCCTCGACAAGCTTCGGGATGCAATTGAGGAGTTCAATCGGCACGATCTCGCCTTCGTCGTCACGCTCGGTGACATCATCGATCGTGAATGGAAGAGCTTCGACGCCATTCTGCCCGTCTACGAAGCCTTGCGTCATCGCAAGCACTTTCTCCTCGGCAATCACGATTTCGCCGTGGCATCGGAACATCTCGGCACGGTGCCGGCACGCGTGGGCATGCCGTCCGCCTATTATGATTTCGGCCATTCCGGCTATCGCTTCATTGCGCTCGACGGCAATGAAATCAGCGTCTTTGCCCCGACGGAAGGCGATCCTCGACGGCAGGAGGCAAAGGAAATGATGCGGGTGCTGGAGAGCACCGGCGCGCTCAATGGCCAGCGATGGAACGGAGCGATAGGCGACACACAATATGACTGGCTTGCTGCAAAGCTCAGGGAAGCAAAGGCGGCGGGCGAGAAGGTCATCGTCATGAACCACTATCCGATCTTCCCGGATAATGCCCATAACGCCCTGAACAGCGACCGCTTGCTGGCGCTTCTGGCGGAGCACGAGCATGTCGTCGCCTACCTCAATGGCCACAATCACGCCGGCAACTTCGGAGTGTCGGGTGGCACATACTTCGTCAACTTTAAGGGCATGGTCGATACCGAAGATACGAGCGCCTGTGCGATCGTCGCCGTCTACAATGATCGGCTGGAGGTCATGGGCTTCGGACGCGAGGATAGCCGGGTGCTGGCGCTGCCGGGCGCTTGATGAATCCCTTGGATGATTTGACACGGGGAACGATCCGCAACGTTGAAAGTTTAGGAATCGAGGCTGCTGTGAGGCGGAGCCGATGTTTCCGGTATTGCAAATTCTGACAATCATGGTCGTGGCAGTTGCCATGGCACTGGCGCTGGCACATCTGCTGGAGCTGCCGGGTAAAATGCGACTGTCGAAAGAAGACTATATGACGGTTCAGCGAATTTATTATCCCGGATTCACGATCGGCGGCGTTGCCGAGCCGATCGGCACTCTTTTGCTTCTGCTTCTCCTGTTCCTGACGCCAGCCAACATCATCGCGTTCTGGCTGTTTGCCGCGGCTTTTGCTGCCATGGCTGCCATGCATGCAGTCTTTTGGTTGCTGATACAGCCCGTAAACAATTTCTGGCTCAAGGATGCTGAGCTGAAAGGGTTGGGCGCAGGCTTCTTTTCCCACGTTCCAGTCGGCGGTCATCGGATCGGGGCTGATGCCGAGGCGGACTGGACCATGCTGCGTGATCTCTGGGAATGGTCGCATGCCGCGCGAGCGGTCTTGGGATTACTGGCTTTTATTCTGTTGGTGACCGCGATTGCTCTTTAGCGGCGCGTAAAGCCAACAGTTGAGCTATTACTATTCCGCCGCCATTCGCATCTCCGTCACATCCCGTTTTGGCGACGCGCCGAACATGCGGGTATATTCACGGCTGAACTGCGAGGCGCTTTCGTAGCCGACCCGGTAGGCTGCCGTCTCGACATTGGCATGGCCGGCGACCATCAGGCGGCGTGCTTCCAGCAGCCGCATCTGCTTCTGGTATTGCAGCGGCGTCATCGAGGTCAACGTCTTGAAATGCTGGTGGAAGGAAGAGGGGCTCATGCGTGCGACAGCGGCCAGCTGCTCGATGCGCACCGGCTCCGTGAAATTGTCGCGCAACAGGCGGATGGCGTCCGCAATGCGCCGCGTCTGGCCATCGGGCAGCACCAGCTTGCAGACCTCGCCGCCATTCGGGCCGGTGAGCAGCCAGAAGCAGATTTCGCGCATGATCGCCGGATAGAGCACCGGAATGGCACCCGGGTTCGACAGCAATCGGGTCAATCGTACCAGGCAATCGGCAAGCTCATCGCCGAGATTCTCGACGAAGATGCCAAGCTGCGCGCCGCCTGCTGGTTTCGGCGGCTTGTCGAGCTGTCCCATCACCTCACGCATCATGCCGACATCGAATTCCAGGGAGATGGCCATATAGGGTTTTTCGACACTCGCCTGGACCACTCTACCGGCTGCAGGCAGCTCGATGCTGATGATGAGCGCCTGCATCTCGGCATAATCGATCACTCTGTCATTCAGCATCAATTGCTTCGCGCCCTGCAGAATGACGCAGAGCGCCGGTCGGTAGATCATCGCATGCGGCATTTTCGGCTCGGTCGAGCGCATGATCAGCAGGCCATCGATGCCCGTGGGAAAGACGCCATTGTCGCCGCCGTCATTGGCTTCGATAAATTGTGTGATCGCATCTTTAAGAGCTGAGGACATTGGTGGTCTCCGGGGCAAGTGCCACTGCGGCATCATAGCAGCGGGGCAACAGCGAACAAGGCAGTTGGAGGAATAGGCAAGAAATTCGCGAGTTCCGGCATTCAGGGAAATGGTTCCGCAGGCGTAGATTCCGGTCACCAAACATTCCCTGGAGAACGGCAATGACGACTGAAAATTCCGATAAATCAAAGACAAAGATTGCGATCATTACCGGCGGCAGCCGTGGCCTCGGCCGCAATAGCGCCATTCATCTTGCCCAGCGCGGTGTCGATAGCATCCTGACCTATAACGCAAATAAGGCAGAAGCCGATAACGCCATTGCCGAGATCGAAGCGCTCGGTCAAAAGGCTGTAGCCTTGCGGCTCGACACTGGCGATGTCGCATCCTTCGACGCTTTTGTTGCCGAAGTTGGCGGTGTGCTGCAGAAGGGCTGGGCGCGCGATCGTTTCGATTTCCTCGTCAACAATGCCGGCACGTCCTATCATGCCCCCATCGCTGAAACGACGGAAGCCGAGTTCGACAAGCTCTACAACATCCATCTCAAGGGCGTCTTCTTCCTGACGCAGAAGCTGCTGTCGCACATCAACGACGGCGGCCGTATCGTCAATATTTCCTCCGGCCTTGCTCGTGTCAGCTATCCGGGCTCGTCGGCCTATGCGGCGATGAAGGGTGCGGTCGAGGTACTGACGCGCTATTTTGCCAAGGAGCTCGGCCCGCGCGGCATCACGGTCAACACGGTGGCGCCGGGCGCGATCCAGACCGATTTCAGCGGCGGCATGGTCCGCGACAATCCCGAGGTCAACAGGATGGTCGCTTCCATGACAGCACTCGGCCGCGCAGGCCTGCCTGACGATATCGGCCCGATGATCGCCTCGCTGCTGTCGGACGACAATCGCTGGGTCAACGGGCAGCGCATCGAAGCCTCGGGTGGCATGGTCCTTTAATTCGCAACGTTAGATCTGTGGGATCTGCAGCACCTCAGCCGGCAGCGGTTGAGGTGTTTATCTGCCAGCCGTTCACCCAGATTTGCCTCAAACCATCACCTTCGCCCTTGAACCACAATCCCGTCGCCTCGCAGCCTTCGATCCGATCGCTACGGAAGTTGCGGATGGCCTGGCGCAATTCGCACCAGGCGACGATGTTGGCGGTCTCCGAATAATAGATGAGGGCGATCGGCCGGATGATGCGTTCCGTGGCGCGGCCCAACTCGTCGCGATAGGCAAGATCCAGCTTTTCCTCGTCGCGAATGGCGCGGCGCACCAGCGAGAGATCGATCGCCGAGGCGGAAGGTGCGGCAAAGCCCCAGGCATGCAGCGCATTGGCGTCGAGCGTCTGGCGCAGCGGCGGCGGTACGGCACCGGCAATTTTCGCGGTGACGCGCTTGGCCGCCTGCTTCAGCTCGGCATCGCCGGTGCGCTCCAAAAGCGCCAGCGACAGCACGATCGCTTCCATCTCCTCGATCGAAAACATCAGCGGCGGCAGGTCGAAGCCGGGCCGCAGGATATAGCCGATGCCTCGCTCGCCCTCGATCGGCACCCGCATCGCCTGAAGTGCCGCGATATCGCGATAGACCGAGCGGACCGTCACCTCCAGCCGGGCGGCGATTTCGGCCCCCGTTACCGGCCTTTTGGCCAGCCGCAGGATCTGGATGATCTCGAACAAGCGCGATGCCTTGCGCATTTCTTGCCCCAAAGAAGAAGGCTACTGACAACACCCCGTCAGTTGGTTCATTTTATAAGACTGCCTATTGACTTGAAAATCAACCATTTCCTCTCCTGTCTCTCTGGAGAGGGCGATAGGCAACTGACATGGGTTACGCAGAAAATCTCTGGCTCTTCTTCATCCTTCTCTTAGGGATCATCATCGTGCCGGGCATGGACATGCTGTTCGTGCTTGCCAATTCGCTGACCGGCGGCAGCAATCGCGGTCTTGCCGCGACAGGCGGCATCATGCTCGGCGGTGCGGTGCACTCGCTGAACGGCGCCGTCGGCATCGGCCTGCTGATGCATTTCGTGCCCGTTCTCTTCAATCCGCTGCTGATCGCCGGAGGCGCCTATATGGCCTTCATCGGCCACACGCTGATGCGCAGCTCCATCACCGTGGGCAACGAGGGGCCAGCCGGCAGCCGCTCCGCCTGGAAAGCCTTCCGGCAGGGAGCGGTGACTTGCCTCATCAATCCCAAGGCCTATCTCTTCATCTTCGCCGTCTATCCGCAGTTCTTGAAGCCGGATTACGGGCCGATGTGGATACAGGCCGTCATCATGGGAGCCATGACCATCGCAACGCAATTTGCCGTCTATGGCGGACTTGCCATCACTGCCGGGCGCAGCCGCGAGCTGCTGGTCGCCAATCCCAGAGCAACCGCCTTTGCGGGCCGCGCAGCCGGGCTGATGCTTGTCGTGGTTTCCGTGTTTACTGTCTGGGAGGGCCTGAAATTGGGGTAAGGGTTGCCGCCGCGAATGTGTATGTCGATGGCATGACACTGATTTCACTCAGCTCTCACCACTTTGTGACTTCATTGCCGGAAAGGAAACCGGCAAACATGTCGCCGTAATCATGCGCCGGGCCGCATGCGCGGTCTTGAACACCCGAGAGGTAGGAGAACGAAATGAAGTGGAAAGCGATTGTGATGGCGACGGCTTTGGCCGGCATCGCACTAGGTTCGGTCGTCGCAGCCGACGGCACGCATGACTCCCGCATCGGGATGATGAAGAAGATCGGCGGCGCCACCGGAGCTCTCGGCGCGATCGCCAAGGGGGACAAGCCCTATGACGCCGATATCGTCAAGGCGTCGCTGACGACGATCGCCGAAACGGCCAAGGCCTTCCCGGATCAGTTCAACCCGCAGAGCGACAAGACCGATCCCGAGGTCAATCCGAAGATCTGGGACAATCTCGATGACTTCAAGGCGCATGCCGCCAAGCTTTCGACCGATGCCGAGACAGCGCTCGCCCAACTCCCTGCCGATAAGGCTGCCGTTGGCGCGACGCTGAAGACCCTCGGCGCCAGCTGTGGCGCCTGTCATCAGGCCTATCGCATCAAGAAGGATTAAGCGGTAGGTCTAGAAATCGATCTTGGCATCCGCACCGGTTCTGCCGGTGCGGAGCCTTTTGGTTTTAGAGCTAAGGCTTGGGGTGCGTGATGGCGCGGTTTATTCGATGGTTGCTTTGCCTTTTCGGCGTGATCATCCTCGGCGGCGGCGCATTTTACGTCATCACCGCGCCGTCGCCTTTGCCGGCGAGCCATTGGGCCAATCTCGGCGATCCTGACGTCAAGAACGGTCAGATGGTTTTCTGGGCAGGCGGCTGCACGAGCTGTCATGCGGCTCCGGGCGCACAGGGTGATGCCAAGCTGGTGCTTTCGGGCGGTCTCGCGCTGACGAGCCCCTTCGGTACTTTCCATGTGCCGAATATCTCGCCGGATGAGAAAGCCGGGCTCGGAACCTGGACGCTTGCCGATTTCGGCAACGCCATGAAGCGCGGCGTCGGTAAAAACGGCGAGCACCTCTACCCGTCCTTTCCCTACGGCTCCTATACCCGCATGAGCGACAAGGACATCAACGATCTCTGGGCCTTCCTGAAGACGCTGCCGAAGAGCGACAATGTCGCTCCGCCGCATGAGCTGCCCTTTCCCTTCAACATCCGGCTGGCGCTCGGCGGCTGGAAGTTCCTCTATCTCAACGACCAGCCGCGTATCGTGCTCGCCAGTGCCGACGAGAAGGTCAAGCGCGGGCAATATCTCGTCGAAGGGCCAGGCCATTGCGGCGAATGCCACACCCCACGCGACGGTCTCGGCGGCTTCGTAAGCGGCCAATGGCTGGCGGGTGCACCCAATCCGGAAGGCAAGGGACAGATCCCCGATATCACGCCCGGCTCGAAGGCCATCGGCAGCTGGAGCGCCGGCGACATCGCCAACTACCTGGAAACCGGCTTCACCCCGGACTACGACTCCGCCGGCGGCTCGATGGCCGAAGTCCAGCAGAACATCGCCCATCTGCCGGCAAGCGACCGCGAGGCGATCGCGGCCTACCTGAAGGCGCTGCCGGCGAAATAGGCCTGGTGTTCAGGTCGCGCCCGAGCGCTTGGCGAGATAGAGATGGGTTTCATAATGCAATTCGAATACGCCGCCATGCGCGTTGATGGCATCGGCAAGTTCTAAAAGCAGCGCTTCTCTCCGATCCTCGCTCAAAAGCCGGTAGCTTGAAAGCGTCCGCAAAAGATCAGTATAGCTCTGCGCCGTGTGCGACCGGCTCCAGGAATAAGAGTGGTGCACCGGAGCTTCGAAATGGTCGGACTGCTGCAGCTCCCGATCAAAAGGGCCATCAGGCAGATACCATGTCTCCACGGGCGGGCCGGCAAGCTGCGGGGCATGGCGGGCGTAGATCCCCGCGAATTTGCCGGATAGTGGCGGTTCCGGCTTCATCGGCACATTGCCGAAGACGGCGAGTGTTCCTTCCGGCGCGAGAAGGGCGGCCGTCGCAGCGAAGCGCAGTTCCGGCGAAACCCAATGGAAGGATTGTGCCGCGAATATCAGCGTGAAGCTCTCCGGCTTACCCGGCCATGCTTCGAAGGTGGTTTGCTCGAATCGCACTCGCGGAAATTCCGCCAATCTTTCCTGCGCAACTGCAATCAGTTCCGCGCCGGGATCAAGCGCGCGAATGGAGAGGCCGTGGCGGGCAAAGCCCTCTGTCGCCTGTCCGGTGCCGCAGCCGATTTCGAGGACCTGATCCTTGGCTTCCAGCCCGGCAAAATCGATGACATCGGCAAAAAGCGCATCGGGATAGAGCGGGCGGGAAGTATTGTAGAGGCTGGCGACGCCGTCAAATGTGAACCGTTGTTCCAAGGCGCACCTCCAGTTGCAGATCGAAGTCGACGGCCATTTTTCTAGCGCATTTCCGGTCAAGCTTGTAGCTACGGGATTCGGCAACAGGAGAGGGTGGTCGTGGACGCAAGGGTGGCGCGGAAGGTTCCTTATTTCAGCCAATGGGAAACGCCTGACATGACGTTGGCTGTCGTCGCCGAGGGCGCACAATCGGCCTTGCTGAAGGACCCGCTTTGGGCGTCATCCGGCGCAAGCAGCGTCGAGGATTATGCCCGCTGGGCCGGCAATCTTTGCGGTATGGCATGCTTGAAAATGGTGCTCGCGGCCCGCACCGGCAAAATCATCCCGATCATGGATCTGGCCATGGGTTGCAGGGAGTATGGCGGCTATGTCGAGGAGGTGGATGGCAGGATCAAGGGGCTGATCTACGCGCCGTTCGTTCCCTTCGTGCGGGATCGCTTCAATCTGGCTGCCCGGGTGGTTACCGGGATTTCCGTTGCTGATATCGCCGATATCCTCATGCAGTCGGAGTTTTTCATCGCGTCGGTGCATCATTCGATCCGCTGGCCAGAGACCGAGCCACCGGCCAAGGGCGGCCATCTCGTGCTGGTGACGGCCGTCGACGGAAATAGCATCCGCTTCCACAATCCCTCCGGCCACGTCGATGCGACGCGCGAGAACGCGGAGATGCCGCTGGAGGTGTTCGAGAGGTTCTTTGCAGGCCGCGGGATCGCCATCGATCACTGAAGCATTTCCAAATACGCATCGGTTTTTCGTCCGGAATGCGCAAAACCAGAAACACTCTAAAAATCAATATCGGATGGCGATCCTCTTAAAGGCCGGCATCAGGCGAGAGCCTGCAGGTAACGCATGCCGGTGACCGGCCGCGGCTTGAAATCCATGTTTTCGTAGAAGCGGTGGGCCTGGAAATTGCCTGTTGCGGCGCCGACCGAAAGGTAGCTGCAGCCGGCCTTGCGGGCGATATCGCGGGCGCGGTCGACGAGATGCTGCCCAACGCCATGGCCGCGATGGCCGTCGCGCACGAAGAGATGATGCAGGTCCATGCCGCGCTGGCCTTCCTGCGCCTTGTAGAGCGGCACGAGGATGGCGTAGCCGATCAGCCCTTGCTCGCCTTCGGCGACAAGCGCCGTGATCCAGGGCACGGGGCCGAAGAGATCGCGCTCAAGCTGCTCCGGCGTCGTGCCGGAGGGATCGCCGTGGTGGGCGGCCAGCAGCCGGATCATGTCGTTGAGCTCAGGCAGGTCACGCGGCTGCGCGTTGCGGATGGTGAGAACCGGCGGGCGGAGAAGTGAGATGTCGCTATCGTCTAGCATGGCATTTTGCGTCCTTGTTTTTCAATGAGCCGTCAGGACGCTGCCGATACAACAAAGCCGCCTGACGGCGGCTTGTTGACAATATGATCTGTCTTGGCCGCCCGTTACAGGTACAGCCAAAAATACGAGCAGTTGTGGAGCGCGTGCGTGATCATGGGCGCATCAATGATCTGGTTCAGCGCGTTTGTCAATGGGGCCTCAATGCTCGTGTTCGCACAGGCCGTGGTCGGAGAGTGCACGGATCACATAGCAGTCCTCGATGCTGTGGCCGTCGCAATGCGAGACGATGCGCTCCAATTCGTGCTCCAGCTTCTTCAGCCGTGCGATCTTGGTGCGAACGTCATCCAGATGCTCCTTGGCGATACGGTCGGCGCCGACGCAGGGGCGGTCCGGATGCTGGCTGAGCGAAATCAGCTCCTTGATGGCATCAATCGTCAGTCCGAGGTCGCGGCCATGACGGATAAAGGCGAGGCGTTCGAGATCGGCTTTGGAATAACGCCGCTGATTGCCTTCGCTGCGTTCCGGTTCCGATATCAGGCCCATCTGCTCGTAATAGCGGATTGTCGGCACTTTCACGCCCGTCCGCTTGGATAGATCGCCGATGGTTAGCATTCAGGGCCTCCAATACCTCTAGTCTCTAGAGCAATATATGAGGCCCATTCACGGAAATTGCAAGGCTAGGTAGCTGTACAGGCGGATGGGATACTCTGCTGGTCACCTCATCGTCCGATCGTCGCGACAAAGTGTGGCTTCCCATTCATCGTCACAAATAGTATACCCCCCTATATTATAAATCGAGGTCGCGATGTCCCACACCGTTCGTCAGCAAGCCAAGCTCCTCTCTCGCGTCCGTCGACTCAAAGGGCAAATGGAGGCGGTGGAGCGGGCGCTCGAGGCCGAGCGTCCCTGCGGGGAAATCTTGCAACTGCTTGCTTCCATTCGGGGTGCCCTAACGGGGCTGACCGGGGAGGTTCTTGAAGACCATCTGCAGGAGCACGTGCTGCATGCCGAAAGTGAAGAGGGCCGCCGGCAGGCGGTCGATGAGATTGCCGACGTGCTGAAGACCTATCTGCGGTGACGATTCGAGCGTTCAAAGAGAGACTAATGTCATGAGTATTTCTTCCGAAATGGGCCACAGCCACGTTTTTCTGGGCTCAGATCACCAGCGCAACGAGCGCCGCATCTGGGTCGTCATCGCGCTGACCGCCGTCATGATGGTGGTCGAGATCGGCGCGGGCACGATCTATGGCTCGATGGCGCTGCTTGCCGACGGCTGGCATATGTCGACCCATGTCAGCGCCATGCTGATCTCGGCGCTTGCCTATCTCTACGCCCGTCGGCATGCGCACAATGCGCGCTTCACCTTCGGCACCGGTAAGTTCGGCGATCTCGCGGGCTTTGCCAGCGCCATCGTGCTGGCGCTGATCGCGCTCATCATGGGCTGGGAGAGCATTCTGAGATTGCTCGATCCGGTGGCAATCAATTTCCGCGAAGCGATTGCTATTGCGGTAGTGGGTCTTCTCGTCAATCTCGCCAGCGCCTGGTTGCTGCGCGACGACCATAGCCATCACCACCACAACCACGCCGGCCACGGGCACAGCCATGATCGTAGGCATGGGCATGCCCACGATCATGAGCACGGCGACGATCATCACCACCACGACCATGACCAAAAAGGTGGCAGGGACAACAATCTGCGCTCGGTCTATGTCCATGTCATTGCCGACGCGATGACCTCGGTTCTCGCCATTGTTGCCCTGCTGCTCGGCAGCCGTTTCGGCTGGACCTTCCTCGATCCGGTCATGGGCATCGTCGGCGGCCTGGTCATCCTGCAATGGGCATGGAGCCTGCTGCGCGCTTCCGGCGCCGTTCTCCTCGATTTCATTCCGCAAGGTGAGGATCTGCCTGAGGAGATCCGCGAAGCGATCGAGACGGACGAGGATCGCATCACCGATCTACATGTATGGCAGGTCGGCCCGGGGCATCATGCCGCCATCGTCGCGGTCGCAACGCCCGTCTCGCGCGATCCATCTTTCTACAAGGCGCGACTTGCCGAGATTCACGAGCTCTCACACGTGACGGTCGAAGTTACCGTCGACAAGGCGGCATAGAATCCGTTAGCAATCGGTCAGGTCAGAGGCTTGCCACATTCCTCGCATAGCCCAAGACCTGCCGATTCCGCTGGAGGCCTCTCATATGCCCACATTGCTCACGCGCCGCCGCCTCATGGCTGGCTCGGCGCTGCTTCTTCCCGTCCTGACGCTCCGCCCTGATAGGCTTTTCGCTGAGGATAGCGGCACGCCGGCGCAGACGCCTCCCGCAACGGACAATCCGGCAACGCCCGACGCCGGCGGCCTGAGCCCGCAAGGCGACAGCGGAGCGCAGGACAATTCGCAACTGTCCGACGATGTCGACAAGCAGCTGGCCGATCTGGAAAAGAAGACCGGCGGTCGTCTCGGCGTCTCCGTGCTTGACACCGAAACCAATATTTCGCTCGGCCATCGCGAGGAGGAGTATTTTCCCCTGTGCAGCACCTACAAGGCGCTTGCCGTTGGCTTTGTGCTGGCGCGCGTCGATCAGGGCACGGAAAAGCTCGACCGGCGCGTCACCTATGGCAAGGACAAGGTCGTCACCTATTCGCCGGAAACAGAAAAGCATGCCGACGGCGATGGCATGACCATTGCCGAGCTCTGCGCAGCCGCAATCACGCTGAGCGATAATACGGCCGGCAATCTTCTGCTCGAAAGCTTCGGCGGCCCTGCCGCGTTGACCTCATGGCTGCGCACCACGGGCGATACCGAGACCCGCCTCGACCGCAACGAGCCCGATGTCAATCAGGCCGTCAAAGACGACCCGCGCGATACGACGACGCCGGACGCGATGCTAGATTCGATCGGCCTTCTGACCCTCGGCAATACGCTGTCGGAAACATCGAGGGATCAGCTGGTCAACTGGCTGGTCGCCAACACGACGGGCAACAATCGCCTGCGAGCCGGCCTGCCGAAGGAGTGGAAGGTTGGCGATAAGACCGGTACAGGCAATAACGGTTCCTATGCCGACATCGCGGTCATCTGGCCGCCGGAACGCGGTCCCGTTCTGGTCACAACTTTCGTGGCCGAGGCAACTGCGGCTGCAAAAGACGTGGAAGCCGTTTTTGCCGAGGTCAGCAAGATCATCGTAGACATGGTCGGGCAATAGCGAGATTGATAATAAATAGAAGGCGATACGACCAAGATGTGAATCAGCTTCGTATCGTCTTCATGTAATCCGTCAGCATGTTTAGACCAGCGCCAGTGCTGAGGCTGCGCTGTCCGTTTCCTGATCGCCATCACCATCGGCATTGCCGGCGCCGAGCTTCTGTTTGATCTCATCGGCAATCTGGTCGTTGATCGCCTTCTGTTGGTCGGCCGGCAAGGACTTGAAAGAATCTTCCGTCAGGCCATGCGCTTCCAGATATTGTGCGCGGATCTTTTGGGCCGGCGTCATATTTGCCCATTTGGCAAACTCGTCGAGAATATCCTGATCGGACTGTTCGCTTGACGATGCCGAGCTGCTGGAAGCACTCGCGCCAGACTGATCGTCAGCGGAGGCCGATGTCGAAGACGAGGAATCACCGAACTGGCTGAGCCAGAGGCCGGACGAAATGGAGGAGGGGACGCCGCTGGAGGCAATGGAAGGCCCCTGCGTATCGTCCTGGTCACCGCCACCGTCGCCCGGCAGCGAGAAGGGCGTGCTGTCGTCGCTGTCGCCGCTCTGCTGGCTGCGGATCGGCGCACTGAAATAGTTTTGGGTGCTGCTGTGCACTTTCATCATCATGTCTCCCAACAGGTTGCTGGGACGATGACTCTGCAAGCCTGTCTGGGGCTTGTGCGCTCAAGCTTCCTCAGGTGCCGCAAAAGGTCTGAAGCACCCGTTCTGTCGGCAATGGTGGCTCGGCATAAGGCGCAAAAGCGGGCTGATCCTGGTAAGGAGTTGCAAGCACCCTCAGCAACGCTTCGAACAACGAGAAATCCCCATCCTCGATCGCCGCCTCAATGGCCTGCTCGATTCGGTGATTGCGGGGAATGAAGGCGGGATTGACCTTGCGCATCGCCGCCGCACGCGCTGCCGGCGTCTGCGGATCGCGAGCAAGCCGCTCGCGCCAGCTTTCGAGCCAAGATGCCGCTAATTGCGGCTCGTTGAACGTAGCGGCGAAATCGGCCACATCTCCGTCTGCCGCGAGTGCGGCAAGCCGGCGGAAGGCGAGGGTGAAATCCGCGCCCTGCTGCTGCATCGTCGCCAAAAGCGACTGGATCAGCTCGAGATCGCCGTCCTCCTCGTTTGCAAGACCGATCTTGGCGCGCATGCCGGCAAGCCAATAGGCCTGAAAGCGTTCGCCATAGGCTTTGATGACCGTGTTCGCCAAATCGATCGCCGCATCGACGGAGGGGGCGATCAGCGGAATAAGCGTCTCGCCGAGGCGTGCGAGATTCCATTGGCCGATCGCCGGCTGGTTGGCATAGGCATAGCGGCCATTGCGGTCGATGGACGAGAAGACAGTCGCCGGATCATAGGCATCCATGAAGGCGCAGGGACCGAAATCGATCGTTTCGCCCGATACGGTCATATTGTCGGTGTTCATTACGCCGTGGATGAAACCGACATGCAGCCAGCGCGCAATCAGCGCCGCCTGCCGATCGGCCACGGCTTCGAGCAGTGCAAGATAGGGGTTCTTACGGTCTCGGATCTCCGGGTAGTGCCGGGCAATGACGTAATCCGCCAGGGTCCGCACACTCTCCGTATCGCCCCGCGCCGCAAAGAATTGGAAGGTGCCGACGCGAATATGACTTGCCGCGACACGCGTAAACACTGCACCCGGCAGCACCTCCTCGCGATAGACAGGTTCTCCGGTGATCACGGCCGCAAGTGCCCGCGTCGTCGGAATGCCGAGCGCGTGCATGGCCTCGCTGACGATATACTCGCGCAGAACCGGGCCGAGCGCGGCGCGCCCATCGCCGCGGCGGGAAAACGGCGTAGGCCCCGACCCCTTGAGCTGGATGTCCCGGCGCCTGCCATTCCGATCCTTCACCTCGCCGAGCAGGATCGCGCGTCCGTCGCCGAGCTGCGGAACGAAATTACCGAACTGGTGGCCGGCATAGGCCATGGCGATCGGCTGCGATCCCGGCAGCAGCTCGTTGCCCGAAAAGATTGCCGCCGCATTTTGTTTCAACGCTTCGACATCCAGCCCGAGTTCTCGCGCCAGCACCTCGTTGAACTTGATCAGCTGTGGCGCGGCAACCGGGGTCGGCGCCTGATCCGTGAAAAACTGCGGCGGCAGGTGCGCGTAACTGTTGTCGAAGGCGACCGTCGGCGCCCGAAGGGCGGTATCATCGTGAAGAGGAGAGCTCATGTTCCTAAGGTAGGACCGACAGTTAGTCAGCGCAAGGCGCTTGCTCCAGGTAGGAAATTATCCTACTTTATCCTACCGGATAAGAGGATTTTGCGATGAACGAGAAACTGAGCATTTCACTCCCCAGTGAAATGGTAGCTGCGATCAAGGCGCGCGTCGATGCGGGGAGCTATGCCTCTACGAGCGAGGTGTTGCGGGCGGCAGTCCGGGTCTGGTTGCGGGAAGAAGAGGAATATCAGCAGCGGATCGTAGCGATCAGACAAAAGGTTGCCGCATCTTTGGATGACCCTCGGCCAAACTTGAGCGGACACGACGTAAAACAGCGCCTTGATGCTTTTTTTGACAAGCGTCGGTAGACATGGAGCGATATGCGGTCGAGTACCGCCCGGAGGCCGTGGAAAATCTGCTTGACGTCGCAGCTTACGTGTTCGAGCTAAGTCAGAATATCAGAACAGCGGAGGGATATATTGGTCGTATCTACGCGCGCTGTGAAAAGATCGGTGATGCACCGTTCGGAGGCGTTGCTCGAGACGACCTAGGTACCGGCATTCGCATGGCGGTTTTCGAAAAGAGCGTCGTCATCCTTTACACCATTGTCGAAAATACAGTCTGGATCACCAATGTCTTCTTTGGAAGCAGAGACTATGAGACCCTGTTGGCGCGTCCCTAGTCTTCCTCCAGCTCCCGCGCCATCTCCGCAAGCTTGCGCACCGTATTGAGATTTCTCGATGTTCCCGCCTTCAGCGCCGGCAGCTTCAGCTTCGAGCGTCCCGAGCCATCGGGATAATGCACGTAGATCTCCCTGCCGGCGATATGCACTTCCTCGCCGCCGGGTGCGACGAGTTTCTCCAGCGCATCCTCCGGTGCCGCTTCCTGCAGGAAGGTGACCAGCAGATAGTTCGGCTTGGCGTGCGGAAAGGGCGAATGTTCCGCGACCCTTTCGAGAGCTTCGCGGCTGCGCAGGATTACGCCGGGAGACTTGCCCATCTTCGTAGCCAGCGCCTTTTCAAGTTGAGCCAGCACCGTTGCCTCATCCGCTTCGGCGCGGAAAACCACATTGCCGCTCTGGATGTAAGTGCGCACATCCTGGAAGCCGATCTCTTCGCACAGTGCCTTGAGATCGGCCATGGACAGCATGCCGGTGCCACCGACATTGACGGCACGCAGCAGGGCAACGAAAACGGTCATGGCTTCCTCCCGCCGTCCGGCTTACATCTTTTCGGCGACTTTGACGGCGAAGGCGTATTCGAACGCGACTTCCTCCAGGCGCTGGAAGCGGCCGGAAGCGCCGCCATGGCCGGCATCCATATTGGTCTTCAGCAGGATGGGCGCGTCGCTCGTCGTCTTGTCGCGCAGCTTGGCCACCCACTTGGCCGGTTCCCAATAGGTGACGCGCGGGTCGGTGAGGCCGCCGAGTGCGAGGATCGGCGGATAGGGCTTCTCGCCGACATTGTCATAGGGGCTGTAGGCGGCGATCTGCTCGTACTCTTCCTTGCTCTCGATCGGATTGCCCCATTCCGGCCATTCCGGCGGCGTCAGCGGCAGAGTGTCGTCAAGCATAGTGTTGAGCACGTCGACGAAGGGCACGGCGGCGATGATGCCGGCGAATTTTTCCGGCGCCATGTTGGCGACGGCACCCATCAGCATGCCGCCGGCCGATCCGCCCTCGGCAATGATCTTCGCGTAAGAGGTGAACTTCTGCTGATTCAAATAGTCGGCGGCTGCGATGAAGTCCTTGAAGGTATTGGTCTTCTTTTCCATCTTGCCGTCTTCGTACCAGGCGAAGCCCTTATCCTTGCCGCCGCGGATATGGGCAATGGCGTAGACGAAGCCGCGATCGGCAAGCGACAGGCAATTGGTGTTGAAGCCGGCCGGGATGGTGACGCCATAGGCGCCGTAGCCATAGAGCAGGCAGGGGGCGGAGCCGTCCAGCGGCGTGTCCTTGCGATAAAGCAGCGTCACCGGTACCGTCTCGCCGTCCCAGGCCGGCGCGAAGACGCGGCGCGTCACATAGTCTTCCGGATTGTGGCCGGAAGGAACTTCCTGTGTCTTCAGCAGCGTGCGCTCGCGCGTCACCATGTTGTAGTCGTAAAGCTGGCTCGGCGTCGTCATCGAGGAATAGGAGAAGCGGATGACATCCGTGTCGTATTCCGCCGCACCTTGCAGGCCGAGCGCATAGGCCTCTTCTTCGAAGGCGATCGCATGCTCCTCGCCGGTACGACGATCGCGGATGATGATGCGCGGCAGGCCGTCCTTGCGCTCCAGCCAGAGGAGATGGCGGGCATAGGCGAGATGGCTGAGGATCAAGGTGCCTGGCTTGTGGGGCACGACCTCTCGCCAGTTTTCCTTGCCTGGGTTCTCCGCCGGCGCTTCCATGATCTTGAAATCCTTGGCGCCGCCGTCATTGGTGAGAATGTAGAAGACGTCGCCGCCTTCGCTGATCTCATATTCGATCTCGGTTTCGCGCTCGGCCACGATCTTGGGCTCGGCGGTGAGATCCGAGGTCGGGATGATGCGATATTCGCTGGTCTCGTGATCGTGAATGTCGATGAAGATGTAGTCGTCCAACAGCGAGCCGCCGACGCCCATGAAGAAGCCCGGATCCTCCTCCTCATAGACGAGCCGGTCGTCGGACTGCGGCGTGCCGATGATGTGATGGAAGATCTTCGAAGGGCGATGGTTCTCGTCCTGCAGTGTGTAGAAGAAGCTCTTGCCGTCAGGCGCCCAGACGGCGTCGCCGCCGGTGTTCTCGATCACGTCGGCAAGATCCTCGCCGGTCTCGAAATTGCGGATCTTCAGCGTGAAATATTCTGAGCCTTTGTCGTCATAGCCCCAGATGCCATGGCTGTGATCGGAGGAGTGATCGAGGCCAGAAAGACGGAAATAGGATTTCCCCTCATTCTCCTTGTCGCCATTCAGCAGCAGCTTGCGTTCCCCGCCGTTGCGCGGCTCGCGGAAGAAATGGGGCTGTTCGCCGCCGGTAACGAAGAGCGTGCCGTAAGCATAGGGGCCATCCTTCATCGGTATCGAGCTGTCGTCTTCCTTGATACGGCCCTTCATCTCGGCAAAGAGAACTTTCTGCAGCTCCTTCGTGTCCGCCATCGCGGCGTTCATGTAAGTGTTCTCGGCTTCCAGATGCGACCGGATTTCCGGAGCCAGGATCGACGGGTCCTTGAACATGGCCTGCCAGTTGTCGGCCCGCAGCCACGCATAATCGTCGGTGCGGGTAATGCCGTGGCGTGTATCCGTAAACGGTTTTTTCGCAGCGGCGGGCGGGGTGGGAAGATTCTTGAAAACTGACACGAGGGGCGCTTTCTCTGGAGTGAAAGTCGGATGTGAAGTGAAGAGAGAAATAGAGGGCAGCGAGGTGAGGTTCAAGCGGCAAGTCCGCTCCTCCAGCTTCATGCAAGCAGCCGATATTAGTTTTACTCGAACAGGCAGCTTGCGTGAGACCGCATCGCGGCGCTGCCTTGATGAGACCACATTCTTTATCGAAGTCGGCATACAGTGCGTCGACATGAAGGCGGTCAAAGCCTTCTCTGATGGAGCGAACGCACTCAAATCCAAAACAATGCAAGGGACCGGTCTTCATGCTGAAACTCTTCGCCATCCTGATTCCATTGATTAGCGTCGCCACCTCCGCCTTCGCCGTCGATGCGGCTATCAAGAAGCAGTTGGAGAAGCTCGATCCGTCGGAGCGAATGGAGCAGGCATGCGATGCAGAGGCCATGAAGCGGATCGGTACGGACAAGACGGGGTTCAAGCCGGACAAGGTGATCGCCTACACATTCGGCGATCCGGATATGAAGCCGGATGCCATGAACGCGCCCGGTGCGGTCTTTCGCAGCAAGGGTGACTGGTATCACCTCTCCTATACGTGCGTGACCGGGCCGCAGCATATTCATGTCCGCGATCTGAGCTATCAGATCGGTGACAAGGTGCCGCGCGACGCCTGGCAGGAGCATTATCTTTACGATTGAGCGCCCGGATGAAGCACGAGGGGCCGCCCCGGAGATCGCTTCATGGCGGCCACGCTCCATCCTGAGATAGTTTTCAACCTTATCGCCGTCTCAGCGATTCCACTCGTGTCAGCTCCGACAGGATGTGATCCTGCACATCGGGCGGCTGCCGGCACACGGCATCCGTCAGGTCACGCAGCGTCGCTCTGAGACTGTGAAGCTGATCCACCAGATCCATGACGACATCGACGCCGGGCTCGTTGACGCCCATCGATTTGCTGAGATCGAGAATGAGCCGGCCGCGCGCAATGTCGGCTTCGTGGAAATTGCGGCCCTGATCGGTGACTTCGGGCACGACCCAGCCCTGAGATATCCAGACTTCCAGCACCGTGGTTTCGATCCGGAGGTGAAGTCGAAACTCGTTCTCGTTCATCGCTTATCCTCCCATGGTCTTTCTGGGATCTTGCGCCTTGCCTGCCTCCCAATCTGAAACGAAGCGCGTCAGCTCGGGGTCCGGCGTATCCGGCAGGACGATCTTCAGCGAGACATAGGCATCGCCATTGTCCTTGCCACGCACGGGTGCGCCCTTGCCCTTCAAGCGCAACACCTTGCCCGTATTGGAGTTCGGCGGCAGCGTCACGGTGACGGCTCCCGACGGCGTCGGGACGCGAATCTTGCCACCGAGCACAGCTTCGGCCAGCGAGATCGGTACTTCCAATCGGATATCGTCGCCATCGCGCGTGTAGAAGCGGTGCGGCCGAACATGCACGGCAATCAGCGCGTCCCCGGGTTTCCCGCCGTTGAAGCCGGGATCGCCCTTGCCCTTCAGGCGTAGCGTCTGCCCATCGCGTGTCCCCGGTGGAATTTGGACGTCGAGCGCCGGCCCCTCGGGCAGGCTGATCTGCTTCTTGGCACCATTGATGGCGTCGAGAAAATCGACCTCCATCGTATAGTGACGGTCTTGACCCTGCATTTGCGATTGACCTCGGCTGCGCCGCGAGAAGAAGCTGGAAAATATATCGTCGGCATCACCGAAATCGGCAAAGCCGCCCGCATTCTGATAGCGGCCGCGCTGGCCTTCCTGCGCTGCATAATCACGATAGTAGTTGCGCGGCGCCTGCTCGGCACCGCTGCTGTCGATCTCGCCACGGTCGAACCGCCCGCGTTTCTCCTCATCGCCGAGAATGCCATAGGCCGCCGAGACTTCCTTGAATTTGTCCTCAGCCTGCTTGTCACCCGGGTTGAGATCTGGGTGCAGCTTCTTGGCAAGCTTGCGATAGGCGCTTTGAATGTCTTTTTGCGGGGCGTCCCGCTTTACGCCCAAAATTTCATAGGGATCGCGACTCATACATGTCTCTCTTCGGGAGCACGGAAAGATACGCAGATAGTGCTAGGGTAGGCTCATATCAATCGTATCATAGACGCGGTCAGGTTGAAGCCCGGACTTGGCAGCTTTCATGTCCGTCGCCATTGTGATGTGAAATGGGCGCTGCCGCCGCCGCTTTGCCATATTTCCGGCGTCTTGCCGGATAATGGCGAGCGGTGTGGCTGGGCTGGTAATCAAGCGCCCGCCGAATTTTGTTTGCCTGATCCACCGGTGGCCGTCCGATGAAACGCCTATTGCTCGCTTCCTCACTCCTTCTTGCCGCGGCGGCCGCCTTTGCCGCGCAGCCCGAGCAGCCGCCTGCCGGTTGGCCGCAGCTGCCGCCGAAGGCGCCGGTTTCGAAGATCAAGCTTGTGGAGCCGCATCTGCATGTCGATCGTGCCGGCAAGGGGGCTCCCCGCATCGCGCTCACCTTTGATGCCTGCATGGGCAAGACCGACCCACGCATTTTGAGCACCCTCGTCGATCAGCGCATTCCGGCGACGATCTTCGTCACCGCGCGCTGGCTGCGTACCAATCCGGATGCATTGAAGGTCTTCCTTGCGCATCCGGATCTCTTCGAGCTGGAAAATCACGGTCAAAACCATATCCCCGCCGTCGATGTCCCGACCAAAGTCTATGGCATTGCCGCCGCCGGTTCGCCGCAGGCGGTCGCCCAGGAGGTGAAGGGTGGTGCGGACGCCATGATCGCAGCCGGCATTCCGCAACCGCGCTGGTTCCGCGGCGCGACCGCGAAATACACGCCTGCCGCCATCATGCAGATCCGTGGCATGGGCTATCGGATCGCCGGTTACTCGGTGAATGGCGACAGCGGTTCGCTTCTGCCGGCCAAGATGGTGGAAAAGCAATATGCCTCCGCCAAGGACGGTGATGTCATCATCTCCCACATCAACCAGCCGACGCATACGGCAGGCGAGGGGGTCGCGGCCAGCATCCTCGCGCTGAAGGCCAAGGGCGTCGATTTCGTTCGTCTGCAGGATATCGCCGAAAAGGGTGACGACGACACGACCAACTGAGCGGTCGAGTGCTAGCCCGGCAATTGCGGCTGCGTTTTTTCCTCAATGAAAAGCTCGTCAATGACGGTCATGACGATCAGCGACAGCGGCAGCGCCAGCATGGCGCCGACCGCGCCCCACATCCATGTCCAGAAGATGATGGCCAGAAAGACGACGAAGGGATTGAGCTCCCATTGGCGGCCCATGATCGCCGGGAAGACTAGGTTTTCCACGGTCAGATGCACGGCGAAGAAGGCGACGGCCGGCGCGAGACCGAAAATGATGTCCGAATGCGTGATGATGCCGGCGATCGCGAGCGCGATCGTCATGGCGGTGACGCCGAGGAATGGGATGAAGCTGGATAAGAAGGCGAAAACGCCCCACAGCACCGGCACGCTCATTCCGCCGACATAGGCGATCAAGGTCATCACGAGGCCGATCCCGGCATAAATCAGCGAAGCCGTCGCAAAATAGAAGCCGAGCACCCGCTCCACGGCATTGATGATGCGGATGGCATTCAGTCGAGATGCTCTGCTGGAAAAGGTCATGATGATCGTCTTGCGCAGGCTTACCCTGCCGGCAAGAAATAGCAGCAGGGCTGCAAAGAAGATCAGGATCTGCACGATGGCCGGTGTCAGGCTGGTGGACACGACATGCAGCACGTTGCCGCTGTTCTCCAGCAGGGTGTTGATCGACATCGGGCTGCCTTGAAAGGTTTCGGAAGAAATGTGCAGCCATTGAAACCGGTCGAGATAGGGCATCAGCCGGTCGGATGTGCGCTGGAAGAAGTCGGGCGCCTGCTGTGCGAGCTTGGCGATCGGTTCGGCAAGCGCATTGATGATGAGGAAGATCACCAGGGCAACGCTGGAGGAAAGAATGACGGCATTTAGAACGCGGGGAATGCCGAGCTTGCTGAGCCTTTCGGCCGCCAAGCCGAGGATCATTCCGACGACGACGGCAAGCGTCACCGGAATGAGGATCAGCGACATCGTGTAGACAGCGGCGAAGGCCAACATCAGGAAGATGCCGATCATTGCCCAGGAGGCGGCAATATCGAGCTTGTCGCGTCCTCGCTGGTCGGAGAGACCGAAAATTTCCGTTTCGTCGTCTTTCGCACGGGATGCGTTGCGATCGATACCCGGGCCGACATCCTGCGACGCGGTTGCTGCATCCGATCGGCCGGCGGCGATTTTGTCGAATTCCATCCCGAGAAAGTCCCCCGAAGGCAGGATCGCCTCGCTACTTCAACGCGAAAAGCCCGCCGCGGTTCCGCAACGGGCTTGTCGAAGGGGGGGCGGATCGGAAAAGTCAGGCGATGAGATTAAGTCCGATACCCCACGGATCGCGCAGCGATATGCCGCCATCGCGCTTCTCCGTCTTGATTTCGTGCTGCTCCAGGGCGGCTACGGCCTTGTCCAGGGCTGCCTTGTCGTTGAAGCGCAACGTATAGTCGGAAAGACCGGTCATATGTTCGCTGCGTATGCCGGCGCCACGGCTGTTCCAGGTATTGGCGCCGAGATGATGGTGATAGCCGCCGGTCGCAAGGAAGGTCGCGCCGGGATAGCGCGCCGCCATGACCTTCATGCCGAGGACGTCGCGATAGAAGGCGTTGGCTTCGGCAACATCGCCGACCTGCAGATGGATATGGCCGATTGCCGATCCTTCGGCCATACCGTCCCAGCGATCCTGCGGGGCGCTTTCGTAGAGCTTCTGCAGATCAAGCCGGAGCGTCGCCATTTCGACCGTGCCGTCATCGTGGAAGGTCCATTCCTCATGCGGGCGGTCGGCGTAGATTTCGACGCCGTTGCCTTCGGGGTCGGACAGGTAGATGGCTTCGCTGACGATATGATCCGAAGCGCCTTCCAGCACCACGTTCTTATGGGCGGCATGACGAAGCCAGCGCGCAAGCTCGACACGGCTCGGCAGCAGGAACGCGGTATGGAACAGACCGGCCGCCGTCTTCGGTGCGCGCACCGCAGCCCGATCGGTTGTCAGCGTCAGAAGGGGAAGACCGGCGACACCGAGGACTTCGCCGCTCGCTGTCTTCTCGATGACCTTCAAACCCAGCATGTCCTGATAGAAGCGGGATACCAGCGCCACGTCGGTAACGACGAGGTGCGACTGGCCAACATAGGCGGGACGGGTCAGGGCGTAGGAGGGGGCAGTTTCGGTCATGGTGTCAGTTCCAACCTTGGGATGGGGTCTCGAAAAGGCAACCGGCGTCGGCGGCAAGGGCCGCCGGTAGCGGACAGGAGGGTTTCGCCGGTTGATATGCCTTTTTGATCCTCTGGTCCGCTGTACTTGCATATTCATATGGCGGATTTCGATTGTTCACAGAAGGCCATAAATTGCGGATTGAGCGTTCGCTTTCCATTGACAAGCGATAAGCAGGCCCATGGCAAGCCGTTCACGAAGATTGATCGATGTGCGCGTTTGGCGCAGTTGTCTCCTCCTGTTTCTAGTGCAAGGATCGGTCTCCAACGAAAACGGAACCGGATGATATGACTGAATACAGAGGCATCCGCTGGGCCTATGATCGCTATGAGATCATCGCAGACGGCATCGTCAATGGTGTCGGCGTGGTCCTTGCGCTGATCGGCGCCACCGTGCTGATCTTCTATGCGACGGTTTGGAGCTCCTACGGCGAAATTGCCGCCGCCTGGATCTATGGCGTCGGCCTGGTGCTGACGCTCGGAATGTCCTTCACCTATAATCTATGGCCCGTATCCAGGACGAAATGGTTTCTGCGCCGCTTCGACCACTCTTTCATCTATGTCCTGATCGCCGCTACTTACACCCCCTTTCTGGAGCGCGGATCCGAGGACCCGCTGCTGCTTGGCGTGCTGATCGCCGTCTGGGTGTTTGCGGCGTTCGGTATCGTCCTGAAAGTCCTTTTTCCAGGACGCTTCGATCGGCTGGCGATCCTGCTTTACCTTGCAATGGGCTGGAGCGGCATCCTCGTCGCCAAGCCGGTTTCCATGCATATCCCATTCGCCTCGATGCTGCTCATTATCATCGGCGGCGTCATCTATTCGCTCGGCGTGATCTTTCACGTCTGGGAAAAGCTGCGCTTCCAGAATGCGATCTGGCATGGCTTCGTGGTTGCTGCCGCCGCCGTGCATTATTCGGCGGTACTGACCTGCTTCAGCCTGTCGCCGGAAAACTTTTGACGATCTCCGCCGTCGGCGTGCATTTCTTCGTCGAGCGCAGGCTGCGCACGAGGCGCATGACGATGGCGTCGTAGCGCTGCATGTCCGCCTTCGAGTAATCCATCTGGAAGAAGGCCGCGGCACCGTTGCAGAGCGCGACCCCACGCACGTAGACGATCCGCCCCTGCCTGGTGCCGGAAAAGCTGATGCCGCGCGAATTCGATTTCGAATAGGAAATCTTCCAGCCCTGGTCTCTGGCAAGCGCCACGCGCCCATTCGCTTCCGATGCAAAATCGCCATTGGCAACCATCGTGCCGAAGACCTGCAGCGAAGCGGAGCGATCTGCCGGCGATAGCGACAGCCGATCGGTATCCTCGGAAGAGGCGGCAAGATGGAATTCCGACGGCAGCTCGATCGCGTAGCCAAAGCCTGCATTGTCATAGGACCACCAGTCCGCGGCAAAGGCCGGGGCGGGGAAAAGAAGCAGGAGGGCGATCAGGCGGGCGAGCATTGCGGTTTCCGGGAGGCGGGATCTGCAAACCGATCAAGATTAGCGCTTTTTTGAGCGCAATTTCCATAGCGGTTCGGAAAATACCGATAAATTAGCGCAAATTCATTACAACTTCATTGCGAGCCATGCAGGAATAGCAAGGAATTCTGCAATGCTGCGACGTTCAAACCGGCATCGCAGGCTTCCGGACGATCATTGAATCCTGCAACCTCCACGGTTGCTGGCAGCAAAAATCGATTTCGGTGGTTTACGTCCGGTTTTCCCTTGTCAGGGCTTGAGGCGATGTGTCCTTTCGCCTATCCCTTCAAGACCGCTCCGGCTTTGCCGGATTCTGCATGAACGTTCAGTAAGGGGGGAGCATGGCCGCCGCCACCGCGGGCCTGACATTCCTGGCTCTATGCCTGCCCTTTCTCGGTGCGCTGACCGCGCCGGTTGTCTTTCGGCGTTTGGGCCACAATGCGGCGTGGCTCCTGGCGCTGCTTCCCGCTCTTGCCTTTCTGCATTTTTCGAGCTTCCTTCCTGTCGTTGCAGCCGGCGGCATCCAAACTGGCGGTTTCGATTGGGTGCCGAGCCTTGATCTCCGGTTCTCCTGGCTGATTGATGGCCTGTCGCTGACCTTTGCGCTGCTCATCACCGGCATCGGCACGCTGATCGTCCTCTATGCTGGCGGCTATCTGAAGGGGCATGTCGATCTCGGCCGCTTCTTCTCCTTCATCTTCCTCTTCATGGGCTCGATGCTCGGCCTCATCGTCTCGGACAGCTTCCTCACGCTGTTCGTCTTCTGGGAACTGACCTCGATCACTTCCTTCCTGCTGATTGGCTTCGATCATCATCGGGAAGCGTCGCGACGGGCGGCGCTGCAGGCGCTGGTCGTGACCGGCGGCGGCGGGCTGCTGTTCCTGGCGGGCCTGTTGTTGATCTGGCAGATCACAGGCATCGGCGCGATGTCCGATCTCCTGAAGGCTGGCGATGTCCTGCGCGCAAGCCCGCTCTATCTGGCGGCCCTGATCCTGGTGCTTGGTGGGGCCTTCACCAAATCGGCGCAGTTTCCCTTTCATTTCTGGCTGCCGAATGCCATGGAGGCGCCGACTCCGGTCTCGGCCTATCTGCATTCGGCGACCATGGTGAAGGCAGGCGTCTATCTGCTGATGCGGCTCAATCCGATCATGGGCGGGACGATGGCGTGGCAGACGATCCTGCCGGTCTTCGGCGCGGCGACCTTGCTCGTCGGAACTTTGCTTGCCATCCGCCAGACCGACTTGAAGCTGAAGCTCGCCTATACGACGGTCTCCTCGCTCGGCCTGCTGGTGATGCTCACCGGTTTTGGCACCGATTATGCCGTCGAAGCCGCCGTCCTCTATCTGGTGGCGCATTCCCTGTTCAAGGGCGCCCTATTCATGGTTGCCGGCATCGTCGATCATGAAACGGGAACACGCGACATCACCCGGCTGGGCGGCTTGCGCTCGGCCATGCCGTTGACCTTTGTCGCTGCCTTGGTCGCTGCCATATCGATGGGAGGGCTGCCTCCGGCTTTCGGGTTCCTCGCGAAGGAGGAAATCTATGCCGCGCTGGCACAGGCATCGCCGGCTGCCATCATCCTCACCCTCATCGCCGTGGCGGGCAATGCGCTGATGTTTGCCATCGCCTTTGCCGTGGCGCTGAAGCCCTTCGTCGGCCCGCTGACCGAGACGCCTCGCCCGCCGCATGAGGCGCCCCCATTGCTCTGGCTCGGACCGGTCACGCTTGCTTTACTCGGCATCGCTTCGGCTTTGTTCTCGGGCCTTTGGCACGAGTATGTCTCTTCGCCGATGGCAAGCGCGGTCGGCGGCAAGGGATTGGAGATTTCGGTCTCCTTGATCCCGCATATTGGTCTACCTCTGGCGCTTT
The DNA here is from genome assembly GCF_057784475.1 of Martinezella sp. CNPSo 3795. Classification (NCBI taxonomy): domain Bacteria; kingdom Pseudomonadati; phylum Pseudomonadota; class Alphaproteobacteria; order Hyphomicrobiales; family Rhizobiaceae; genus Martinezella; species Martinezella sp. CNPSo 3795. The sequence goes on along the minus strand of NZ_JBXSOQ010000006.1, from coordinate 246,821 downwards.
CTCTGCTGACCGTGCTGATCGGCGTCATCGTCTACTGGCAGCTCGATCGCGCCCGTTTCCTGATGTCCGTCGTTCTGCGTGCCCTCGGGCCGGGGCCGGATCGCGGTTTCGATGGATTCATCTCCGGTCTGGTGCGGCTGTCGCATGTCGTCTCGCGGCTGCTGCAGCCTGGCCGACTGGAAATCTACGTCACCGTCACTTTCCTTTGCCTGGCGGCAATGTTGCTGATCCCTCTCGCTGCTCATGGCGAGCTGCCCGCGATGCCGGCATTGCCGAACCTGCAGTGGCATGAGGCAACGATCTTTTTGATTGCCGTCATCGGCGTTGTTGCGGTCGTCTTTGCGCGGGACCGGCTGACGGCGATCGTTTCGCTTGGCATCCAGGGCTTTGCCGTCGCCGTCATTTTCCTGCTGTTCGGCGCACCGGATCTTTCCTTCACGCAGTTTATGGTCGAGACGCTTGCGGTGGTGATTCTGGCGCTTGTCATGACGCGGCTGCGGCTTTCGCCGTCCGATCGCCGGCCGCCGCTCGCCAGGATCGCCCATGCCGTGCTCGCCATTGCCTGCGGCAGCGGCTTTGCACTCCTGCTGCTGAAGGCGACCGAAGCGCCGTTCGATCTGACGCTGACCGCCTTCTTCAATCAATATTCGAAGCTGATCGCGCATGGCGACAATGTAGTCAACGTCATCATCGTCGACTTCCGCGGCACGGATACGCTCGGCGAAATCGCAGTCGTCGCCATGACCGGGCTTGCCATCCTGGCGCTGATCCGCATCCGCGCCGGCGGCGAGCGCAAGCTAGCAACCAACGATCCCGATCTTGAGGAGAAGCCCGGTTTCGAGGAAGGGATGGAGGCCGAGCGCTCATGAACACGCTGATCTTCCGCACCGCCGCGCCGTTTTTGACGGCCCTGATGTTGCTCTTCTCCATCTTCGTGCTGCTGCGCGGTCATAACGAGCCCGGCGGCGGCTTTATCGGCGGCCTGATCGCGGCTTCGGCGCTCGCGATCTATGGCATTGCCTGCGGCGTGACGGCCGTCCGCCGCGCGATCATCTTTCATCCGCTGGCGATTGCCGGTTTCGGCCTGCTTGCCTCGACCCTTGCCGGCTTGGTGTCCGTCTTTGCCGGCGTGCCGTTCATGACGGGGCTGTGGATCTATCCGCATCTCTTCGGTGTCGAGGTGCCGCTTTCCACCGTCATGCTCTTCGACACCGGCGTCTATCTGGTCGTCGTCGGCGCCATCACCTCGATCGCGCTCGCGCTCGAAGAGCGGGAGGTGGATTGATGGAAGCCGTCTTCGCCGTCGTCGTCGGCATCTTCTTCACCGCTGCGATCTATCTGATGCTTTCGCGATACTCGATCCGCATCATGCTCGGCATCGCGATCCTCGGCAACGCCGTCAACCTTCTGCTGTTCACGGCCGGCCGGGTCACGCCCGAAGTGCCGCCGATCATTCAGAAAGGCGCGGCCACGCTCGATCTTGCCGCCGCCAATCCGCTGCCGCAGGCCTTAATCCTGACAGCGATTGTCATCTCCTTCTCGTTCCTCGCTTTTCTGCTTGTCCTGACCTATCGGGCCTATCAGGCCTTGAAGACCGACAATACGGGCGAGATGCGGCTCGCTGAACCGGAGGAGCGGCCGCTGCCGCCCCTGGGGTACTGACGCCATGGCTGGACCCACGGATACCGCAGTTGATCTTTCCCAGGCGCTGGTCGCAGCGCCGATACCGATGGGACATTGGCTCGTCATTTTGCCGGTCGTCTTGTGTATCGGGCTCGGCGCGCTTCTTCTGATGCTGCGCAATCGTACCGAATGGCATGCCGCGATCGCCATTCCCGGCCTTGCGCTATTAGTGCTGATCGATGCCGCCTTGCTCTACCGGGTCGTCAGCGACGGCGCTGTGACCATGGTCATGGGGCGATGGCTGCCGCCCTTCGGCATCGCCTTCACCGTCGATATTTTTGGCGCGCTCATGGCTTTGACGGCGGCGGTGGTTGCGCTCGCAGCGGGTTTCTATTCTCTTGGCGAAATCACGGTGAGTGGTCGGCGATATGGCTTCTTTCCATTCCTGATGCTGCTGCTCGCCGGCGTTAGCGGCGCCTTCCTGACGGGCGATGTCTTCAACCTCTACGTCTGGTTCGAGGTGCTGCTGATCTCGTCTTTTGGCCTGCTGATCCTTGGCTCGGAGCCAGAGCAGATCGACGGTGCGCTGAAATATGCTGTCCTCAACCTGATCGCCACCACGCTCTTTCTCGTCTCCGTGGGCTATCTCTACGCCGTCTTCGGCACGCTCAACATGGCCGATATCGCGCTGAAGGCGAGGGCGGGTGACAGCAACGCACCGCTGATGACGCTGGCCGGCCTATTCCTGCTGGCCTTCGGCATGAAGGCTGCCGCCTTTCCGGTCAATTTCTGGCTCCCGGCCTCCTATCACACGCCACGCATCACCGTTTCGGCGATTTTTGCCGGCTTGCTGACCAAGGTCGGCGTCTATGCGCTGATCCGGGTTCTGGTCATGCTACTGCCTGTCGAGCGGGTGGAGCTTGGTCCGCTCGTCGCGGTCGTTGCTATTGCCACCATGCTTGTCGGCGTCGTCGGAGCGCTGGGGGCAAACGATGTCAGGCGCATGCTCGGCTATATCGTCATCTCCGGTATCGGAACCATGCTTGCGGGTGTCGCTCTCGGCAGTGCCGACGGCCTCAGCGGCGCGATCTTCTATGCACTGCATTCGATGGTGCTGATGACGGCACTTTACTTGCTTGCAGGGCAGGCGGCTCGGCTCGGCGGCAGCTTTTCCTTGAGCGCCCTCGGTGGCCTCTATCGTCGCAACGGCTGGTTTGCCGGCATCTCGCTGGTGCTGTTCTTCGCCATCAGCGGCTTGCCGCCCTTTTCCGGCTTCTGGCCTAAAGTCGTGCTCGTGAAGGCGGCGCTCGCGACGGGCGCATGGTGGCTTGCCGCAACAATCCTTTTGGCCGGTTTCCTGACGACAATCGTGTTCGGGCGGGTATTTCTCCTGGCCTATTGGCGCCCGGCGGCGGCAGATGGGATTGAAGCGGAGCCGATTGCATGGCAGGCGGCGCTGCCGCTCCTTGCTCTTTCTCTGCTTGTCGTCGGCTTCGGCCTGTTTCCGGAATGGCTCCTGCACCTGACGCAGGCCGCCGCTGCCGGCCTTGAGCAACCGTCGGCCTATCTGCGCTCGGTCTTCCCCACAGCAGGAGGCGCGCAATGATCCTATTCGTCTTCAACCTGCTGCTCGCCATCGTCTGGGTCGCCATCACCGGCAGCGCTTCCTTCATCAATCTGATCTTCGGATTCGTCCTTGCGGCAATTGCGCTGGCGATCGTCCGCTCGTCCTATGGCGGCGTGCTTTATCTCGGCCGTGTCCGCCGCATTTTGGCATTGCTGTTGCTGTTCATCCGGGAGCTCGCCAAGTCGGTCTGGGCGGTCGCCGTCGCCGTCATGAGCCCCAGGATGGACGTGAAGCCCGGTATCTTCGCCTTTTCCTTGACGGTCGATCGCGATTTCGAAATCACGCTGCTTGCCAATCTTATCACGCTGACGCCGGGAACTCTGTCCGTCGACGTCTCCGATGATCGCAAGACGCTTTACGTCCATGCGCTCGATTGCTCCGATCCGGAGGCCATCAGGCGCAGCATCGCCGATGGCTTCGAGCGCCGGATCATGGAGGCCTTCCGATGATGGCCGCATCCGTCGTCTCAGCCGCCGCGATGGTGGCGCTCGGCATTCTGAGCATTGCCTTCCTGTTGACCGTCTATCGTGTGGTGGCCGGCCCGACCTTGCCGGACCGGGTTCTCGCGCTCGACATGCTGGTGGCGATCGCCATCGGCTTCATCGCCATCATCGCCATCAAGACGGGTTTCACGCTCTATATCGATATTGCCATCTCGCTCGGTCTCGTCGGCTTTCTGGCGACCGTCGCCTTCGCACGGTTCATCCTGACACAGGGGCAATCGGATGCCGTGCAACAGGCTGGCGCAGGACCGGATGAGAATACCGCAGCCGAAGGCAAAAAGAGGCGTAAGCACCGCGGGCTGAAGAAGGAAGGGCGATAGTGGATTTGCTTTGGGCTATAATAGTAACCGTGCTTCTACTTTCGGGTGCGCTGTTCTCGCTCATTGCAGCGATTGGCATCGTGCGTCTTCCCGATCTCTACAGCCGTATGCATGCGGCGTCGAAGGCGGGTACGGTTGGCTCCGGCCTGCTGCTACTTGCAGTCGGTATCCACTCGCAGGACATATCTGTCCTGGCAAGAGCATTGGCGGGTTTCGTCTTTTTCGTGCTGACGGCACCGATCGCAGCGCATCTTCTCGCGAGGGCGGCACACAGGGCTGGACATCGGCTGACGCCGCCTTCCGTGCGGGATGAACTGCTGGCGAGGGAGCAGATCACCAAGAGCGCGTATAGAAAGAAGGGCTAACAAACGTGGAAATTGTTCAGAAAGGAATAGCTGTTCGCGTTATTAGTTATCTGTTTTTTAGTAGATGAATTTTTTGCGAAGAAATGTAGGGATTAAAAACTGGACATTTGGATAAAGAGTGCTAATTCAGATTCAAGTAGAGTTCTGATGTTGAGTTAGTCTCGACCGGGTTTAAGCTCTCGATGCTTTTATCTTTCTTTGATGAAAAGCTGAGCAAAACTTTCTTCCGGTAAGTGATTAAAGATCGCTATCGCGGTCGCTAATTCTGATGTCAGGCGGCAAGGGGCGGTTTTCTCTCACGTGAGGTCTAGGGGTGGATTTCATGCGGAAAGAAATTTGGTTTTATCCACCGTTTTCTTGCTGGTGACTGCTACGAATACGAGCAATGCGTTTGTGCGGATTGTTCGGCGCTGGGACATAGCGAAATCGACAGATTTCCGTAGCCGAGCGCAAAATATATAGCAACGTTGTGCCCTGCGTGCTCTCCGGAGGCGCGGACGCAGCAGGCAAGCCGATGAACAGGAGAACACAATGACAGATGCGGCCCTTGGCAACGGGCAGGAGTTACTGGTTGAACTGACTGCCGACATTGTTGCGGCCTATGTCAGCAACCATGTCGTACCGGTCAGCGACCTTCCGAATTTGATTTCCGACGTACATTCCGCCTTGAGCAGCACCTCGGCTCCGGCACCTGCCGTAACCGTGGTCGAAAAGCAGAAGCCGGCCGTATCCGTTCGCAAATCCGTGCAGGATGACCAGATCACCTGCCTCGAATGTGGCGGCAGCTTCAAGTCTTTGAAGCGCCATCTCATGACCCATCATGGTCTTTCGCCGGAAGAATATCGCGAAAAGTGGGACCTCGCTGCCGATTATCCGATGGTGGCACCAGCCTATGCGGAAGCCCGTTCGCGCCTGGCAAAGGAAATGGGCCTCGGCCAACGTCGCAAGCGCGGCCGCTGAGAGTTCCATAACGACCTTAAAGATAACCCGGCTTTTGGGCCGGGTTATCCCCATGTTGGCTGCAGGAGCGGCCTATGCCGCGGCCCTGACACGAGCCTCTTCGCGAATGCGTTTGATCATCGAGCGCAATCCGTTGGCGCGCTGCGAGGACAGATGCTCCACCAGCCCGATCTTCCCGAAGACATCGAGTGCGTCGAGAGCCGCGATTTCCGAAGCTGGCTTGCCGGAATAGGTGGCTAGCACGATCGCCACCAGCCCGCGCACGATATGCGCGTCCGAATCGCCTTCAAAGGTCAATATCGGATTGTCCGGATCGCCAGATGCATGCGTGACGAGCCAGACCTGGCTCGCACAGCCCTGTACCTTGTTTTCCAGAGTCCGCTTTTCCTCCGGCAGGTCGGGCAGCGCCTTGCCGAGCTCGATCACAAAGCGGTAGCGATCCTCCCATTCGTCCAGGAAGGAAAAGTCTTCGATGATCTTCTCAAGCGGTGTCATTGCAGCAGTCCAGATTGTCCATTGTCTTGGATATAGGCGAAACGGTGCCCGATTTGAACCCGGGACGACAAAGAACGCCACCGACCATAGGGGGCGGCGGCGCTGAAGTTGGGGCCAATGGAAAAAATGTCAGATATGTGGGCGCGGCATCGGCAGCGGAATGGAGGACGGCAGCTTGACCGTGCCGGTAACGACGGCGTCGGCCGTTTCTGTACCCGTGATGCGCTTGGCCGGCATCGGCTGCGCCATGGCGGCAACCTGATCGGTGCCCGTGTGAGCCGTTGCGGCAGCTGCCTGCGGATTTGCGGCTTGATCCTTGAAGTGACGGCCGAGCATGTCGTAGGCGACGCGAGCGCCGTCGCCGACCTGATAGCCGAGCGCCGTCAGCGTTTCGCCGCCCTTGGCACAGACATCCGGCTTCTCGTTGCACATGGCGCCGACATATTGAACGACGCCCGATGCAGCCGAAATCGCATCGGAAACCTGCAGCGTCGCTTCACCTGCCGGCCGCGGCGCACCCTCGGGCTTTGCAAAGATCGGCAGGAACATGAGAACCAGCGAAAACCAGAACCCTGCTCTAATCAGAAACCACATCGCCTAGCCCCATCCTCTCTGTCGCTCGGCTCGATCGCCGATTCGGACTTGCCCGTCCGATCTGGTTCGAACCCTATCTGGCAGAGGACAACAGCGCTTTTCAAAACTCGGCAGCATTTTCTGCAATTTTGATTCAAATTTTAGCTTTCCGGCTTTGACCAGCATTTGGTTCAAATTGTAGCGATTGCTGTTAAGCATGTCTCGCCCTATCCGCCTGATATGCAGGGGTTTGCGGATGCAAGCCTTGCCGCAAAAGTTAACGCGCGGCGGAAATACGAATAAAATCCGTTGCTTACCCGCTGTTAACCACAAAAAACAAAGGTCCTTCATTCTGCGTCAAAACGGGATTTTGAGCCCTTTTCGGCCGTCCTGAGCGTTCCTTCTTTATTCTTTCCTTAAGTCGGCGGGGCCTATTGTGCAGTCCGATAAGTGACCGTTTTGACGGGTTGTAGTGTGCGCGTATTGAGTGACATTTCTGTCGGGGCTGTAGCCCTCGTGGACCGGGTAGGCCGAAGCTGGCTTTCCCGGACGAGCGGGGATGGCGAAGTCCGTGGGCAGGAATTGGCGATCCTGCGCCGGCTTGCGCTTGCTTCTTCCGTCGCGCTCTTTGCCGTTCCGGCCGGTCTTTCCCTCGTTACAAGCCCGGCCGTGGCGCTGCCTGCCGGTGTGGCCACGGTATGCGCCGCCTTCCTCTTTTCGGCCGTGGGCAGCATCGCGCTGTCGCGTCAGCGGCCTGCCCTCCACCCGGCAGAGGCCGTCGTCGTCGAGCACCACGATCTGATGCTGGAGTCGGCCTTCGGCCTCGTCCTGCTGCTCGACCCCCAGGGCAATGTGACCACAGTCGGTGGTCGCGATCGTGCGGAATTTCTGAGCTGGATGCGCGACCCCGTCGGGCGTGGCTTCGTCGAGCAGATCCACGTCTCAGACAGAATCGTCTTCCTGCAGGCGATCGATGTACTGCGCCAGGGAAGGGATGCCCATAGCGCCGATTTGCGCCTGGAACGCTCGGCGGTTGTCGGCGGTGATGACCAGTTCGTCCATGTGCGCATGGAGCTGACCGCGCGCCGCGATGGCGAGGGGCGCCTGACGGCAATCGTCAGCCAGCTGCGCGATATTTCTCAGGACCAGCAGCTCCGCGAGGATGCGGCGCGCAAGGCGGCCGAGGCGGAATCGGCCAATGATGCCAAGTCGCGCTTCCTCGCTGCCGTCAGCCATGAGCTGCGTACCCCGCTTAACGCCATCCTCGGCTTTTCCGATATTCTGAGCGGCGAGTATTTCGGCAAGCTGGAAAATGACCGCCAGCGCGAATATGTCGGCCTGATCCGCCAGTCGGGTGCCCATCTTCTGTCGGTCGTCAATACCATGCTCGACATGAGCAAGATCGAGGCTGGCCGCTATGAATTGCTGCTCGAATCCTTCGCGATCGAGGACACCATTGCGACATGCGAAGCAATGCTCGGGCTGCAGGCGAAGGAAAAGGGACTGACGCTGACAAGCCGCATCCAGCGCGGCCTCGGCGAGATCGTCGCCGACCAGCGGGCGATCCAGCAGATTCTCATCAACCTCGTCGGCAATGCCATCAAATTTACCGATGCGGGCGGCGCGATCACCATCGATGCGGCCTTGGCCGATGGCATGTTGAAGCTGTCGGTCGGCGATACGGGCATCGGCATTGCCAGCGAACGGCTGGCATCGCTCGGCCAGCCCTTCGTGCAGATCCAGAACGACTACACCCGCCGTTACGCCGGCACCGGCCTCGGTCTGTCGCTCGTCAAGGGCCTCGTCGGCCTTCATGGCGGAAACTTCTCGATTGCCAGCGCGCCGGGCGAGGGTACGGTCATCACCATCCTCATTCCATTCGACGGCTCCGGTGCCGTAACGATGCAGCAGCCTGTGGATGTTAATCGCCCTGTCGATTTTCCGCCGCGCCTGAAACATACTATGGAGATAGATGAAGGGCGAAACAAGGAACTGATGAATGGCCCCGCAAAAGCGAAAATCGCCTAAGGGAAGAGGAAGGGGTAAGCGCAAGCAGCCCGGCCTGGCCTCCCGTGGTGCGGTTGCCCTTGGCAGCCTGAGCCTGCGCGGCAGCACCGCGCTGGGCGGCCTTGGCCTTCGCGGTGCGGGCGCGCTCGCCGCTCTGATCGGCAGTGCAGTCGGCCGTCATCCAGCCATTGCAGGCGGCATGGCGCTTTTCTTCGGGGTTTTTGGCTTCGTCACCGCCAACGCGCTCTGGTATCAGACGGGCGCGCATCCATCGCCCATATTGCGCACCCGCGATCCCGCGTCTCCCTACCAGATCCCCGGCCGCAAATCCTTCCTGCACGCGCAGCAGGCCGATGCCGGCAATGTAACGACCTTTCGGATAGAAAGGCAGGATTCGGCCGCCGATCTTGCCCCGCCGTCGTCAACCGGCCAGGTCGCGGCACAATCGTCCAGCGCGCCGTCGAAACTGATTGCCGATGTACAGGCTGAACTCATCCGTCACGGCCTCTATGATGGCGCAGCCGATGGGAAGCCGGGATCGCGCACGACATCGGCCATCCTCTTCTTTCAGGAGGCGTCTGGTCTTCCGCAGACCGGTACGCCGACACCGGAGCTTCTTGCCGCCCTCAAGGCCAGCAATGCCGCTGCTGCACAGCCGGCTAGCGGCAGAGCGAATGCGACGGCTGCCGTCCCCGCCGAGCGCCCCGTCAACGTTTCCGCCACGGCGGATGCGATCGACCCGGTTGCTGCCGCCATACAGAATGCCGAAAAGAACTTGAAGACCGGCGCGGTAGCGGCCAAAGCAACGCCAAGCGATGCGGTCAACAAGGTCAATATGGTCATGCAGATCCAGAAGGGTCTGAGCAATATCGCCTATAGCAATGTCAGCATCGACGGCGTAGCCGGTGAGCAGACGAAGGCAGCGATCCGCCGCTTCCAGAAGCACTATCGCCTGCCGGAAACTGGCGAGCCGAATATGGCGGTCCTCAAGAAGTTGCAGGATATCGGCGCGCTCTGAAGCCCGCGGTACAAGCCTCTGCCGCAAACCTGGTGGCGACTACGCGCTGCAGGCGGCTTCAATTGCCTTGGCGAGCATGCATCGCTATAGCTCGGGCATGAGATTGCGCAGCGACATCTTTGTTTCCGCCCTTGTCCGCCGCTTGTTTGCGCGTGGGGATTTTGCTGCTGTCGAGCACAAGGGCGAGGAGCAGGCTGGCGCGATCTTCATCCGCCAACGCTTCCGCGATGGATCAGAAACCCTTTATGCGCCGGCACCGCAGAGCCTGTTCGATGAGGAGGAGAGCGGGACGCGGCTCTTCGAGATCCGCATCGAGCGGAAGGAACCGCAGGAAATCCGCGAAACCCTTGATCGCGAGCTGAAATTCGATCCTGATTTATGGATCGTCGAACTGGAAACGGACGATATCGCCGATATCGTCCCATTGGCCGGTTTCCGCGCCAATCCGCTGGATTGAGCCGTCTTTACCGACGGTTTGCGACACGCAATTCGCGGAGAGGACCTGGTTTTGCCCCGAACAACGGCGCTGCAGGACGCTGCGCCGGCTTTTCCTGCGGCAGATAGGTGTAACTGTCGGCGCGGCGCCATGCGTCGACGCGCGCCTGGCTCTCTTCCGAGTCGATATCATCGAGCACCAGCCATGCCCGGCTGACGCTGCCATGCCGTTCGGCCAGATGCGGATAGAAGCGCTCCAGCGAGTAGACGGCATCGGCGATGCCCATGCCGAGGCTGACGAGCGTGACGGCGAGCTGTTGCCCCGAAGTGTCGAGCAGGATGCGTTCAGCAAGCCAGTAGCTGGAGGAGAGGGCATCGGCGAGCGTCGTTGCGAATTGCACCGCATCGCGCTCGCGCGCAAAGCGGACGAGCAGCGCTTCCTGCGTCTCGCTAAGGCTGCGCAGACCGAGCCGGTCGCTGTCATCGCGGTTGAGATGGCGCGCAGCCTGTTTGATCTGCTGGCGCAGGATTTCTTCGCGTGACTGCCGTTCGGTTTCCGCCTCGGCCTGCGATGAAATTACATCAGCTGGCTGCTCCTGCATTGTCATGCCGCGTTCCGGCTCGGCCTGATGCAGACCGACAAGTGCGTCTATGACTTTGGGGGAAAGGGATGAGCGGCGGACGATTGCTCGGGCGTGAGCGGCCCCTTGCGTGCGAGCGATGGTGATGAGTGTATCGTCGTCGATCGCCTGCGAACTCGTGAGGAACGGAGCGGCAATGGCGATCGGCTGACAGCCGATGAACAGGGCAACTGCCTGGGGCACGGTTTCACATTGGGAGAGGGCGGCAACCGCCTGCCGCTTCGCCTCGTCCGAAGATGCCTGGAAAACCGGGGTGAAAAGCTCGGCAAATTGGCGAAGTTCCGATTTGGACGGATGGCCCATGCCTTCGAAGCTGGTGATCGTCGCCATCAGAACCACGTCCTTCTTGCGGACAGTCGCAGGCTCTTCAAGGTCTCTAAACCGATCACGCACGCCAACACCCATACTGATACGCCGAACAAAAAAGCAGGGAGCCCGAAGGTCGACCATGGCTTCCGCTTTGCTTCGCTCCAGTCGAACGGAACGACTCTTTCGATAAAGAGAGCGTCCTCGATGATGACTGTCGAAACGGGTATGGACACGGTCGTCCTTATCTGGCTTTCGCCAAAGACTAAGGCCGGCAGAGTTAATGGTTCGTGAAAACTTTATTAAAATCCGAATAAAAATTGCGCGTTAAGCTTGCGCGAGGAGTGCAGCGGCTTTTTGGCCGCATGGACGGCAGTTTGGGGCGAAAGCGGACCTGTGGAAAACCTTTCTGGGCATAGGTGCTTACAGGCAAATTCAACCTATGAGTGCTTCTGTTGTGGAGATAGTCAAAAGCGATGTCACTCGCTGCAAAAGCGGAGATCCGGCTTCTTGATGCAGGTGGGATTCTTCAGATGCCCTTATGCTCGCGCAAGGCTGCGAGCAGCTTTTCCGAGGTGTTGTAGCCGGATTGAAAAAGGCCGATTGCCGCCGTGGCCGCGAACTGGGCTTCCGTGCTTCTAATATCGATCCGCTTTTCCAGGCACCACCCATCCAGCGCATCGCGCAAGACGGTGACGTCCTCCGGTGAAAAGACGGAACTGCCCGCCGCAAACATTGATTGCCCTCGAATTACGACCTTACATTACGTTAATTTTTCGTGAGCGCAAATAATATTTGTGTGACGCTTTTCTGCAACGTGGTATTCGCGCTTTCCATGTGCCCGCCGGATCGTCTGTTGAGTTAAGAGCATGATATTGCTCGTTTTCATGGCAAAAGCGCGTTCCGCAATTTTTCAACAGCCGATGAAACCAAAGCCGCCGTCACGGCGTTAATAGAGCATGACGAGTGATGCCGAGAATGACGAGCGATGAGAATTAGCATTCTGTTAACTGCGATATGTCTGAATTCCGCTTGAAAGCAGCCATTGGCAGAATGTGATCGAGTGTACAGACAGCATGGAAGCCGAAAAATCGGTGCTCATGCCACGGTGTAAGGGAAATGCCGTGAGAAGGCGCGGATGCCTCCATTGAAGCCCAAAACAAAGGCTGGAATGGAGGGGAGCGTTAGTCCGCTTCAGTGGCGGGCAGGGTGAAATCAAGTCGCAGGTTCATCCGTCTCGAGACGTTAATGGAGACGAGAATGGCAAAGATCATATCTCTTTCGGATTGGCGATTGCGCCTGCCGCCGCGCGCCCAGAAGGAACCGGTGGAGGCAAAGATACTATTGTTCACCGGCGTACGTTACGAGCATCTTGATACGCCAACGCATCGCCCCGGGGCAGGCCCGAAGCGGGCAAAGGGAAAGTAAGCGCTTCAACATATGCAAGCGCGTGGCGAGTTCTCGCGCCTGCCAGTTGTCGTCGCAATCCGGCCGAATAGCGCTTGCTGGCGCCACTCGCCACGAGCCGCCAGCTTCCCGCAGTACAATTCTGGAGCCGGGGTTTTCAGCCAAGGATTTTAGCTCCTAAGATCTCAGCTCCAAAAGATCTCAGCCATTGTCGAATTCGTCACAGCCGGCCTCGGAGAGAAATTCTTGCGCCGCATCGTCGAAACTTGCTTGCGGCGCCATGGTGCGCAGCACCGCATAGCCTTGAGCCCGCGGCACTTCCACCAGGATCGATTGGGCAAGCGCGGGTGGCAGTGCCTTGCGTATGCCAGTCAGCTGGACAGGCGATGCAAGCAGCAAATCGAGCGTTCCGCCGACCGACGTACGGTCGCTCATGCTGAACACTTCATTGGAGGCCGCGTCATAGATGGCAAGCGACCAGAACGGCACCTTGCCCTTCGCGGTCAGATGAACGGGCGTATCCTCGATGTCGAAGGCGCAGACGGCCGTGCGAATGTAGGGATCGGTATTGGAAAGCCCCGCATCGTCATCTTTGTTGTCAAGCATATAGAAATGATTTTCGTCACCCTCGTCCGATACACGCGTATAGGCGTCCCGATCGGAGAAATGCGGCAGCGACAGAATGATGATGATATGCAGCAGCACCGCGCCGAATAGGCCGGTGAGGATCGCGAAGACGAATCTAAACATTGCCGCATCCGATCTTCTCGAGTTTCGGCATGCCGAGATCGATCAGGCCGGAATTGCTGGCCGCCGGCGAATCCAGAAGCGTCCATACCAGGCGGAAATTGCCAGATGGCGGCAGGGCGAGCCAGTTGCCCGCCTGGGGATTGGATGAAACCGTGATGTTGAAGGTCGAATCCGGCTTGCGCAGCACCACCCAGGAATTGATGGTGGAAGGGCGACCGGCAGCGTCTTCGATCGGCCGGCCGTCATTGCCGGCGATGAAGAGGGTCCAAAGCCTTGCCGGTGGCGTCTGGCCGCTGATGCGGTAGGTGCAATTTGCGGTCAGCCGCGCTTTGCTGTCATCGTCGGAGGCGGTAAACACCAGCCCTTCGGCTGTGCCGTACAGCAAACGCCCCGCGCGTGCTCGATGCGATTTCGCATAAGGGTCCGCATCCGCTGTCTGCATTTCGGGGAACGCCTGCCAGGCGCCAAGCTTGATCGCGCCGAAGCCGGAGGTGGCATCCAACGCCAGAAGCGTGAACACGATACCGCCGCCAAAGGCGATGACAAGCGAAAGCGCAACAAGAAGGGGAACTCGGAACACCCTAGGATCGTCCTCGTGACAAATCAGTGTCGAGTTATTCCTGATTCTGGCGATAGGGGGAAGGGCAAGCCACTATTTACGGCTGTCTTGGGAACAATAGGCAAGATCGGGAACGGCAGTGGGCATCCAAAACGCCGGCTTCCATCCTTCAATTCGACGGCAGGTTTGCCGCCGTCACCTGCCTCGCGTTGCAGTACAGTTTCCGGGAGGGTTGGTCACTCAGGCGCAGTCATGCTGCGATGCTCCGCCGTCGCCACCTTCTGCGCGCCGAGCGGTGTCGCCGCCTTCAGCCTTTCGCCGATATCGCGCAGGATATTCGTGGAGTCTACTGAAAGCGAGCGCGGGCGCACCAGCGGCGGCAGGGCGCTACTGGCGGGGTCGGCGGGCTTCTTGGCCGCAACTGTTTGCGGCTTCTGCACGGGGAAGGGGTTGGTGATGCCCGGGATCGGCTTCAGCACGATGCCCTGATTGGCGTAATCCATGATCTTCTTGAAGGTCATGGCCGGCAGCGTGCCGCCCGTCATATTGTTCGTAGAGGTATAGTCGTCATTCCCGAACCAGACGGCGCAGGTGTAGTTGCCGGTAAAGCCGATGAACCAGGCGTCGCGATAGGCCTGCGTGGTGCCGGTCTTGCCGCCGACCACGATGCCGTTGTCGAGGGCTGCTTTGCGGCCGGTGCCGATCACGGGAACCTGCGTCAGCATCTGGTTCATGTATGACGTGGCTTTTTCGCTCAAAACCCGCTTGGCTGGCGCCTCGTCCCGGTTGAAATCGTAGAGCACCTTGCCGTCATAACCGGTGATCTGCTCGATGCCGTGGCGGCGCGACTGCATGCCGTTGGCCGGGAACACCGCATAGGCCGTCGCCTGATCGAGGACAGTTACTTCCGATGTGCCGATCGGAATGGTCTTGTCGTTGCGGATCGGCGTTTCCACGCCCATGGCCTTGGCCATGTTGCGGATGGGCTGAATGCCGAATTTCTCCTTGGCAAGCCGCACGGGGATAGTGTTGATCGATTGCGTCAGCGCCTGGGTGAGCGTCACCTTGCCTTCGTAGCGGTTTTCGTAATTATGCGGGCTCCAGTTGCCCCAGCTGATCGGCGCATCGACGATGGTGGAGGTGGGCGTCATGCCGTTTTCCATCGCGACCGAATAGGTATAGATCTTGAAGGACGAACCGGGCTGGCGCAGCGCCTTGGTCGCGCGGTTGAACTGGCTTTCGCCATAGTCGCTGCCGCCGACCATGGCGCGCACAGCGCCGCCATTTTCGATGACGACGGAGGCGCCCTGTTTGGCCTTATAGCGCTCGCCGAACTCCATCAGGCTGGATTGAACCGAATCCTCCGCCGCCTTCTGCAGCCCCATATCGATGGTGGTGCGCACGATCAGCGAGCGCTCGGGGAACCGCGTAGCAAGCCTCTGCACTTCATCGAAGGCCCAATCGAGGAAATAATCCGGGGATTCGATCTGAGCTCGGTCGACCACCGAAGCCGGGTTGCGTCGCGCGGCGATCACTTGTCCCTCGGTCATCAGCCCGCTTTGCACGAGATTGGACAGCACGTCGTTGGCGCGGGCGCGCGCCGCCGGCAGGTTGACGTGCGGCGCATATTTTGCCGGCGCCTTGAAGAGGCCGGCGAGCATCGCGGCTTCCGCCAGATTGACGTCAGTGATGCTCTTGCCGAAATAGAATTGCGCCGCCGCCGCTGCGCCGAAGGTGCCGCCGCCCATATAGGTGCGGTCGAGATAGAGGCTCAGGATCTCCTTCTTGGAGAGATTGGCCTCGAGCCAGATCGCCAGGAAGGCTTCCTTGACCTTGCGTTCGATGGAGCGCTCATTGCTGAGGAAGATGTTCTTGGCAAGCTGCTGCGTCAGCGTCGAGCCGCCCTGAACGACGCCGCCGGCCTGCGCATTGACGGTGACCGCGCGGAACAGGCCGATGACGTCGATGCCGAAATGGTCGAAGAAGCGCCGGTCCTCGGTCGCCAGCACCGCCTTGATGAAATAGTCCGGCAGCTGGTCTACCGGCACGGAATTCTCGTGAATGATGCCGCGATGGCCGATGACGTTGCCGTAGCGGTCGAGGAAGGTGACGGCGAAATTGCCGCGGTTGCGCCAGTCGCCCTGCGTCGCCTCGAAGGCCGGCATGGCGAGCATCAGCATGACGACGGAGCCGGCCGTCCCCAGCGTCAGGCCTTCACCGAGCAGTTCGAAAAAGACGCGTTTCCAGCCGCGAACGCGGAAGCGGCGGAAGAAGATGGTGATCTCCTCCCATGCCTCGGCGAGACCGAAGCCGGCATTCCACAAAGTGGAGTCGATCCATGAATCAAGGCGCAAAAAGAAATAGCGCTTGCGACGCCGCGGCTTCTCGGCCCCGTTATCCTTAGGCGTCTCGGGCTCCATCTTCGGCCCGTTTTCTGGATTGGATGGGTCTTCCACGCTCTACTTCCCGACCACATTACTGCCGCGTGTCTCCTTGTGGCACACGCAAAGCCCATTATCTCATAGAACGGCTAATTGAATAATTGGTTGATTTAGAGAAAAGAACAAGAGACATGCATGCCGCAGCCCGAATTCCCTTTGCCGGGTGGCGAGGACGACGATGATGACAGACGAGATACCCTTCTGGAAAAGCAAGACCCTGGCGGAAATGAGCCCGTCGGAATGGGAAAGCCTTTGCGACGGCTGTGGCCTCTGTTGTCTCAACAAGCTCGAGGAGTGGGATAGCGGCGACGTCTATTTCACCTCGATCCGCTGCAAGCTGATGGACGGCGAAAGCTGTCGTTGCACCAGCTACCCGAACCGCTGGGATTTCGTGCCCGACTGCGTACAACTGACGCCGGAGAAGGTTCCGGAGCTGGAATGGCTGCCGCCCACCTGCGCCTATCGCCTCGTCAATGAGGGCCGCGATCTCTATTGGTGGCATCCGCTGATCTCGGGTGATCCGGAAACGGTGCATATCGCCGGTGTTTCCGCCCAAGGGCGCACCGTCAGCGAGAACGATGTCGATCTTGACGATTTCGAGGATTATGTCGTCGATTGGCCGCTGACCGTCGAGGATGACATGATGCCTAATCCTCCGGCAAAGCCATAGATTTCGGCGCTACATTTCGCCAAGCCTGGCGCAAGAGCCTTTTGATCTCCTCGTTTCCGGCATCGCGATGGAAAAGTCGCGTCCATCCTTTCAGGCCCCAGCTGCCGGGCACAGCGGCGACATGCCTTGGCATGATGGCCGAAGCCATCTGCTGCTGATCGGGCGTCAGCTTGACGACGCAGAAATCCGATCCGCGAAGTGTCATGAAGATTCTGCCCCGCACGCGAAAGTCACGGGTGCCGAAATGCGAGCCCTCTGCCGTTTCAGGCAAGCTGAGGGCGAGGGATGCAAGCTCCTCGTCGGTCATGGCCGCGACAGTATCATCTCCTTCCATGCAGTAAATGGAGGCTTGAAAAGGGTGCGATCAAACGGTTCTACGACGAGATGGTGAGTTTATTGAATTGAGCCTGTCCACATGGTATCGCGCGGTGCCCTCGCATATGCACAAGGAGCCGCCGCGTGATCCGTCATATCGTCTTCTTTACCGTTCCCGATCGCGCCAAGCTTGAGGAGGTCCGTTCCGGCCTCTCGATCCTCACGGCCATTCCGCATGCGCGGCTTTTGGAGATCGGCACGAACGTCAAGACCGATCAGCTCGGAACCGAAGTCGATCTTGTGGTCTACGGCGAATTCGACAACGAGGCGGCATTGGCGGCTTACAAGGCCCATCCGAATTACCAGCGCTCCATCGAGCGCGTTCGGCCGCTGCGCGAAATGCGCATTGCCGCAGATTACGAGACGGCGACGGCCGTCCGTGAACCTTTCTGAATGTCGGGCGCGGGGGCAGAACTATTTCCCGCCAGTCCTTTCAATGGATTGAGCATGCAAGCGGAATCGGATTGTCCGCGACCGGATTCTCGGCTTGAGGTTCTTGAATCAACTTTTGAAGCTCCGGACTCAATTTGAGAGGAAATCGCGGCAAGCGATTCAAAGGACTCAAGGAAATCATCACGCCTTATGCCGATAAGGCGTCTCCAGGCCAGTTGCATTGGTCACGGGAGGGCGCGGTTCATCTCGCCGACATGAACCGATGATAAGCAAGAATGATTAAAAATGGCTGAGCTGGCGGCTCCGCGCGTAGTGCTCGCGAAGCCGGGCATGCATCGGTCCACTCATATCGCCGATAGATTGTATCGATGCCGCGTTCTGAAGCGACAGACGGTTGCTGTCCTCACGCTGCAGCGGATCCACATTCAACAATTTCAAATGCTTAGAAAATCCTCTGGACGACCCCTGCGCCCGGCTGGCCGAAAATTACAGCCCATTCATTTGCCATTCAGACGTGTTTGGGTAAATAATCGGCCAAGTTCATATCCCTGTGGGAAGTCCGAAGCATGGCCTCATTTTCAAGCATAGCAGCAGCGGCCCTCGTCCTGGCCGGCTCGTCTGTTCTGCCGGCGCCAGCGCCGACGTCGACCCTGGTCGCGCGCGCCAACAGCGATTGCAGCGAGGCAGCCGAGGAAGTCGTCGCCAAGACCGGTGGCCAGCTTCTTTCCGCACAGCCGTCCGGCGACAGCTGCATCATCACCGTTCTCGTTCAGGGCAACGGGCAGCGCCCGCGCAAGGTGACGATGAAGGTGCCGATGTGATGCCAGGGCATGTGGGTACCAACCTAAAGCCTTGAATCTCACACAAAATCTTATTGTTTCCGTGATTCCACTGCAGCGTGATTTACAGTACTGTTTCTCGAACCGGGGAAATTGGATTCAGAGATGCGCATTCTCATAGTCGAAGACGATATCAACTTGAACCGCCAGCTTGCCGAGGCCTTGAAGGAGGCGGGCTATGTGGTCGATACGGCCTTTGATGGCGAAGAGGGGCATTTCCTCGGCGACACCGAACCTTATGACGCGATCATCCTCGATATCGGCTTGCCTGAAATGGATGGCATCACCGTGCTTGAAAAATGGCGCGGCGCCGGACGCACCGTGCCCGTTCTGATTCTGACCGCCCGCGACCGCTGGAGCGACAAGGTGGCAGGCATAGACGCGGGCGCGGACGATTATGTCGCCAAGCCTTTCCACGTCGAGGAAGTGCTTGCCCGCATCCGCGCGCTCATCCGCCGCGCCGCAGGCCACGCCTCTTCGGAAATCGTTTGCGGCCCGGTGCGGCTCGACACCAAGAGCTCGAAGGCGACCGTGGACGGCAAGCCGCTCAAGCTTACGTCTCATGAATATCGGCTGCTTGCCTATCTCATGCATCACAAGGGCGAGGTCGTCTCACGCACCGAACTGGTCGAGCATATGTACGATCAGGATTTCGACCGTGATTCCAATACGATTGAAGTTTTTGTCGGACGCCTTCGCAAGAAGATGGGCGTCGATTTGATCGAAACGGTCCGTGGCCTTGGTTACCGCATCCAAGCAGCGACCAATGCGAATTAAGTCGCTCACCGCTCGCGTCCTGCTGCTGACCACGCTTTGGTCGGCGGTGGCGCTGGTGGTGATCGGGCTTGTCATCTCCGATATCTACCGCAAGAACGCCGAGCGCGGCTTTCAGGATCTGTTGCGGGCGCAGCTCTATAACGTCATCAACTCCGTGACGATCGGTGATCAGGGTGCGCTGTCAGGCAGTCCGCAGCTTGGAGACCTCCGTTTCTCACAGCCGAAGACCGGCTGGTATTGGATAGTCGAGCCGCTCGGCACATATACGTCAAACCCCTTGGTTTCGTCGTCGCTCGGCGCGTCAAACCTGCCGGTTCTATCCGTGCTGGAAGCGCCTTTCGATAAGAATTACGAGCGCTATTATATCGTCACCGACGCCTTCGGAAATCGCGTTCAGGTGGCGGAAACCGAAATCCAGTTCGATACGGACCATGCGGCTCGGTTTCGCGTGACCGGCAATGTCGCCGTGGTTGAAGATGACGTGCGCAATTTCTCCCACAGCCTCTATTTCGCGCTCGTCGGCTTCGGCGTCGGAAGCTTGATCGTCAATGCGCTTGCCATTCTCTACGGTCTGAAGCCGCTCGATAAGGCGCGGGCCGCGCTGGAACGCATCCGCGCCGGTGAAAGCGAACGCCTGCAAGGCGATTTTCCGCGTGAGATCCTGCCGCTTGCCAATGAGATCAATGCGCTGATCGACAGCAACCGGCGTATCGTCGAGCGCGCCCGCATGCAGGTGGGTAATCTCGCGCACTCGCTGAAAACGCCGATTGCGGTTCTTCTGAATGAATCCCGTGTCCTCGAGCGATCGCATGGCGATCTGGTGAAGAACCAGGCCGAGGTCATGCAGGGGCAGGTGCAATCCTATCTCAATCGTGCCCGCATCGCCGCCCAGCGCGAATCCGTGCTGGCGCGCACCGAAGCCGAGCCGGCGCTGGAGCGGCTGGTCCGCGTCATGCGGCGGCTGAATACCGACAAGGAGTTCGAACTCTCCGTCTCGCCCAATCTGGCGCTCGCCATGGAGCAGCAGGATCTCGAGGAGACGGTCGGTAATCTCCTCGAAAATGCCGCCCGCTTTGCCGAACACAAAGTGCGTCTGGTTGCAAACGAAGCGCCTGCTGAAGTCAAGGGTATCGATCCGGCGCGCCGCCATTGGGTGGAACTGGTGGTTGAAGACGACGGCCCAGGGCTGGAGCCGGATCAGATCCGCGAAGCCATGAAACGCGGGCGCAGACTGGACGAGAGCAAGCCCGGCACCGGTCTCGGTCTGTCGATCGTCAGCGAGATTACGAATGAATATCAAGGCCGTTTCGAGCTCTCCCGGGGCAGCTGGGGCGGGCTTCGCGCGAGCCTAATTTTGCCGGGCCTGACGAAGGATGTTGCGTGAGGAACGGCATGATGCCAAAAAGGCGTTGTGGATCATGATGATGCCGCAGCGCAGTACCTATGGTTTTGCTTTTTGATACTGGTTCGGTTGTATGAAGCTTCGTACCTTTTTTCTGGTCATTCCCTCTCTTTTTGCCGCGCTTGCGCTTTCTGGTTGCTCGACGACAAGCGGCCTGGGGGGCAGCAAGAGCCTGTTTTCGTCCGCGAAGCCTCCGGCCTCAGCGACCTTCATCAATGCTCTTGATGGTGGTATCGTCGAGCGCACCGGCATCAAGCTGAGCGACAACGACAAACAGCGTGCGCTGGAAGCGGAATATCGTGCCCTCGAAACCTCGCCTCTCGGCCAACCTGTGGCATGGAAGGGCAGGAATGCAAGCGGCGAGGTTGTTCCCGCTGCGCCCTACCAGGTCGGCTCGCAGAATTGCCGGCAATATACGCACACGGTCACGGTCGACGGCAAGCCGACGACTGCGAGGGGCGCGGCCTGCCGCAATGACGACGGCACCTGGACGCCGCTTGAATAGGCGTCTGCACTGAAAGGCGCGGCCAAACGCCTCAAATCTTCGTCAGATGGCCTTTCCCGGTTGGAATAAGCGCCCCGTTAAAGTATTGGGCGTCTATGCTGTTCTGGATTCTCGTGGCCGTTCTTACGGCGGTTGTCGGCGCTGTGCTCCTCTATCCCCTTCTGCGTGGTGCGAAGGAGGCGGAGGACCGTCGTTCCGGAGAGGCCGAGGTCTATCGTGATCAGCTCAGCGAACTGGACCGGGACCTTGCCAGCGGCCTCATCTCCGCGCAGGAGGCCGACTATGCCCGCGCCGAAATCGGACGGCGTCTCATCGCTGCCGCCAAGGACGAAAAGACGGCAGCGAAATCGCCTGCACATGGCAGTTACCGTCTTGCTCAGGCCTTCATCATCGTCCTTCTTCCGGCCGTTGGTCTCTGTCTCTATCTCGTCAATGGCGATCCCGGCCTGCCGGCGCAGCCGCTGGAAGCGCGGCTGGAGAAGCCGGGAAACGATCTCGCCATCTCGATCGTCAAGATCGAGCAGCATCTGGCCAAGAACCCGGATGATGCCAAGGGCTGGGAGGTCCTGGCACCGATCTATTTCAAGACCAACCGTATCGGCGACGCCGAGCTTGCCTATCGCAATGTCATCCGCCTGCTGGGACCGAACGCAGCTCGGCTTGGCGATCTGGGCGAGGTGCTGGTCGTGAAGGCCAATGGCATTGTGACTGCGGAGGCGCGCGAGGTGCTGCAGCAATCGCTGGCGCTCGATGCCACCAATCCGCGCACGCTTTTCTATCTGGCGCTGGCACTGGAGCAGGAGGGCAAGGCGGCCGATGCGAAAACGGCCTTTGAGGCCCTGGCAAAACAATCGCCGCCCGACGCACCCTGGCTTGCCGCGGTCAATGAGCATATCATCAAGAATGGCGGTCGGGCGATGGCATCCGCCAATGACAATGCACCCGGCAATCCGACCGCGGAGGATGTCGCTGCAGCCAATGCGCTGAGCAGCGGCGATCGCCAGCAGATGATCCGCGGCATGGTCGACAGCCTCGATGCCAAGCTCAAGCAAGATCCGAAGAATTTCGAGGGCTGGATGCGGTTGATCCGCTCCTACGCCGTGCTGAATGATCGGGAGCGCGCGGCGGATGCATTGAAGCGCGGTCTTGCGGCCTTTCCGGCCGATGGAGGAGAGGGCCAGCAGCTTCTGGCGCTGGCGAAGGAATTGGGACTGCCGACGGAGGTGACGCAGCAATGACCCGCAAGCAGAAACGTCTGGCCGTGATCGCCGGCGGTATGGGTTTCATCGCCGCCGCCGTGTTGCTCGTGCTGTTCGCCTTCAGCCAGTCGGTCGCCTATTTCTATATGCCGGCGGATCTCGCCAAGACACCGGTCAATGCCGGGACGCTGATCCGCCTCGGCGGCCTCGTCGGTGAAGGCTCGATCGTGCGCGGTCGGGGAACGCAGGTTCAATTCTCGGTCACCGACGGCACCGATACGATCAAGGTCAAGTATGATGGCATCCTGCCGGACCTGTTCCGCGAAGGGCAGGGCGTCGTCACCGAAGGCAAGTTCGAGCCGGGCAGTGACGTTTTCGTTGCCGACAGCGTGCTCGCCAAGCATGATGAGCGTTACATGCCGAAGCAGGTCGCCGACAAGCTGAAGGCTGATGGCGTCTGGAAAGGCGAGGAGGCCAGCCAATGATCATCGAGCTCGGACACTATGCCCTGGTGCTGGCGCTCGCGACCGCGCTGATCGTCTCCATCCTGCCTGTCGTCGGTGCCCGGCGCGGGGACGTGTCGATGATGGATATCGCCCCGGTCGGCTCCATCGTCATGTTCCTGCTCGTCGCCTTCTCCTTCGGCGTGCTGACCTACGCCTATGTCGCCTCCGATTTCTCCGTCCTCAATGTCTGGGCCAATTCCCATTCGCTGATGCCGCTGATCTTCAAGATCTCCGGCGTCTGGGGCAATCACGAGGGATCGATGATGCTCTGGCTGCTGATCCTGGCCCTGTTCAGCGCGTTTGTCGCGCTCTTCGGGCGCAATCTGCCGGATGTACTGCGCGCCAATGTACTGGCTGTACAGTCGTGGATCTCCTCGGCCTTCCTTGTCTTCATTCTGCTCACCTCCAATCCCTTCATTCGGCTCAACCCGGCGCCGGCCGAGGGCAAGGATCTCAATCCCGTTCTCCAGGATATCGGTTTGGCGATCCATCCGCCCTTGCTCTATCTCGGCTATGTCGGCTTCTCCGTCTGCTTCTCCTTTGCTGTCGCCGCGCTTCTGGAAGGTCGCATCGATGCCGCTTGGGCACGCTGGGTCCGGCCTTGGACGCTCGCCGCCTGGAGCTTCCTGACGCTCGGCATCGCCATGGGCTCCTACTGGGCCTATTACGAGCTCGGCTGGGGCGGCTGGTGGTTCTGGGATCCGGTGGAAAATGCCTCCTTCATGCCCTGGCTTGCCGGCACGGCCCTGCTGCATTCGGCACTGGTCATGGAAAAGCGCGACGCCCTGAAGATCTGGACGGTGCTTCTGGCGATCCTGACGTTTTCGCTGTCACTGCTCGGCACCTTCCTCGTGCGTTCCGGCGTGCTGACCTCCGTCCATTCCTTCGCCAGCGATCCGACGCGCGGTATCTTCATTCTCTGCATTCTCCTGATCTTCATCGGCGGGGCTTTATCGCTTTTTGCGCTGCGTGCGCCGAAGCTTGCTTCCGGTGGATTGTTCGCGCCGATCTCGCGCGAGGGCGCGCTTGTGCTGAACAACCTGATCCTCACGGTCGCCTGTGGCACGGTTTTGACCGGCACGCTCTATCCGCTGGCGCTTGAAACACTGACCGGCGACAAGATTTCTGTCGGCCCGCCCTTCTTCAACATGACGTTCGGGCTGTTGATGACCCCGATCCTCATCGCTGTGCCATTCGGGCCGCTGCTCGCCTGGAAGCGCGGTGACCTGCTCGGCGCACTGCAGAGGCTCTATCTCGTGGCAGGCCTAGCCTTCCTGGCTGGCCTTGTTCTGTTTTACATCGAGCATGGCGGCCCCATACTGGCCGCCCTCGGCCTTGCCGCCGGCTTCTTCCTGGCCTTCGGCGCCTTGGCCGATCTTTGGTATCGCGCCGGCGTCGGCAAGGTGGCGGCTGGTGTCGCCTGGCGCCGCCTGAGCGGGCTGCCTCGCTCTGCCTTCGGCACCGCGCTAGCCCATGCCGGCCTCGGTATCACCGTACTCGGCATCGTCGCTGTGACGACTTTCGAGGGGGAACACATCACCAGCATGAAGCCGGGCGAGGTCGCCGAGCTTGGCGGCTACAGCTTGCGCTTCGATGGAGTGCAGCCGGGCGTCGGCCCCAATTTTACCGAGGATCGCGCCCACTTCACCGTTAGCCGTGGCGGGGTTGCCTTTGCCCAGATGTCGTCCGCCAAACGCGTCTTTACTGCAAGCCGCACGGCGACCACGGAATCGGGCATTCTCACGCTCGGCCTCAACCAGCTCTATGTGTCGGTCGGCGACGCCAGCAAGGATGGCGGCATGGTCGTGCGCATCTGGTGGAAGCCGTTTATTCTTTGCATCTGGATGGGCGCGTTGGTCATGGCGCTCGGCGGCTTTGTATCACTCAGCGACCGCCGCCTGCGCGTCGGTGCACCGAGCCGCAAGGCGAAACCAGTTCGCCCGGCCATGGAGCCGGCAGAATGATAGGTTTGACCAATACCCCCTCATCCGCCCTTCGGGCACCTTCTCCCCGAGGGGAGAAGGGAAAACCGCTGCAGTCTTCCTCGACTGGCTTTTGTGCGACACCGGCACCACAGCGGCAATTTCCCCTTCTCCCCTCGGGGAGAAGGTGCCCCGTAGGGGCGGATGAGGGGGTATTGTGTGTTAAGAATAGCGGGGCCGGGAAGAAGGTAGCGGTGTTCGCGCGCCTGCTTATGTTGCTGGCATTGCTCTTTGCCGCGGCCCCTGCCTTTGCCGTCAATCCCGATGAAGTCCTGTCCGATCCGGCCTTGGAGGCACGGGCGCGGGCGATCTCGGCGGAGCTGCGCTGCATGGTCTGCCAGAATCAATCCATCGATGATTCCAATGCCGATCTTGCGCGGGACCTGCGCTTGCTGGTGCGCAAGCGCCTGACCGATGGCGACAGCGATCAGCAGGTGCTGGATTACATCGTCTCGCGCTACGGCGAGTTTGTGCTGCTCAAGCCGCGCTTGAGCGAGAAGACATACATCCTCTGGGGAGCACCGATCGTGCTCTTCGTAGCAGGCGGATTGGCCCTTGCCTTTTACGCGCGCCGCCGCGTCGGCGAGCCCACCGGCAGCGCTTTGAGCGCCGATGAAGAGGCGCAGCTGAAAGATATCCTCGGAAAGTGACCCGACTGTCGTCTTTCGTCATAATGTTGCACCGATACCTTACATTACGAATTTTTCATGGGGCGGACAGTTCGTTGTAAGGTGCCGTGCCCTATATCTTCATTATGGCGCAACACAGCCGGTTTGGCCGGCGCAAATCTGACGAGAAAAGAGAAGGTAATTCGCATATGTTCAGGAATATCAAGGACACTTTGTCCCGCAGCACCGCTATGAAGGCTTCCGTCGTCGCCGGCCTCGCTGTTGCTGCCCTGGCAACGGGTGTTCCGGCCGTCGTTACCGGTGCCTATGCCGATGCCGTCAACGTTCAGGCGCCGCAGGTTCCGAGCTTTGCCAATGTGGTCGACGCCGTATCGCCGGCCGTCGTTTCGGTCCGCGTCGAATCCCGTGTCAATCCGGTTGCCGATGACGACGATTCCTTCGGTCTCGGCCGCGGCTTCGATGATCTTCCGGACGATCACCCGTTGAAGAAGTTCTTCCGCCAGTTCGAGCAGCAGCAGGGTCGCGGCCAGCAGCATGGTCAGAACCAGCAGAAGAATTCCGATGACAAGGGTCGCCTGCGTCCGGTCGCTCAAGGATCCGGCTTCTTCGTCTCCGAAGACGGGTACATCGTCACCAACAATCACGTCGTTTCCGACGGTGCCGCTTTCGTCGTCGTCCTCAATGACGGCACCGAGCTTGACGCCAAGCTCGTCGGCAAGGATAGCCGCACCGACCTGGCAGTCCTGAAGGTCGATCCCAAGGGCAAGAAGTTCACCTATGTCGGCTGGGCCGATGATTCCAAGGTCCGCGTCGGCGATTGGGTCGTTGCCGTTGGCAACCCCTTCGGCCTCGGCGGCACGGTCACCGCCGGTATCGTCTCGGCTCGCGGCCGTGACATTCATTCCGGCCCCTATGACGATTACATCCAGATCGATGCGCCGGTGAACAAGGGCAACTCGGGTGGCCCGACCTTCAACCTCAACGGCCAGGTGGTTGGCATCAATACCGCGATCTTCTCGCAGTCAGGCGGCAGCGTCGGCATTGCCTTCGCAATCCCGGCGACCACCGCCAAGGACGTCGTGACCGACCTGATCAAGACCGGCACGGTTTCACGCGGCTGGCTTGGCGTTCAGATCCAGCCCGTCACCAAGGACATCGCCGAATCGCTCGGCCTTGCCGAAGCAAGCGGCGCTCTGGTCGTCTCCCCGCAGGACGGCTCGCCTGGCCAGAAGGCCGGCATCAAGAATGGTGACGTCGTCACGGCGGTCAATGGCGATCCGGTCAAGGACCCGCGCGATCTCGCTCGTCGCATCGGCGCCATGCAGCCAGGCTCCAAGGTTGAGGTTTCGCTGTGGCGCGGCGGCAAGTCGCAGTCGGTCACGGTCGAACTCGGCACATTGCCTGCCGATCAGAACCAGGCTTCTAATGACGACTCGCAGCCGGATCAGCAGCCGCAGCAGCCGTCCTCCGAGAAGGCGCTGGCTGACCTCGGTCTCACCGTCGGCCCTTCCGACGATGGCAAGGGTGTTGCGATCACCGCGGTCGATCCCGACTCCGATGCCGCCGACAAGGGCGTGAAGGAGGGCGAGAAGATCACCTCGGTCAACAACCAGCAGGTCTCGAACGCCGGCGATATCGCCAAGGTCATCGAGCAGGCGAAGAAGGATGGACGCACGCGCGCCCTGTTCCAGATTCAGTCCGGCAATGGCAGCCGCTTCGTCGCTCTGCCGATCAATGCCGGTTGATCCTTTAAGCGAATGAAATGAATCAGGAAGCCGCGCAGGCCACGGCTTGCGCGGCTTCCTTTTTAGAACATGTCGAAGATGACTGGCTCCAAGGCAGGTGAAAGATGACAACCGCTGGCCAACATGCCGTGAATTCCTCCGATTCTGGTTGTGCCGAGGCAGCCTCGGCAGGTAATGTCGCCCATATGAAGATTCTGATCATCGAAGACGATCTCGAAGCGGCGGCTTATCTCACCAAGGCGTTTCGCGAGGCCGGCATCATTGCCGATCACGCGAGCGACGGCGAGAGCGGTCTCTTCATGGCCACTGAAAACACCTACGATGTCGCCATCATCGACCGCATGCTGCCGCGCCGCGATGGCCTCTCCGTCATAAGCGAATTGCGTCGCAAGGGCGTGCACACGCCGGTTCTGATCCTTTCTGCGCTCGGTCAGGTCGATGACCGCGTCACCGGCCTGCGCGCCGGCGGCGACGATTACCTGCCCAAGCCCTATGCCTTCAGCGAGCTTCTGGCCCGCGTCGAAGTGCTCGGCCGCCGCAAGGGGACGCCGGAACAGGATGTTCTTTATCGCGTCGGCGATCTGGAACTGGACCGCCTCTCGCATGAGGTGCGCCGCGGCGGCAAGGAAATCCTGCTGCAGCCGCGCGAATTCCGCCTGCTGGAATATCTGATGAAGAATGCCGGCCAGGTCGTGACCCGCACCATGCTGCTGGAAAATGTCTGGGATTATCATTTTGATCCGCAGACAAACGTCATCGACGTCCATGTCTCGCGTCTGCGCTCCAAGATCGAGAAGGATTTCAGCCAGCCGCTGCTGAAGACGATTCGCGGCGCCGGCTACATGATCAAGGACGAGGGATGAGCCGCTTCCGCGTCCTCTTCAAGTCCACCGCAGTCCGCCTTTCCGCCCTCTACATCCTTCTTTTCTCGCTTTGCGCCGCGACGCTCGTCTTCTACGTCACGGCCATGTCCGAACGGCTGCTGACGGGGCAGATCCGCGATGCAGTCCAGCAGGAGGTCAGTCAGGTCAAGCGCGCCTACGACATCGGCGGTCTGAACCTGCTTCTGCGCACCATGGAGCGCCGCGCCCGTCAGCCGGGTGCCAATCTCTATGTCATTGCCGGGCCATCGGGCGATATCCTGGCCGGCAACGTCGCCTCCGTGCAGCCCGGTGTGCTCGGCCAAGCCGGCTGGACGGAGTTGCCCTTCTCCTACGAGCGCTACACCGACGCCTCCAACGATCCGGAGCGCCGGCATCTGGCAATTGCCAATATTTTCATTCTCGACAACGGCTTGCGCATCCTGATCGGCCGCGACCTCGGCGAGCCCGAGCGCTTCCGCGTGCTGGTGCGCCAGGCGCTGATGCTGGCGCTGGCTATCATGGGGCTCGGCGCACTGGTCATCTGGTTCGGCATCGGCCGCAACGCATTGAAGCGCATCGACCGGATGACGGATGCCAGCCGCAAGATCATGGCGGGCGATCTTTCGCAGCGGCTGCCGGTCGGTGGTTCCGGCGATGAGTTCGACCGCATGTCCGCCTCGCTTAATGCGATGCTCGAGCGCATCGAGAAGCTGAACGAAGGGCTGCGGCAGGTCTCCGACAATATCGCTCATGACCTCAAGACGCCGCTGACGCGCCTGCGCAACAAGGCCGCCGATGCGCTCGACAGTGCCGACAGCGAGGGGCGTCGTGTCGCCCTTGAGGGCATTATCGGCGAATCCGATCAGCTGATTCGCACCTTCAATGCCCTTCTGATGATTTCCCGCGTCGAGGCGGGGTCGGTAGCGGCGGAAATGACTGAAGTCGATCTCTCTTCCATCGTCGCCGATACGGCCGAACTCTATGAGCCGGTCGCAGAAGAGGCGGGTCTGACGCTGACGGCCGATATCG
This sequence comes from Martinezella sp. CNPSo 3795, assembly GCF_057784475.1. Lineage (NCBI taxonomy): Bacteria > Pseudomonadati > Pseudomonadota > Alphaproteobacteria > Hyphomicrobiales > Rhizobiaceae > Martinezella > Martinezella sp. CNPSo 3795. The sequence continues at coordinate 217,877 of NZ_JBXSOQ010000006.1, read as the reverse complement.
AGCCGAATGTCGAAATTCAGGGCAATCGCGAGCTGATCGGTCAGGCACTCTTCAATCTCATCGACAATGCCCTCAAATATGCGACGGGCTGCAACGGCGAGCAGACGATCACCTTCAAGCTGGCGCGCACCAACGACGCCGTGACGCTCGCGGTCGCCGATCATGGGCCAGGCATTCCCGCCCATCAACGTGCCGATGTGGTCAAGCGTTTCTTCCGTCTGGACGAAAGCCGCTCGAAGCCGGGAACAGGCCTCGGCCTTGCACTGGTGGAGGCTGTCATGGAGCTGCATGGCGGTCGGCTTGAGCTTTCCGATACGGTCCCCGACAGTCCCGACGCGAAGGGATTAACGGTCACCATGATCTTCCCCATGCAGAAACAATAGGTTAATCCTGCACTAGAGCCGGATGATTTTAGGTCGAAACGACCTGAAATCTGAATCCGCTCTAGCGTCAAAGAAGTAGAGCATGATGTTATCCGAAAACCGCTCATACTTTTCGGCATCATGCTGTATCCGCTTGCTGTTGGGGAGAACTGCATGACGACGCAAAGCGATTTGCTGCGGGATGTTCCGGCCGGGCGGTTGCGGCCGTTGAACCAGACGGAGACGAAGTCTGCGCTTGCCGATCTCAAGCAGATCGCCGGAACGGAGCCGGTCGTTGCCGATCTCCTTGCGGGCGAAAGTGCGTTGCGGGATTTCATCGTCGCGGCTCTGACCCTGTCCCCTCATTTGCGCGAAATCGCCAATCTCGAACCGTCGCTCCTCGTCGCCGCGATCGAGAAGCCGCTGTCGCCGCAGATCGAAGGGCTGGTGGAAGAGGCTCGCCGCGCCTGGCTGCCCGCGGATGGGGAAGGTGCCTCTCCTGCTGAATCTGAGGTAATGAGCCGTCTGCGCATTGCCAAACGCCGTGCGGCCTTCCTCGTTGCCCTTGCCGATCTCGCGCGCATCTATGATGGCAGGGTGACCACACGCTGGCTGAGCAGGCTTGCAGAGGCCTCCATCTCAGCGGCGATCGATCACCTGTTGCTGTCGTCGCACGAGGCCGGCAAGATCGCGGTTCCCGATCCCGCCGCCCCGAGTTGGAAATCCGGGTTGATCGTCCTCGGGATGGGCAAGCTCGGCGCCGAAGAGCTGAACTATTCCTCCGACATCGATCTGGTTGTCTTTTTCGATGAGACGGCAGGCATCGTGCCCGATCCCGATGATGCCATCGACATCTTCCCGCGGCTGATGCGCCGGCTGGTGCGCATCCTGCAGGAGCGCACGGCAGATGGCTATGTCTTCCGCACCGATCTCCGTCTGCGTCCCGATCCCGGCTCCACGCCGCTCGCGATCCCTGTGGACGCTGCGATGATCTATTACGAGGGCAGGGGGCAGAACTGGGAGCGCGCCGCCTTCATCAAGGCGCGTCCCATCGGCGGTGATATCGCTGCCGGTCAGGCTTTCATCCGCGATCTCGTGCCCTTCGTCTTCCGCAAATATCTGGATTACGCCGCGATATCAGACATCCACTCCATCAAGCGGCAGATCCACGCGCATAAAGGACACGGCGCCATCGCGGTCAAAGGCCATAACGTCAAGCTTGGCCGCGGCGGCATTCGTGAGATTGAGTTCTTCGTGCAGACGCAGCAGCTGATTGCTGGCGGTCGCATGCCGTCTCTGCGCAGCCGATCGACGGAGGAGACGCTTTTCGAGCTGACCGAGGCGAAGTGGATCGATGCGGAAACGCGCGACGAACTGGTGACGGCCTATTGGTTCCTGCGCGACGTCGAGCATCGCATCCAGATGGTGCGCGACGAGCAGACGCATCTGTTGCCGGAAACCGATGCCGAACTCCGCCGCATCGCCTACATGATGGGTTTTGCCGACGTGTCGGCTTTTTCCGAAGCGCTGGTGACGACGTTGAAAACCGTCGAGCGCCGCTATGCGCGCCTGTTCGAACAGGAAACCAAACTATCGAGCGAAACTGGCAATCTGGTCTTTACCGGCCAGGGCGACGATCCCGATACCCTGGAGACGCTACGCCGTCTTGGCTTCGATCGCCCCTCTGACATCGCCAACGTCATCCGCACCTGGCATTACGGTCGATATCGCGCGACGCAATCGGTAGAGGCACGAGAACGGTTGACGGAACTGACGCCGGAGCTGCTGCGAGTCTTTGGCGAAAGCAAGCGTGCCGACAAGGCTTTGTTGCGCTTCGACAGCTTCATTTCCGGCCTGCCGGCAGGCATACAGCTCTTCTCGCTGCTCGGGAACAATCCGGCGCTTCTCTCGCTCATCGTCAACATTATGTCGTCGGCGCCGCGACTTGCCGAGATCATCGCGGCCAAGCCGCATGTCTTTGACGGCATGCTGGATCCAACGCTGATGGCGGAATTGCCGACGCGCGACTATCTGGCAGAGCGCCTCCAGAGCTTTCTTGCCCCGGCACGGCATTATGAAGAGACGCTCGATCTCCTGCGCATCTTTGCCTCCGAACAGCGTTTCCTGATCGGTATTCGCCTGTTGACGGGTGCAATAGGCGGCGTCATGGCGGCCCGCGCCTTTACTTATCTTGCCGATCTCATCGTCGAGGCAGCGCTGGATGCCGTCTTGAAGGAAATCCGGGGGGCGCATGGGGACTATCCCGGCGGGCGAGTTGCCATCGTCGGAATGGGCAAACTTGGCAGTTTCGAGCTCTCGGCTGGTTCCGATATCGATATCATCCTGCTTTACGATTACGACGACGCAGCCAGCGAATCCGATGGTCCGAAGCCGCTCGATGCCACGCGCTATTTTACCCGCGTCACGCAGCGCCTGATCGCGGCCCTTTCGGCGCCGACGGCCGAGGGCGTGCTCTATGAGGTGGACATGCGCTTGCGTCCCTCCGGCAACAAGGGGCCGGTCGCCACGCGCATCAATTCCTTCGAGAAGTACCAGCGCGAGGAAGCCTGGACGTGGGAACATATGGCTCTATCGCGGTCGCGCCTGATCTGCGGCGACGAGAAGCTGGTGAACGATGCGGAGCGCGTCATAGGCGAGGTTCTTTCGACAAAGAGAGATGTCGCCAGGATCGCTAAGGATGTTCGCGAGATGCGCGCCCTGATCGAACAGGAAAAGCCGCCGGAAAGCATCTGGGATCTGAAACTGATCCCCGGCGGCCTGATCGATATCGAATTCATCGCGCAATATCTGCGGCTGATCGCGTCGGTTCGCGGCGTTGGCATCGATGCAAACGGCCTCAGCACCGCCGAAGCGTTGAAACTGCTCGGCGGCAGCCTGATGGATCGCAACGATCTGGACGTCTGCCTGGAAGCTCTGCAGCTCTATACGGAAGTGTCGCAGCTTATCCGCCTTTGCATCGATGGCACGTTCGATCCGAAAAACACGCCTTCCGGCCTGATCGAACTGGTTTGCCGCGCCGGCGATTGCCCGGATATCCGCACGCTGGAAGCGGAGCTGAAGCGCCTGTCGAAGGCCGTTCGGAAAGTATTCCAGGCAACAGTCGGAAGCTGATCAGCTCTGATCCGGGATGCGGATTGCGATCACCGTGCCGATACCTTCGCGCGAGCGGATGCGCATGCGGCCTTGATGCAGCGCGGTCAGCGATCTGGAAATGGCGAGCCCCAGGCCGGAGCCTCCCTTGCTCTTGGCATATTGGCTCTGCACCTGTTCGAAGGGCTGGCCAATCTTGCCGAGCGCCGATTTCGGAATGCCGATACCGGTATCGGCGATGACGAGCATGACGGCATCGTCGACCCTGCGTGTGCGAACCGCGATGCGGCCGCCGTCATTGGTGAATTTCACGGCATTGGAGAGCAGGTTTAGCACGATCTGCTTCATCGCCCGCCGGTCGGCATTGAGCTTGATCTCGGAGGAAATATCTTGCTCGACGAGAATGTTCTTCTGCGCGGCCGGAATGCGGGTGAAGCGTAGGCATTCCTCGATGAGCGGTGCGAGATTGATCCGCTCGCAGGAGAGCTTCATATGCCCGGCTTCGATCTTCGACATGTCGAGAATGTCGTTGATGACGTTGAGCAGATGCTTGCCGCTGTCGTGAATGTCCTTGGCATATTCGTTGTAGCGGGCCGAGCCGAGCGGACCGAACATCTGGTCCTGCAGGATTTCCGAGAAGCCGAGAATGGCGTTGAGCGGCGTGCGCAGTTCATGCGACATGTTGGCGAGGAATTCCGATTTGGCCCTGTTGGCGGCTTCGGCGCGCTCCTTCTCGGCGAGATAATTGGCGTTGGCGGTCGAAAGCTCCGCCTTCTGCTTCTCCAGGATCTGCCGCGATGCGGAGAGATCATTGATCGTCGCCATCAGCCGGCGCTCGGAGTCGCGAAGGCGCTCCTGATTGCGCTTGAGCTGTGTGATGTCGGTACCGACGGAGACAAGGCCACCGTCGCGCGTGCGACGCTCATTGATCTGCAGCCAGCGCTCGTCGGCGAGCTGCACCTCCGTCGTCTGCGAATGATTGGAGCGGCCGGGATCGACGATGCGGCGCTCGATGACCGGTCGTGCCGCAGCGGCATTGACGACGGCGCGCTCGGTGCCGGGAACGAGCACATTGTCGGGCAGACCATAAGCCTGCTGGAAATGCGCGTTGCACATGACCAAGCGATCGTTCTTGTCCCACAGCACGAAGGCTTCGGAGGTGCATTCGATAGCATCGGCCAGGCGCTGGTCGGCCTCCGCATAGCGTTGCGCCAGGCGGTGCTGTTCAGTCACGTCCATCGCGATGCCGATCATGTGGACGCGGCCGGAATTGGTGCGGATTATCTGGGCGCGGGCGCGCATCCAGACATAATGCCCTTTGGCGTGGCGAATGCGCAGGATCTGGTCCACCTGGCCGGCATTGCCCCGGGTGACTGTGCGGGCAAGCATATGTAGGCTGTTGTCGTCCGGATGCATCAGCCGCGCCGCGTCCGTGAAAGCGAGTGGCTTGTCGGCGACCGGCAGCCCGAGCATGTCGTACATCGACCGCGACCAGAAGAATTGGCGGCTGGTGAAATCGAAATCCCAAAGACCACAGCGCCCGCGCGACAGCGCCGTCTCGACCCGCAGGTTGGATTCGAGGAAGATTTCGTCGGCGTCCCGGGCGCGTTTCACCTGCGTATAATAGGCGTAGAGGATGACGAGCAGGATGGAGGATATGCCGGCAAACAGTGTGACGTTCAGCGTCAGCTCGTCGCGCCAGAGCTTGTCGATCTGATCCATCGATGCAGCCGACAGAATGAAATCACCCTTGTCGCCGATCAGGGAAATGGCTGCGTAGAAGGGCTCGCCGCCAATCATGGTCTCGATTACGCCGGCATGGTCGCCAAAACTGCGGATGGCCGTCACTTCGGGAAAGAAGTCGGAGACGAGCATTCCGATATAGCCTGAGCCGGCGGCCGATGAGCCGAACACCCGGCCGCTTGCCTGCACCAACAGGACGAAAGCGCCGGTGTCCAGTCGATCCTGCGGCAGATAGGAGGCCAGTTTCCGTTCTGCGCCGCTGCGGTCGCCGGCCTGGAACAGGCTGGCATCATTCGAAAAGGCGGCGGCGGCTGCTGCGATCGAAAGCGAGGTCGTTCGGCGGGCGGAAGCCGCCATCCGGCTATGCTCCGTGATCATGCCGAAGAAATGCGAGGCGGCGACGACCATCAGGAAGGAAACGATGAGGACGGGAATGATGCGCTTGAGAATATGCTCCGTCTGCGGAAAACGACGTGAAATCGTCTTCACCCGCACTCCGGTTCGATCGGTAACGCCGCTATGCCAGGATTTCAGACCGTCGAAATTAACACGCAGCCGTCCATCGGCCGCGGTTGCCCGCCGCACGTCCACCATCGCTTTAGCCTTGTCCCTCGTGTGATTCGCTGCGACGCTCGCCCGAATCTGCCCTAATGAATCATTCGTGATTCGGCTTGTCCAGAGGGTGCGGTAAAACTTTCTTAACCATCTGCGATTTCAGCATATTTTGCACACGCAGCGGTAAGTTGCACGCTTTCGGGACTCGTTGAAGCTGAAAAGGCCAATGCAAATCAGCCCTCGAAATCGGCGCACCGGGCGATCGAAATCACTCCTTGAGGATACGTTCGACGATGTCGCGCACGTCGGTCGAAAGACCGCCTGCGCGCTCGATCCGCATCAGCGCCGCGCGGGCATGGTCGGCCCGCACCGGCTCCAGCAGGCGCCAGGAGCGCATTGAAGTCAGGATGCGTGCCGCAAGCTGCGGGTTGCGCTGATCGATCTCGAGGATCTCGTCGGCCAGGAAATTGTATCCGGCACCATCTACGCGGCCAAAGCCGGTGGGGTTGGCGAAGGCGAAGGTGCCGATCAGCGCCCGCACGCGGTTGGGATTGGTGTGCTTGAACAGCGGTGTCCCCATGAGCAGCCGGATGCGCTCCAGCGCGCCGGCGCCAGGAATCGCGGCCTGAATGGCGAGCCACTTGTCGATGACGAGCGCATTGTCTGCGAAGCGGTCGCGGAAATGCGCAAGCGCTGCCGCCGTCTCGGCAGTATCCGGGAAGCGCTGCGCCAGAATGGTCAGTGCCGCACTGAGATCGGTCATGTTGTTCGCCGCGTCATAGGCGGCCTTTGCTCTCGCTGGCGTCTCGTCCAACTGCGAGAGATAGCTCAGTGCCGTATTGCGCAAGGCGCGGCGACCGGCGCTTGCCGAATCCGGGGTAAAGGGGCGGGACGTCTGCATGCTGTCATAGAGGGCGGTGAAGACATGCTTTCCAGCTTCCGCGACCCGCTTGATGATCGTCTGGCGCGCGGCGTGAATGGCATCGGGGTCGTTGTTGCCGCCGAGTTCGCGGGCGATATCGGCCTCGCTGGGCAGGGCGAGTGCCTGAGCGCGGAATGCCGGCTCCAGGCTTTCGTCGGCTGCGGCTGCGAGCAGCGCCTCGGTGAAGGCAGAATCGCAAGTGATATCGGTGCCTTGGCGTATATCGCGCGCCGCCTGCAAGAGGTTCGGCAGGCCAAGATCGATCAGCGCCTGCCAGCGGGCGAAATGATCGGTCTCGTAGCGAGCAATCAGTGCAAGGTCCTGGGTGCTCTGGCTGAATTGCAGGTTGATCGGCGTCGAGAAGCTGCGATTGAGCGAAAGAACCGGCCGCGAGGGAATGCCGTGGAATGTCACGGTCTGCGCCTGCTTCGTCAGATGCAGGACATCGTCGGTGAGCTCTGCCCCGGTAACGGACGCGGGCGTGATGATCGTGCCGTCTTCGGCGAGCAAGCCCATGCGTAGCGGAATGTGCATCGGCTTCTTCACGGTCTGGCCCGGCGTCGCCGGCACCATCTGCTCGAGCGACAGGGTGAACGTCTTGGCATCGGCATCATAGGCGCCGGATGCCGTGACGAGCGGCGTGCCGGCTTGGTGATACCACAGCGAAAACTGTGTGAGATCGCGACCGCTGACATCCTCGAAACATCTGACGAAATCTTCGATCGTGACAGCCTGTCCGTCATGCCGATCGAAATAGAGGTCCATGCCCTTCTTGAAGAGATCGCGGCCGAGCAGCGTCGCGATCATGCGTGTGACTTCGCTGCCCTTCTCATAGACGGTCGTCGTATAGAAGTTATTGATTTCACGGTATGTCGTCGGCCGCACTGGATGGGCAAGCGGCCCGCTGTCCTCTGGAAACTGTTCCGACTTCAGGTGACGGACTTCGGCAATCCGCTTGACGGGACGCGAACGTTGATCGGCGGAAAATTCGTGATCGCGATAGACGGTCAGGCCCTCCTTGAGGCAGAGCTGGAACCAGTCGCGGCAGGTGATGCGGTTGCCCGTCCAGTTGTGGAAATATTCGTGCGCGATGATGGCTTCGATATTGGCATAGTCGGCATCGGTTGCCGTCTCGGGGTCGGCCAGAACGTACTTGTCGTTGAAGACGTTGAGGCCCTTATTCTCCATCGCCCCCATGTTGAAGTCCGATACGGCGACGATCATGAAGATGTCGAGATCGTATTCGCGGCCGAACCGCTCTTCGTCCCACTTCATCGAGCGCTTCAGCGCATCCATGGCGTAGGTCGCACGCGGCTCCTTGCCGTGCTCGACATAGATCTTCAGTGCGACCTCACGGCCGGACATTGTGGTGAACGTGTCTTCGACGATACCAAGATCGCCAGCGACGAGCGCGAAGAGATAGCTCGGCTTCGGGTGCGGATCGAACCACGCGGCGAAATGCTTGCCTTCACCATAGCCGGCGCCGCCGAGGAAATTGCCGTTCGACAGCAGCAGCGGATTGGCGGCCTTATCGGCTATGATGTTGACCGTATAGGGGGCGAGAACATCCGGCCGGTCGGGGAAATAGGTGATACGGCGGAAGCCTTCGGCCTCGCACTGCGTGCAATAAATGCCGCCGGTGCGATAGAGACCCATCAGCTGCGTGTTGGCTTCCGGGTTGATCACGGTCGTGATCGTCAGCTCGAAGGGCGTGCTTTCCGGCAGATCGCGAACCGTGAGGCTTTCAGGCGTGGCGTCATATTGCGCGACAGGCAGCTCCGCCTGATCGAGCAGCAGGCCGGAGAGCAACAGCTCGTCGCCATCGAGCACCAGGGGTGCCTTGGGATCGATACCTTCGCGCCGATGGAAGATCAGCCGTGCCTCCACTTTGGTCTCGGTCGGATGCAGATCGAAGGTGAGGTCCACGCGTTCCAGAACGAAGTCGGTGGGACGATAGTCTGCCAGATTGACGATCTGGCCGGTGTCTGTGCGCATGGTCTATCCTGATCAGGCTATGCTGTGGCGGGCACAGTCCGAAGCCCTCCTCCGGACTGAAAGTGCCGCATCATTACACCGAAATCTGAACCAAAGTTAAAGTCATATCGCAATGCCGATATGTTTTGTTATGGCACAATAAGTATTCGCTCGCCGAGCGGCTCTCGATTCAGCTATTCGAATAAAAAGTGGTAGCTCTACGCCTGCATTTGCAGACCGACAGTGCAATTGCTACCATAACGTTCCGGTGGATCATCATGACTGCATTGCTGTTGGATGCAGGCCGTTACGGTCGGGAAACAATAATTTAAAGTAAATTATTTGTTTAACCCCTTGCGATATAAAAGCGCTTGCATAACTATAGCATGCTATTAGATGTCGGAATTATGATCGATTCCGATAGTTTTGTTCACAAAAATGAAACATCCACTTTCTGTTGCTTTTAAGAAGGGCACCCCAGGAGGCCCGATTGAGTTTTCCCATCGAGCAACTTGCTCGTCATCCCAAGTTCGTAGCATCCTTGAGCTTTCTCTCTGAGACATTGCGTAACCGTTATGATAGCGGCCCGAGGGTTGCGCGCATGCTCGCCTCACATCAGCGCTGGCTTCTGACCCAGGCCGCCTATGCGCTTCATCTTGAATATGATCCGGGGATTCCGGGCTCGGGGCTGACCGTTGTTGCCCTGCGCAACCTCATCACGCATTACCGCATCGCCAGCCGCAACACGGTCCTGAGCTTCATCGAGGAACTGCTGACCTATCGCTTCCTGGAGTTGGCTCCAGGTCCTGCCCGCCGTCCGCGCCGCTACGTGCCGACCGAAATCAGCTATACGGCGATGTTCGGCTGGTATCTCGCCAATCTGGCCGCGCTCGATCTCCTTGACAATGGCAGCCGCGCAGCCGCGCTAGTGGCTTCGCCGATGCTGATGGATCTGGCACAGCCGCGCATGACCCGCAATTGTCTGGCCGCCGACATCTGGCGCGAACCGCCGGAAAGCGTAGGCCTATTTCTCTGGACGGAATCCGGCGGTCTTGTTGTCGATCATATCGTGTCAAGGCTGGATCTCAGTGGAGAAGTCGGCGATCGAATCGATATCGGCCATGTCGATGCCCGCGCTCTCGCCGCGCATTTTATGATATCGCGTACCCATTTGCAGCGTATCCTGCGTAAATCTGCCGACCGCGGAGACATCGGCTGGCATGACGAACCCAAGAAGACGCGTATGTGGATATCGCGCAATTTTCTCGATCAGTATTGCGGATGGCAGGCCGTAAAATTGGCTGCGGTCGATGAGGCCTTCGCCTGGGCGCGGTCCACATAGAGGGCAGGGCTCTCTCGGAACTGCCCGTTCGGTCCGAGCCGTTGATCAGGCAGAGTAATTCTGCCTGTAAAATCTCAAAGCGGAATGCTGGTCGCGACGATCCGGGCAGCGCTTGTGCTGCGGCACTCGTCCTTGTGAAAATTGCGTGCGCGCTCGAATTCCTCGGCGGCCCGCACCGCAGAGCCGATATGGCCGACGGAATCGAGCAGAGCGATGAATGAACGCAAACCTGAAGACATGATGGGTATCCCGATACTTGAACGTTACGCTGGATCGCCCGGCAATTCGCGCCCGCAAGTCAGCAGGCGCGGAAATCGGCGAAAATTGCCGTCGGGCGGCTGATGCGAGCCGAGATGCCGGTGCCTCGTGCGGTCATCTGCTCATTGGCAGCAATGCCGAGATTGCGATGGCCGTTTATGGCGCGCACGGGCTCGATGGCGCGGCGCAGGGTATCAAACCCGCAGTGAATAGGGCGAAAACGTGCAGTCATTGCCTTGGTTCCTTTCGAATTCCTCCCAAGACAACCTTTATATTGCAGTGCAACATAGATTCTGCAACGCACAGCAAAGGAAGACTGCCATGCAATAAATGCATAACTTGTGTCATTCTCCATTAATGGCTGTTGAAATTAGCCTAATATTTCAGCGGCGATATAATTCTTGAAGGCCAGAAGATCGCTCCACGCCAGACGTTTATTGATCGGCGCAGTCAGCAGTTCCTGCGGATGCAGGCTGGCGATAGCGGGGATAGTTCGGCCGAGAATGCTGATTTCCCGCCATTGTCCGCGCAATCCATGGATGGTTTCGCCACCGCCGAAGAAGTGGCGGGCGGTGAAATTACCGAGCAGCAGCACAGCCTTCGGCTCGGCAAGTGCAATCTGCCGTTCTATGAACGGACGACATATCTCGATTTCTGCGGGAGAAGGGGAGCGGTTGCCCGGCGGTCGCCACGGAATGACGTTGGTGAGCAGGATCGAATCGCGCTGCAGGCCGATGGCGGCGAGCATCCTGTCGAGCAACTGTCCCGCGCGGCCGGCAAACGGTGCCCCCTCGCGATCATCGTCGGCGCTCGGCATCGGCCCGATCACCATGATCCGGCCCTCCGGCGTGCCGCTCGCAAAGATCGTCGAGCGGGCGCTGTTCTTGAGGTTGCAGCCATTGAAGGCTTCGATCGCAGTCTTCAACTCACTGAGAGAACGCGCACTTTCGGCCGCGAATCGGGCCTGTTCCACGGCTTGCTCGTCGGGAATGGCCGGCGTTGCGCGCGGTGGTGATGCCGCGGCAGGCGTCGCCGGCTTTGCGGCGGGGCGACGCTCGGGCTGTGACCGTGTGGCGGGTGCGGGTGCTGGCGCTTCGGCCCTTGGCTGCGTTGCGCGCGAGCCCTGCCGCGCGGCGCGCATCGCCTCGAATTCCGCAAACCGATCCACCGGCTCATCTTCCAGCAGCCAATCAACGCCGGCATCCGCATGGAAGTGCAGAAGGGCGGCAAGCTCGGCCGGTGTGAGGTCGCTGGCGGAAATCATGGGCGAACTCTAACCAAAGCGGCGCGGGAACGAAAGGGCAGGATGGTCGGCTATCTCACGCCGTCCACTGGGCGATATCGTCGCGCTCGCCAATCAGGGCCAAACCATGGGCGATGGACAGCAGTTCGCCGCCCGTTTCGATGCGCTCCTGGCCGAAGCGTTCCGTGAAGATGCGCCGAACGGCCGGCACGAAGGAGGTGCCGCCGGTCAGGAACACCTTGTCGATCGCATTCGGTGATGTGTTGGTGGTTGTCAGCACATCGTCCAATGCCCCTTCGATACGGGCAAGATCTTCGGCGATCCAGCTTTCGAAGTCAGCGCGGCGAACATGCTTGCGGCCGGCCTTGCCGAGCGGCGGGAAGTTGAATTCGGCCTCTTCCTCGCTCGAAAGCGCCATCTTCGTCGCAGATACGGCCTGATAGAGCGGATAGCCTTCGTCATGCTCGACCAGCTCGATGAAGGTTTCCAGCTTCTCCGGCTCCAGGCTGCTGCGCACCAGCGTCTTCAGGTCGGCATATTCGCGCGAGGTCTTGAATATCGAGAGCTGGTTCCAGCGGCCGAAATTGGCGTAGTAGGAGGTCGGCACTTCCAGCAGCTTGTCGAAGCTCTTGAAGTAGCTTCCCTTGCCGATGGCCGGCGAGACGATGTTGTCGATCATCCGGAAATCGAAATGATCGCCGGCGATGCCGACACCGGAATGGCCGATCGGCGTCGCCGTCAGCTTTCCGGCATGGGTCTCGAAGCGGATGAGCGAATAGTCGGTTGTGCCGCCGCCGAAGTCGGCCACCAGCACGGTCGCATCCTTCTTCAGGTGTTGGGCGAAGTAGAAGGCCGCCGCCACCGGCTCGTAGACGTAGTGAATTTCCGGAAAGCCGAATCGTGCCAGAGCGGCATTGTAGCGCTCGGTGGCAAGGGCAGGGTTCGGGTTGGCGCCAGCAAAATGCACCGGTCGGCCGGTGACGATGCGCGAAACATTCTCCGGCCATCCCTCTCCGGCGTAGGCGCGCAGGCGACGCACGAAGATCTCCATCAGATCCTCGAAGCTGTGGCGCTTGGCGAAGATCAGCGTACCCTGGAAGAGTGCGCTCGCCGCAAAAGTCTTGATCGACTGCAGGAAGCGGCAGTCGCCGGGATTGTCGATAAACTGCCTGATGGCCGCATGTCCTGCCTCGACCTTGAGCGCGGCCGCACCCAGCCCCGGATCCTTCATGAAGGAGAGCGCGGTGCGCATGCTGTCGGCGGTGCCGGCCGTGCTGTTGAAGGCGACCGATTGCGTCGCGGGTCCTTCGGCCATCGCCAGAACCGTGTTCGTGGTGCCGAAGTCGAAACCAAGCGCCCGAGCCATGCCCGCACTCCTTTCCGTCGAAATTGTCTGGATTGGGGCCAAGCCCCTGATGGGACGCATGACGCGCCCTGTCGCAAAGAGGGCGCGTCATGACATGGCTGGACGTCAAGTTCAAGACGGAGAGGTGCTTTTATTTTTGCCCGCCGTGGTATCCGCCGACAGTATTTCACCGCGATGCGTTTCGCTTTGCTGGAAAAGGAATGGGCGCCTTTCGGCGCCCGTTTTTGTCATTCCGCGGCAATCGCCGACGGCGGTTCCTTCTGGTGCGGGTCGTCGTCCTTGCGCCGGCCGAAACGACCGAGGAAGTCGCTCAGGCGGTTCATCTCCAGGAAGATGACAGGCGTGATGAACAGGGTCAGAAGCTGCGACACCACCAAGCCGCCGACCACAGCGATACCGAGCGGCTGGCGCAGCTCGGAGCTTGCGCCGCTGCCGACCGCGATCGGCAGGGCGCCGAGCAGGGCGCAGAAGGTGGTCATCATGATCGGGCGGAAACGGCGTACGCAGGCTTCGTGGATCGCTTCCGCCGGCGACATGCCAGTACTCGAGCGTAGCGTTTCCAGCGCCACGTCGATCATCATGATCGCGTTTTTCTTCACGATACCGATCAGCATCAGCAAGCCAATGAGCGCGATGACCGACAGGTCGAAGCCGAAGATCTTCAGCGCAAGCAGTGCGCCGAGAGCGGCGGCCGGCAGACCGGACAGAATGGTCAGGGGATGGATGAAGCTCTCATAGAGAACGCCGAGAACCACATAGATCGTCAGCACCGCAGCGAGGATCAAATAGGGCGTGCTGCCCTGCGACTGCTGGAAGATCTGCGCCGTGCCGCCGTAGGACGTGAAGATGTCCGCCGGCATGTTGATGTCCTTCTTGATCTGTTCGATCTGTGCCGTGGCGTCGCCAAGCGCTTCGCCGGCCGGCAGGTTGAAGGATACGGTGGTCGAGACGAGCTGACCGGTCTGGTTGATGGTCACCGGACCGGTATTGCGCTCGATGCGCGCGAAGGCCGACAATGGAACCTGCTGGCCGCTCGAAGATGTCACATGGATACGCGACAGCTTCTGGTCGTCCCAAGGCTGGTTCGCATCATATTCGATGATCACGTCATAGCTGTCGCCGGTCGATTGGATCTGTGCGGCGGCGTAGTCGCTGAAGGCCTCCTCAAGCGTGGTGCGCAGCAGGTTGTTGTTGATGCCGTAGGCGGCGGCTTTCTCCGTATCGACCACAATATTGGCCTGCAGTGCATTGTATTGCGCGTCGGTGGTCACGTCGGTGAAACGTGGATCCTTTCGCATCTCCTGCAGCATCTTGTTGGCCCACTCGTTGGTCAGATCGGCGTTAAGCGCCTGGATGACGAGCTGATATTGGCTGGCGGTCTGGCGTCCGCCGAAGCGAAGGCTTTGCTGAGGGTTGATGAAGACCTGAATGCCTGGGATTTTGGCGACGGCGGCGCGTATTTCGCGCAAAGTCTGGTCGAGAGGCGGACGATCCTTCTTATCCTTTAACTGGGCATAGATCGTACCGTTGTTGAGTGTCTGACGCGCGCTAGCGCCGACAACCGACATCACGTGCTCGACGGCAGGATTCGCCTTGATCGCCGCAGCGGCCTGGTTCTGAAGGTCACGCATTGCCGGATAGGAAATATCCTGGCGGGCGCGGGTTGAAATCTGCAGCCGGCCGATGTCTTCCTGGGGGAAGAAGCTGGCCGGCAGCGTCAGGAAAAGGTAGGCCGACAGCGCGACCGAAGCAAGGAAGCTTCCGAGCACGATGTAACGATGGCGAATACACCATTCCACGCCCTTGCCGTAATTGACCTCGGTCCAGTTGAAGCCCTTATTGAAGATGCGCACCGGCAAGGGAGGATGGCTGTGGGCGTTGGAGAGACGCGAGCCGAGCATCGGCGTGACGGTCAGCGAAACCACCGCGGACGATATGATGGCGATTGCCACGACCATTCCGAATTCGTTGAAGATACGGCCAACGACGCCGCCCATCAGCAGGATAGGGATGAACACGGCGATCAGCGAGACCGACATGGAGATAATCGTATAGCTGACTTCGGCCGCGCCCTGGATGGCTGCCTGCCGCACAGGCATGCCTTCTTCCATGTGCCGCAGAATGTTCTCCAGCATGACGATGGCGTCATCCACCACGAGGCCCACCGCGATCGTCAATCCGAGCAGCGAGATATTGTCGACGCTATAGCCGAGCACATACATCATGCCGAAAGTTGATATCAGCGAAAGGGGCACGGCGAGGCCGGGGATAATCGTTGCCGTCACGTGGCCCGTGAACAGGTAGATGACGAGAACGACCAGGCCGATGGTCAGCAGCAAGGTAAACTTGACGTCCGAGATGGCCTCGCGGATTGGCTGGGCCGAGTCGTTCATAACGGTCATTTTGACGGAAGCCGGCATTTCGGCCTGCAGCTTCGGCAGCGTCTTGTTCACGGCATCGACAACGTCGACGGTGTTGGCATCGGGCTGGCGTTGAATAGCCAGAATGATCGCTCGCTGGCCATCATACCAGCTACCGATATTCTGGTTTTCCACGCTGTCCTGCACGTCGGCGACGTCGCCGAGGTGAATTGGCTTGCCGTTGGGATTGGCAATCACCAGCGTGCGAAACTCGTCGGCGTTGACGCGCTGCGTATTCGCATTGATCGTCATGCTCTGCGCCGAGTCTTGCAACGTGCCGACCGGGACCTGGTTGTTGGCGTTGACGACGGCTGTATTGACCGTGTCGATACCGATGCCGCGATCCAGAAGCTTGTTCGGATCGACGTCGATGCGCACCGCGTAGGTCTGCGCGCCGTTTACGGTCACTTCAGCGACGCCAGGCAGTGTCGAGATCGATGGAGAGATGATGTTCTCGGCGATATCGTCGAGCTTGCTGCGCTGCAAGGTGTCGCTTTGTACGGCGATCAGCATGACAGGCGCGTCGGCCGGATTGGTCTTCCGGTAGCTTGGCGGGGTGGTCAGGTTGTTGGGAAGTTTTCTTTGCGCGGTCGAAATCGCCGCCTGCACGTCACCGGCGGCGGCGTCGATGTTGCGGTCGAGATTGAACTGCAGCACGATGCTGGTATTGCCAAGCGAGTTTGTCGAAGAAATCTCGCTGATGCCGGGGATCGTCTCGAATTGCTTGATCAGCGGCGTAGCGACCGATGTCGCCATCGTCTGTGGTGAGGCGCCCGTCAGCTGGGCCGAGACGTTGATCGTCGGGAAATCCACCTGCGGCACTGCCGCGACGGGGATGAGCTGATAGCCGGCGAGACCGGCAAGCACCACGCCGATAGCGAGGAGCGTGGTCGCGACCGGACGCTGGATACAGAAGGTCGGGATCATTGTTGCGCTCCAACTGCGATGGTTTCTGTTTTTCCATCATCGGCCGAAGCGACCTTCTCGTTTGGATTGTCGCTGAACTGTTCCTTGACTTCGGTGCCGTTGTTCAGTTGCGACTGGCCTTCGACAACGACATGATCGCCGACCGAAAGGCCCGTGGCGACGGCTGTGCGGCCGCCATTGGCGCGAGCAATCGTCACCGGCGTAATCTTGACCTTGTTGTCTTTCACCACAAAGGCGATATAGCCGTCCGGCCCCGGGCTGACGGCAACGGTCGGCACGACGATCAGCTGCTCGTTGTCGGCGAAGTGAACCATGACATTCGCGGAGCGTCCCGGCCACAAGGCACCGTTGGCATTTTCGAACGTTGCCTTCACGGCGATCGTTCCGGAAGCCTGGTCGACCGTGTTGTCGTAAAAGGTGATCGTTCCGGTGCGGGGCTTGCCCTGTGCGGAACGGGGAACGGTGGTGACGTGAACAGGACCCGCGGCCAGCTGTTCCTGCAGTTCGCGCAGATTGTTTTCCTGCATGGTAAACTTGATATATGCCGGATCATATTTGCTGATCGTCACGATCGGCGTGCCGGCGCTGACATAAGCACCCAGGCTCAGTTGGACATCGCCAAGCCTGCCATCATAGGGTGCCCGTATGTCGGTATTTCCGAGCAGGACTTGATCCGAGGCAAGCTGTGCCTGGTCCGCGCTGAGCGTGGCAATGGCGCCGTCGCGGGTCGCACGCGCTTCATCGGCAGTCGCCTGAGTGCCGGCGCTGCTCGTGAGCAAGCTATTGGCACGGGTCAGCGCCGTCTCCGCTTGGGCAAGGTTTGCCTGGTCTTTCGTAATGTTCGCCTTGTCCTTGTCGACGGCAGCCTGTGCCGTACGCGGATCGAGTTTTGCGATCAGGTCGCCGGCTTTGACCGTCGCGCCATCTTTTACGGCGATCTGCGTGATCAACCCGGCCTCCTGTGCGGCGATCGTCGTTGAATCGATCGGCACGACCCAGCCGGTCGCGGGAACGTCCATTGGGAGCGTAGTTTTGACTGCGGCAACGGTCTTTACCGCAATTGGGCCGGCCTGACGCTTGCCGCCGGCCTGCGCCGCCTTGCCGGCGTCTTTGGTTTCTGCGGACGCTTGATCGACAAAGGCGGAAAGGAAAGGAATACGGTCGCGATAGCTCCATGCCGCAAGGGCTGCGACGACGAGAAGGCCGAGGGGAAGCCAAAGTTTTTTCATATTTAAAGAACCGGTCGGGGCTTGTTGCAGGAAGCGCGAGGACGGTGAAGTGTATTTATTGCGTCGCACAACAAAGACGAGCTTCGCCGCAATCCATACATCGCCGTTACCGCTAACGTTCGGTAATTCTGTCCCTTTAACGCGAATTCATGAACGCTGATGCTGTGGAATCTACCACAGTTCCGGACGACGAAAAATTAAAGCTTGGAAAGCTTTGGAATTGTTTCTGTTTGTGCAGTGCAGCAAACAGTCAAATGGCTATTTTTTGATTGCCGTTATGTAATAATCGGTCGGCAAAACAGCTTTAGGCGGTATTTATAGTGTAAAGATGTGCTGCAGCGTGCATAGAAGCGTTGCTGCAGCTCACGGAATTGTGTTGTCAGGCCCTGTTGCAAGGGCCTGCACTCTGTTCGCCGCGGTGGCGATCTCAAAGGGAGCGAGCAGCTCCCCCATCGCAGCGGACCATGGTGCCCGTCACGTAGCTCGCCGGTTCGCTGCAAAGGAAGGCGGCGGTGGCGGCGAATTCCTCGACGCGGCCGTAGCGGCCGGCGGGGATGCGCTGTTGGCGCTCGGCGCTGACCTCGTCGAGGCTTCTGCCGCCGCGTTTCGCCGTGGCCGAATCGAGCTCCGCCAGCCGGTCGGTCGCGATGCTGCCTGGCAGAAGCATGTTCACGGTGATGCCGTATGCCGCCACTTCGCCGGCCAGCGTCTTGCTCCAACCCGCAAGCGCCGGGCGCAGCGTGTTGGAGAGCGCAAGATTAGGAATGGGCTCGATGACGCCGGAGGAGGCGACGGTGAGGATGCGTCCCCATCCCTGTGCCTTCATCTCAGGCAAGAGCGCATTGGTGAGGGTAATGATCCGCGACACCATGGAGATGAAATAGGTCTCCAGCCGGTCGGCGGTCATATCTTCCGTCGTGCCGGGAGTCGGGCCACCGCTATTGTTGACGAGGATGTCGATGCCGCCGAGCTTCTCGGTCGCAGCCTTGGTGACGACCTCAACGAAGTTCTCGTCGTTGAGGTCGGCCCAGATCCAGTCGGCCCGGCCCTTGCCCTCGGCATTGATGGCCTTGCAATTGCTGTCCAGCCGGTCTCCGCTGCGGCCGCAGAGCAGGACATTCACGCCCTCGCGGGCAAGCGCCACGGCGATGCCATGGCCCAGCCCCTTCGATGAGGCGAGCACCAGTGCGCGCTTCCCGCCAATACGAAGATCCATCTTGATCACCCTTCATACTATTTGGATTGTCTGATTGGCATTTATAGAGGGCCATCGGGCGACTATGGAAGGTGCACTTCACAACTGATGGCAAATACCATCAGAATATTGACGTTAACGTAAGGGTCATTTAACTTGTTTTACGTGTTGGGCAAATTGGGGGATTGCCTGTCGCTTCCCGGCTCGACAATCCCCTCCCATTTTGACAAGAGATAACCGAAACGGGGAAGACGCCCAAGGGGACAAGGCTGCGATCCGGGATGATCGGACGCCGGCCAAGCGGAGAAGATGAATGACTGACGCGAACGAGCTGCCGGAACGCGAGAGCATGGAATTCGACGTTGTGATTGTCGGCGCAGGTCCAGCGGGCCTGTCGGCGGCGATCCGGCTGAAGCAGATCAATCCCGATCTGACCGTCGTCGTGCTCGAGAAGGGGGCCGAGGTTGGCGCGCATATCCTGTCGGGCGCCGTCGTCGATCCGATCGGCATCGACCGCCTGCTGCCGGGCTGGCGTGACGAGGAGGGGCATCCCTTCAAGACCAAAGTCACGAGCGACCACTTCCTGTTTCTGGGGCCTGCCGGCTCCGTCCGCCTGCCGAATTTCCTGATGCCGCCGCTGATGAACAATCACGGCAACTATATCGTCTCGCTCGGCAATGTCTGTCGCTGGCTTGCCGAGAAGGCCGAAGCTCTCGGCGTCGAGATCTATCCCGGCTTTGCCGCGACCGAAGTGCTCTATAATGAAGAGGGAGCCGTCATCGGCGTCGCGACCGGCGACATGGGCATCGAGAAGAACGGCGAACCCGGCCCGAACTATACCCGCGGCATGGCGTTGCTCGGCAAATACGTGCTGATCGGCGAGGGCGTGCGCGGCTCGCTCGCAAAGCAGCTGATTGCCAAGTTTGATCTCGCGCGGAACAGCGACGTGCCGAAGTTCGGCATCGGCATCAAGGAGCTCTGGGAGGTCAAGCGCGAGAACCATAAGAAGGGCCTGGTGCAGCACTCCTTCGGCTGGCCTCTTGGCATGAAGACGGGCGGCGGCTCGTTCCTCTACCATCTGGAAGACAATTTGGTCGCGGTCGGCTTCGTCGTGCACCTGAACTACAAGAACCCCTATCTCTATCCCTTCGAGGAATTCCAGCGCTTCAAGACCCATCCGGCCATCCGCGGCACCTTCGAGGGCGGCAAGCGCATTTCCTACGGCGCACGCGCCATCACCGAGGGTGGCTATCAGTCGGTGCCGAAGCTCACCTTCCCGGGGGGCGCGCTGATTGGCTGTTCGGCCGGCTTCGTCAACGTTCCCCGCATCAAGGGCAGCCACAATGCGGTGCTGTCGGGTATGCTGGCAGCAGACAGGATCGCCGCGGCAATCGCGGCTGGTCGCGGCAATGACGAGGTGGTCGAGATCGAGAACGAGTGGCGCTCTTCGGATATCGGCAAGGACCTGAAGCGCGTCCGGAACGTCAAGCCGCTGTGGTCGAAGTTCGGCACGGCGATCGGCGTGGCGCTCGGCGGCCTCGACATGTGGACGAACCAGCTGTTCGGCTTCTCTTTCTTCGGTACGCTGAAGCACGGCAAGACGGACGCGCAGAGCCTAGAGCCCGCAGCCCAGCACCAGAAGATCGACTATCCGAAGCCGGATGGCGTGCTCACCTTCGACCGCCTCTCCTCGGTGTTCCTGTCGAACACCAATCATGAGGAAGATCAGCCGGTGCATCTGCAGGTCAAGGACATGGCACTGCAGAAGAATTCGGAGCATGACGTTTATGCCGGTCCGTCAACGCGCTACTGTCCGGCCGGCGTCTACGAATGGGTGGAGAAGGACGGCAAGGATACCTTCGTCATCAACGCCCAGAACTGCGTCCACTGCAAGACCTGCGATATCAAGGACCCGAACCAGAACATCAACTGGGTGCCGCCGCAGGGCGGCGAAGGGCCGGTCTATCCGAATATGTGAGATGCGATGACGGAGATCGAACAGGGCGTCTGGACGATCCGTTCGGCCAGGGCCGACGAACTGCATCTGCTCGCTGCCATCGAGATCGATGCTTTCTGGGCTCTGCATGAGGCCGGCGCGGTTGCTTGCGAGCCGACGTCCCTGCCTCTCGACGTGTTGGAGCAATCCCTTGCGGAAGGCTTGCTGTTCGTTGCCGTCGACGATGAAGATCGGCCGTTCGGCTTTTTGGCCGGCGTTATGAAAGATAGCTCGGTTTACATCGCCGAAATCGATGTCGTTAGACGTTGGCAGAAGCGAGGTGTTGGGCGTCGGCTGATGGAAGCTGCGATTGCGGCGGCGAGAGCGCAAGGGGCCACTGGCGTCACTTTGACGACGGACCGGCATGTGGCCTTCAACGCGCCATTCTACGCCTCCTTAGGATTTCAAATCCTCGATGATGGAGAAAGGTCGGCCGCTCTCACGCAGATCCTGGAGAATGAATTTGACCACGGCGCTGATCCGGCCAGACGCGTGGCCATGGCGCTGCGCTTCTGATTTATAGCAGCGCGGCAATGCCGAGGTTTTCGGCCACACGTTGCAGCCGTTTGTCGCGCGTCCAGAGATAGGTTCCAGGCGCCAGTATCGTCGCGGCCGCGAGATGAGCATCGATATAGCCGATTCCGGTACCCTGCAGTTTGTTGCTTCGGATGAAATAAAGAACGTCCTCATCCGAGGCTCTCGCAATTGCAGGCAGTCTACGGAGGCTTCCTATCACGAGATCATATTGCCGCAGATTGCCAAGGCTGATCTCACCGACGACAAAGGGATGAACGACGACTTGTTTTTGCTCCAGCAGAGATTGAAGCCGCGCCTCCAGCGTATGAAAGTGATCGATCCAGATCGACGTATCGACCAGGATCATTCGACGCCAAACTGACGACGAGGGGGAGCCGTGATATTCGGTTCGGTGCCGCCGAGACGTATCAGCGTTTTGGCGGCTTCCCGTTCCACAAGGGCTTTCAATGCTTCACGCAGGATTGCCGAGGTCTCGGCGAGACCGGTAACCTCGCGTGCATCCGCAAGCAACTTATCGTCGATGGCTACGGTGGTGCGCATTGATATCTCCGTTGTCATCAAAATTAGCATCAGATGATGCTGCTTTCAATGCCGAGGGTTGCACATGGCAGCCTTCGATCCATTGTCTTGCAGTTGAAAGACTTATTTCCGGGCCAGCACCCCGGTCGAAAGTGCCACCCCAAGCCCCGTGACGATCGCTGCGGCAATCCCGGCCATTCCGATTTCCTCGCCCAGCAGAAAGCCGCCGCCGATCGTGGCAAGGACGGGGGTGATGGCGGTGAAGGCTGCGGCTTGGGTGCCACCGAGAGCCTGGACGGCGAGGCCATAGGCGAGGGTGGCGGCAAGGCCAGACAGCAGGCCCTGGCTGACGATCTGCAGGCCGATTTCCGGCAGCGGCACCGAGGCAAGTGAGCTGCCGAAGACGGCGGCCAGGCCGACATGGATCAGGAACGACCAGACGGCGATGATGGCGCTCGACTGCAGGGCGCTCAGGCCGGAGCGGCGGAAGGCATGCGTGTAGCTTGCCCAGAGCACGGCAGACAGCGGCAGCAGGATAAAGCCCTCCCAGGAGATCTGCACGCCATAGAGGCTGCGTGCCAGGAGGATCACGACGCCGGCGACGATGCCGCCAAGGCCGAGCCAGCGGGTGATATCAAGCCGCTCGCGGAACAACAGCACACCAATCAGGGCAGTTGCGAGCGGCATGGAGCCGCCGAGCAGGATGCCGGCAGACGAGGCAGGCGTGAACTGGATGGCAAGCGTGGTCAGCTGGAAGAAGAGGGCGCCGGAGCCGCAGACCATCAGCGCGAGCAGTTTCAGTGGCACGCCCTTCGGCAGCAGGCCCGTCTTCCACCAGACGGGAGCGAACACGAGGGCCGGCACGCCGTAGCGGATGAGGCCGAGATCGATGGTGCCCATCTGTGTTTCGGCCGTGTGGCGGGTGGCAAGAATCCAGTTTGCCCAGATCAAGACGGTAACGATGGCGCCGGCATAGCCGACTATGGTGGGGGTTGCCTTGCGGGTGGAGAGAGACAAAGCGGTCATCGACATATCCTTTCCAACGATCCGGTTATCTTTCGAATGAGGAAAAGATAGCCCCGAAGGCCGAGGCATGTCCTTGCTAGTTATGGCTCAAAAATCGTGCTATCAGCAATAATCTGCCAATTTGTAAATAAGAGTTTCTCGAATATGCCAAAACTGGATAAATTCGATATTGCGATCCTCAACTGCCTTCAGGAGGATGCGCGCGCCACCAATGTCGAGATCGCCGAGCGGGTAAATCTCTCGCCGTCTCCTTGCCTCAGGCGCATTCGCAATCTGGAAAAATCCGGGCTTTTGCGCGGCTATCGCGCGGATATTGACCGCAAGGAGGCCGGCCTCGGTCTCACGGTCTTCGTGGAACTCAAGGTCGGCCATCATTCGAAGGAGAATTCCGAGACGCAGCAGGCAGCATTGCTCGCCATTCCGGAAGTCGTCGCCTGCCATCTGATTTCGGGCACGGCCGATTTCCTGGCTGAGGTCGTGGTGGAGGATTTGGCCGCCTATGAGAAGGTGATGTCGGAAAAGCTGCTTGTCCTTCCAGGCGTGGTCGATCTGCGCTCGAACTTCGCGATTCGCACGATCAAGACCAATGGTGCTCTGAAATTGCCGCAGCCTGAATGAAATAGCCGGAGTAAAAATGAAAAAGGGCCGTTGCCGGCCCCTTTGCGATGAGAGTTTGATTATCCTCAGAGCATCGTTCCGCTGAGGATCAGCAGGGCAACCGAGAAGTAGATCACCAGGCCGGTGACATCGACCAGCGTTGCAACGAAAGGCGCCGATGCGCTGGCTGGATCGAGGCGCAGCTTCTGCAGAACGAAGGGCAGCATAGAGCCGGCAAGCGAGCCGAAGGTGACGATGCCGATCAGGGCCGCGAAGACGGTGAAAGCGACCAGCTGCCAATGCGGGCCGTAATCGAAGAGGCCGATATTCTGCCAGAGCACGATGCGGGCAAAGCCGACGAGGCCGAGGATCGCGCCGAGCACGATGCCTGTCGGCAGTTCGCGGAACGCCACGCGCCACCAGTCTGAAAGCTTGAGCTCGCCGAGCGCCAACGCCCGGATGATCAGCGAGGTCGCCTGCGAGCCGGAATTGCCGCCCGAGCTCATGATGAGCGGGATAAAGAGCGTCAGCACGACGGCCTTTTCCAGCTCGCCTTCGAAGTGCTGCATAGCGCTTGCGGTCAACATCTCGCCGAGGAAGAGGGCGGCAAGCCAGCCGGCGCGCTTGCGGATCATGCCCGCAAAGCTGATCTTCATATAGGGCTGGCCGAGGGCCTCCATACCACCGAACTTTTGGGCGTCCTCGGTCGTATCGGCGATCATCGTGTCGATGACGTCATCGACAGTGACGATGCCGAGCATATGGCCCTTGTCGTCGACGACAGGCAGCGCCAGAAGATCGTGACGGCGGATCAGGCGCGCGACATCCTCCTGCTTCATTAGCGGCGGTGCCGTAACCGGCACGCCTTTCTGGGCCACCGTCAGGATACAGGCATCGGGCTCGCCGGTGATGAGGCGGCGCAGCGTCACGACGTGCAGCAGCACATGCGTCTCGTCATCGAGCACATAGATGGCATAGACCGTTTCGCGGGAGCGCTCGACCTGGCGAACGTGATCGAGCGTCTGGGCGACCGTCCAGCTCGCGAAAACGCTGACGAATTCCGTCGTCATGATGCCGCCGGCCGTGCGCGGCGGATAGCCCATCAGGCCCTGGATCGCCTGCCTTGTATGCTCGTCAAAGGTCGCGAACAGCCGGGCGCGCGCGTCGACATCCATTTCGAGCAGCACGTCGGCGACGCGGTCGTTGGACATGCCATGCAGCAGGCGCGCGGCATCTGCGTTGCCCATGACTTCGAGAATGGCGGGTGCGTTGCGCAGCTCCGGCCGGTCGAGAATGCGCACGGCGCGCTCTTCCGGCATTTTGGCGAGAATGCGGGCAGCCTCCGCTACGTCCGTTGCGTTCAGAGCCTCGACGCGTTCCGCAATGGTGACGGCGCGATTATTATTGATGAATGCACGAGCGGCATTGCCGGCCCGCGCGGGAAAGCTGTTGATGTTCATTATAGCTCGCCTTTCCGGTCGATCCGCCGTCGTAGCGGATCGTGGCGAGCCGACAGGAGTCGGTTAGTGCACGAATGCTACTGACGGCAAAGGCAATCGACTACTACTGTCGCTAGGCATCGAAAGATGGCTCCGGTTAATCGGTATGGAAAACGCTGTTCCCCACGTGCGGAGAAGTCGCGCCGAAGGCATGAAAAGTCAAGAGGCGGACACGCCTAAATGCTCGATCCTGCGATAAAAATTTGTTTAGGCGGCTGCAAATTTTTGCGATGCAACAAAACCTAGTGCAAATGCGTCAAAACAAAGCGGCCGGACGACATTCGCCCGGCCTGATCTGTCGCGGATATTGGCCGCTCAGAAGCCGGCCAGAACGACCTTGCCCTTCATCTTGCCGGTCTCGACGAGGGCATGCGCCTTCCTGAGATTGGCGGCGTTGATCGCGCCCGCGGTCTCCGTCAGGGTCGAGCGAATCTTGCCGGAATCCACCAGTTCGGCGATCTTCGTCAGCAGCTTGTGCTGCTCGATCATGTCGGCGGTGTTGAAGAGCGGACGAGTGAACATCAGCTCCCAATGGGTTGATACCGCCTTGCGCTTGAAGGGCACGACATCAAGGGTTTTCGGGTCGTCGATCAGGGCGAACCGGCCCTGGGGCGCGATGGCCTCGACGATCGAGCCGACATGATCCGACGTATTGGTCGTAGAGAAGACGAAGGCCGGAGCACCGATGCCGAGCGCTTCGATCTGCGGCGCAAGTGGTTTCGAGTGGTCGATGACATGGTGCGCGCCCAATTCCTTCACCCAAGCCTGTGTTTCCGGCCGGGATGCCGTAGCGATGATGGTGAGATCGGTCAGCGCGCGTGCAATCTGGATGGCGATCGATCCAACCCCGCCG
This sequence comes from Martinezella sp. CNPSo 3795, assembly GCF_057784475.1. Taxonomy (NCBI): domain Bacteria; kingdom Pseudomonadati; phylum Pseudomonadota; class Alphaproteobacteria; order Hyphomicrobiales; family Rhizobiaceae; genus Martinezella; species Martinezella sp. CNPSo 3795. The sequence continues at coordinate 192,203 of NZ_JBXSOQ010000006.1, read as the reverse complement.
GCTCCGCCGATGATAAGGATGGCATTGGCGGCGCCGGGAACCGGATCCTGCACCTTCAGCCGATCGAAGAGTGTCTCGTAGGCCGTGATCGAGGTCAGCGGCAGCGCGGCGGCCGCCGGAAAATCGAGACTCTTTGGCTTGGCGCCGACGATGCGCTCGTCGACCAGATGGAATTCGGCATTGGAGCCGCCGCGATTGATGGCGCCCGCATAGAAGACTTTGTCTCCGGGCTTGAACATGGTGACGTCTGGCCCGACCGCCTTGACGATGCCGGCAGCATCCCAGCCGATGACCTTGTATTCACCCTCTGGCGGCGCGACATTGGAACGGACTTTGACATCGACCGGATTGACGGAAACGGCCTTCACTTCGACGAGCAGATCATGACCCTCTGCCTCGGGCATCGGCAGTTCGATGTCGATCAGGGATGTTTCTGCGGAGATGGGTTGTGGCTGCTTGTAGGCGACTGCGCGCATGGGAGAAGCTCCTGGGTTGATTGCACAGAGGCTAGATGCGCATTATCTTCAAAAGGCGCAAGAATGCACATTTTCTGTACGTAGATACAAAAAGGATACTGTCAAATGTCGGTTCCCCGCTCCAAGCTTGTCGGCAATTTCCCCGGATGCCCGGTCGAGGCGACGCTGAGCGTGCTCGACGGCAAATGGAAGGGCGTGATCCTGTTTCACCTGATGGATGGAACGCTGCGCTTCAACGAAATCCGCCGCAAGCTGCCGTCGGTAACGCAGCGCATGTTGACCAAGCAATTACGGGAATTGGAAGAATCCGGTCTGCTATCACGCACTGTCTTTCCGGTCGTGCCGCCGCGCGTCGATTATGCGCTGACGCCGCTTGGCGCCAGCCTGGGGCCGATCATCAAGGCGATGGCCGTTTGGGGCGAGGAGAATGTATTTTGCCGCGATGGGCGCCAGCAGCTGGGCGCCCCTGGCATGTCATGCACGCCCGGTGCGGCGCTCCAGGCCAACTGAAACGGCGAAGACGGCGAGGCCTGCAACGGAAAGCACCGCGCCGACATAGCCAGTTGCAGCCGCCGTAAAGCCCCAGGAGATCACCAGCCCGCCAAGCCAGGCGCCGAGCGCATTCGCGATATTGAAGGCGGAATGATTGGAGGCGGCGGCCAGCGTCTGTGCGTCGGCAGCTACATCCATCAGGCGGGTCTGTACGGCGGGGCAGGCGGCAAAGCCGCAGCCGATCAGGAAGACGCAGACGCAGAGCATGATCGGGTTAGCCGCCGTCAGCGAAAAGAGCGTCATGATGACGATGTTGAAGACCATCATGCCGCCGATCGTTCCTTTGATCGATATATCGCCGAGGCGAGAGCCGACGATGTTGCCGACATTCATGCCGATGCCGAAGAGAGCCAGCACGACCGGCACCATGGCGGAGCCGAGGCCGGCGACATCGGTCGTGGTCGTCGCGACGTAGCTGAAGATCGAAAACATGCCGCCGAAGCCGACGGCGGCGACTCCAAGCGAAAGCCAGACCTGGATGCGCTTCAGCGCGCCGAGCTCGCGCGTAATGCTCGCGCCGTCCTCAACCTTGTCCTTGGGGAGGAAGAGGGCGATCAGCAGCATGGTGGCTAGGCCGATAGCGCCAACCATCATGAAGGCTACGCGCCAATTCAGAAGCTGTCCGAGGAAAGTCGCGATCGGCGTGCCGATCAGCGTCGCGATCGTGAGGCCGAGCATCACCTGGCCGACGGCGCGCACGCGGCGATGGACCGGCACCATCGAGGCAGCTACGAGCGCGGCAACGCCGAAATAGGCGCCATGCGGCAGGCCGGTGATGAAGCGCAGTGCCGTGAAGCTTTCGAAAGTGGGTGCGACGGCGCTGGAAATATTGCCGGCGGCAAAGATCGCCATCATCAGGAGGAGCAGCGTGCGGCGCGCCATCTTTGCGGCGAGCACGGCGATGATTGGTGCACCGACGACGACGCCGAGCGCATAGGCGCTGATCACATGACCTGCTTCCGGAGTGGTAACGCCGAAGGTGTCGGCTACATTCGGTAAGAGTCCCATGATGACGAATTCGCCCGTGCCGATACCGAAGCTGCCGACGGCCAGCGCCAAAGTCACCAGCGCGATCGCGGTGCGCGACGGTGCTTCGAGGGTGGTTTGGGTATCGAGGACCTCGGCGGTAATATCGCTCACGAAAACTCCTTGGGCGGCACACGAAGGTCAAGCGCCGCGAATCAGGCGGCAAATCCCGGCATTCGGCGCTCAGTGCATCAAAATGGAATAAGGGACAGGCGGGTATGGACACACCCTCGTTGATACTATCAATGAGAGCAATGTTCCTGTCGCGTGCATTTTTCGCAGTGCAGCATGTCCGATCGTGCATAAGTGCGCTGCGGCGACCGGGCGAAACGGCCGCAATGCTTGAAATCATTCCATCCAAAACCATCTGAGAAGAAGCGCACGGGGCTTTAGCCCCTCAGAGACATATTTTGCGGGAAGACCGAGAGCCCCCCGATGAAGTTGATCGGCTTTTTCAATCGCGATGGCGGAACGTTCCGCACGACCGACATGGCTGCCTATGAAAGGAAAGCGGAACAGATCTTCCGCGACGCCGGTCATGATTTCGAAGCCGTGGTCGTGGAGGGACGCAACATCGTCTCGGCAATGGAGCGTGCTGCACGTCGTGATGATATTGACGGCATTGTCGCCGGCGGCGGCGATGGCACGATTTCGGCGGCCGCGGCCATCACCTGGAAAAACGGCGTCGCGCTCGGCGTTATTCCAGCCGGCACTATGAACCTCTTTGCCCGTTCGTTACGGCTGCCGCTGGACATCTGGCAGACGTTAAACGTTCTTGCGACAGGCGAGGTCGACAATGTCGATATCGGCAGCGCCAACGGCCGCGCTTTCATTCATCAGTTTTCAGCGGGCCTGCATGCGCGCATGGTGCGCTATCGCAATGGCTACACCTATCGCTCGCGCATCGGAAAGATGTCGGCCAGCACGCGCGCCGCCTTCGGCGTCATTGCCAATCCTCCGGAATTCGACGTCGACTTCGAGGCCGGCGACATTCGCGAGCGCCGGCATGTCTCGGCGATCTCGGTCTCGAACAATCCCTTCGGCGCCAATGCGCTGCTTTACGCCGACAGCCTGCGCAGCGGCGAACTGGGCTTTTACACGGCAAAGCCCCTGCGGCCGCTCGGCGTCGCCCGGCTTGCCATCGACATGCTGCGCGGCCGGGTTCGTGAGAACGCCGATGTCATGGTCATGCATGCGCCGGAAGTGCATCTGCACTTTCCGAAGCTGCGCCAGCTTGCCAACTGCGTCATGGATGGCGAGTTGCTGCCCCTCGAGCGTGATGTGACGCTCAAGGTGCATCCGGGCGAGCTCAAGGTGATGGTCCGTGAAGGGACCGCCGCGCGCGTCCAGAGCGAGGGTGCTATCGATAGCCTCGCCGTCTGACGTCGTCAGAGACGCGGCAGATAGGTGCGATAATCGAAATCGGAAACGGTGCGCAGATAGCGGATCGCCTCCTTCTGCTTGGTATCGCCATAGAGCCTTTGATATTGCTCGCCGAACACATCGGCAATGAAGGCTGACGTTCGGAAGCGCTCCACCGCAGTCAGAAAATCATGCGTCAGCTTGGGCGCGTCGGCCGGCACATAAGCCGGCGTCGTCTCCTCACCGGGATCGAGGTCGTTCTGCACGCCGAGCAGCATGCCGCCTAGGATTGCCGCCAGCATGAGATAGGGATTGGCATCCGCACCGGCGACACGGTGCTCGATGCGTGCACCCGGCCCGTCCTTTTCGGGAATGCGCACGGCCGTACCGCGATGGCCGAAGCCCCAGGTCAGATCGACGGGGGCAAAGGAGCCTGGTTGGAAGCGGCGGTAGGAATTGGCATAGGGCGCAAAGACCAGCTGCGCGTCCTGCAGCGTCTGTAGCAGCCCTGCGCAGATCGACTTCAGTCTCTTCGGCTCGCCGCCAGCTGCATCGAGGACATTGCGCCCTTGGGCGTCAATTATACTTGCATGCACGTGCAGTCCCGAGCCGGCATGGTCTGTATAGGGCTTGGCCATGCAGGTCGATTTCAGGCCGTGCTTGCGCGCCGCCTGCTCGGCCACGCGCTTCAGCATGACGCAATCATCTGCAGCGGCCAGCGCATCCGGGCGATGCAGAAGGTTCACTTCGAATTGGCCGGGGCCGAATTCCGCCGTCGTTGCGTCCGCCGGCAACTCTTGAGCCCGCGCATAGGCACGCAAGGTTTCAAGATAGCCATCAAGGAGATCGACGGCATCCATGTCGTAAAGCTGAAAGCCGTTCGGTTCGCCCCGGTAGGTCAGGGCCGGCGGCGGCGACGGGATGCCTTTGTCGCGCCAGTCTCCGGCCAGAAGGTAGAATTCCAGCTCGGTCGCGATGACGGGCGTCAGGCCAAGCGCCTTGTAGCGATCAACGACGGCGGCAAGAATGGCACGCGGGTCCTGGAAGCTCGGGCGGCCATCGAGCTCATGCATGGTGGCGAGCACCTGCTTCGATCCCGCTGGTGCCCAAGGCATGTCGGCGAGCGTACGCTGGTCGGCAACGCAGGTTCCGTCGGGATCTCCGATCGTTATTGAAAGGCCGGTAAATTCGTCATTGTCATAGCCCCAGATATCGAGCGATTGTGTCGAAGTCGGCAGCCGTACGGCACCGGACCAGACCTTCTTTTCGGCTGAAATCGGTATCTGCTTGCCGCGCAGCCGGCCGTTCATGTCCGAAATCAGCACTTCGATGCGCGCGTTACCTTCGGTTGCGTTGTCGGCCGCCATGCTCTTGTAAATCCCCCATGCTCACGGCATGGTCGTAAACCAAGATAGCTTTCAGTCAAGTGTGGCTGCGTAGCGGTTTCGTGCCCGGCCCCTCACCCTAGCCCTCTCCCCGCATGTGCGGGGAGAGGGGACTTTCTGATGCTCAGCCTCGCACGTAGCGGCATGGGCAGGATAACCCCCTCTCCCCGTTTGACGGGGAGAGGGCTGGGGTGAGGGACCATGCACATAATCTCAGCGTCCGTAGATTTGCCTGACCAGCCGAAATTCAAACAGGGTTCCATTCAACCATGTCCGACACGCCAAGCCGCTCCAATCTCGCCGCCCTCGATGCCGCCCATCACCTCCATCCCTTCGCGGATATGCGCAAGCTCAATGCCGAAGGTGCGCGCGTCATCCAGCGCGGTGAGGGCGTCTATATTTTCGATGCGGAAGGGCGGAAGTATCTGGATGGTTTTGCCGGTCTCTGGTGCGTGAACATCGGCTACGGCCGCACCGAAATCGCCGATGCCGTCGCCAGGCAGATGAACGAGCTGCCCTATTACAATACCTTCTTCAGCACCACTACGACACCCGCGACGCTGCTTGCCGAAAAGGTTTGCGCCCATGCCGGGCCGCAGTTCAACCATGTCTTCTTCACCAATTCCGGCTCCGAGGCTAACGATACCTGGTTTCGCATGGCGAGGGTCTATTGGGGGGCTGTAGGCAAGCCGACGAAGAAGGCTATCATTGCCCGCAAGAACGGCTATCACGGCTCCACGGTCGCCGGCGCCAGCATGGGCGGCATGAAATACATGCACGAGCAGGGCGATTTGCCGATCCCAGGCGTCGTTCATATCGGCCAGCCCTATTGGTATGCCGAGGGCGGCGATCTCTCGCCGGAGGAATTCGGCCTGAAGATGGCTCGTGAACTTGAAGCCAAGATCGATGAGTTGGGTGAGGATAATGTCGCGGCTTTCGTCGCCGAGCCGGTTCAGGGTGCCGGCGGCGTTATCATTCCGCCTTTGACCTATTGGCCCGAGATTGCCCGCATCTGCAAGGTAAGGAACATTCTGCTCGTCTGCGATGAAGTGATCTGCGGCTTCGGCCGTCTCGGCGCATGGTTCGGCCATCAGCATTTCGGCGTCGAGCCGGATCTGGCCCCGATCGCCAAGGGATTGTCATCAGGCTACTTGCCGATCGGCGGCGTGCTCGTCAGCGATCGCATCGCCGATGTGCTGATCAACGAAGTCGGCGAATTCAATCATGGCTTCACCTATTCCGGCCACCCCGTTTGCGCGGCCGCCGCCCTCGAAAATCTACGGATCATCGAAGAAGAAAAGCTGATCGAGCGTGTGCGCGACGATATCGGCCCTTACTTCGCCAAGGCTTGGGGCAGCCTTGCCGATCACGACATGGTCGGCGAAGCCGTCAGCATTGGCCTCATGGGCGGCCTGCAGCTTGCGGCGGAGAAATCGACACGCCGCCGCTTTGAAAAGCCGGATGCAATCGGCTCCGCTGTTCGCAACCATGCTTTGGCGAATGGCCTGGTACTGCGCGCTACCGGCGACCGCATGCTGGCCTCGCCGCCGCTCGTCATCAGCCACGAGGAAGTGGATGCCATGGTGCGCATCGCGCGCGGCGCGCTCGATGCCGTCTGGGCAGAAGTGAAGTCGTAACTAGAGCTTGCCTGATGGCGCAGGCACGTCCCATTTGCCTGCCTTGTGAAGGGCAAGGGTCAGTGCCGCAACATGGATGACCTGGATCATCTTGCCTTCCAGTGCCAGTTCGATCGCCTGCCGGATCGGCAGGCGGATCAGGCGAATGCGCTCGGTCGGGTCGTCCGCCGGCCTGGTGGTAAGCTCGACATTGCGGGCGATGACGATATGCGCGAGGTTGGTATGCGTCGCCGGATTGGGCGCGAGCTTGCCGACATAGTCCCAGTCAGTCGACGAGAGCCCTGTTTCCTCCCGCAATTCGCGCGCGGCCGCCTCGACTGGGCTTGCATCGCTCGCATCCACCGCTCCGCCGGGGAGCTCGAGCGCCACGACGCCGAGCCCGTGACGATACTGCTGGACGAGATAGATGTGATCCTCGGCATCGAGCGCGATGATCTCGACCCAATCGGGATATTCCAATACGTAGTAGGGCGCAATTTCCACGCCCTCCGCCGTCACGCAGTTGTCGGCGCGAACCTTCAGCCAGCGATCATGAAACAGATGCGTCGAGCTCGTCGTCTGCCAGGGCGGAAGATCCACCGTGTCCGACACCAAGCTTACGATATCGTCTTTCTGGCTCACGCGTGGTTCAGTCCCTGTTTCAGATAGGCCCATACTCAGGCAAAGGATGCCTAGGCATCTTGATGATCTCGATCGAAGATCTTGCGCACGATATAGTTCGGCGAGAGATCGTCGCGATAATAGATGCGGGCGATCATTTCGGCGAGGATGCCTGTCGTGATCATCTGCACCGACGACAGGAGCAGCACGACACCGACCATCAGCAGCGGGCGGCTGCCGATATCATCGCCGAAGATGAACTTGTCGATGAAGAGCCAGAGCAGGATCAAGCCGGCAAGCGCACCGAGGCCGAGGCCGAGCGAGCCGAAGAAATGCCCTGGCCGCGCCTTGTAGCGCATGAAAAACATTACGGACAGCAGATCGAGGATGACGCGGAAGGTGCGGGAGATCCCGTATTTCGACGTGCCGTGCTGGCGGGCATGGTGAGTGACCGGGACTTCGCCGATCCGTGAGCTCGGCACGACGCCGGCGACCCAGGCGGGGATGAAGCGATGCATTTCGCCCATCAGCTTCACCTGCTTGATGATGGAGGAGCGATAGATCTTCAGGCTGCAGCCATAATCATGCAGCTTGACGCCGGTAATGCGGCCGATCAGGTAGTTGGCGCACCAGGAGGGAATCTTGCGCAGCAGCAGGCCGTCCTGACGATTCTTGCGCCAGCCGACGAGCAGGTCGAGTTGCCGCCGCTCCAGTTCCTCGACCATCGAAGGAATGTCCTTCGGATCGTTCTGCAGGTCGCCATCCATGGTGGCGATCAGGCGGCCGTTCGCCGCATCGATGCCGGCCTGCATGGCCGCCGTCTGGCCGAAATTGCGCTGAAGCTCGACAATGCGCAGCGTCAAGCCTTCCTGCGAAAGCGATCGGCGGGCATTGACGAGCGTCGCGTCCGTGCTGCCGTCATCGACCAGGATCAGTTCCCAGGATTTGGCAAAGCCCGCCATGGCGGAACAGATGCGCTCGATCAGCGGTCCGACGCTTTCTTCCTCGTTGAAGACGGGCACGACCAGCGAAAGCTCGAGAGGGCTTGCCGGATCGGCCTGGGGGAGGGTCGACTCTGCCGTTGTCTGCAACACTTCTTTCTCCTAAAAGACCGGCAGTACCTGCCGGACGGAACGAGCGAAAAGTCCGGTTTCAGCCTTCCGCTCGCATTTGGGTGCCCTAACTACATGAAGACTCCGACGGTTGCCAGCCGACAGAATTGGTTTATTCGCAACCGAATGACGCTCTTGACGCTCGCGGTCGTCCTTGCCTACGCCGCCTTCATCGAATGGTTTTGGGGCTGGAGCTCGATCCTTGCGCAATGGAGCAAGGTCGGCGCGCTGCCGATCCTTCTGGCGCTAGCACTTCTGACAAGCACCTATTTCCTGCGCACATGGCGCATCTACGATTATTTCCCGAAGGAAACCTCGGGCCATTTTGCGGCGCTGTTTCGCGTGACGCAGGTTCATAATCTGCTGAATATCATGATGCCGTTCCGAACGGGGGAAACCAGCTTCCCGGTGCTGATGCGCTCCGAATTCGGCATTCCGCTGGCCCGCGGCACCTCGGCGCTGTTCGTCATGCGGCTGCTCGACCTGCATGCGCTGCTGGCCGCAGCCGGCGTCGGCCTTGCACTTGCTTCGCCCTATCATGTCCTGGCCTGGATCGTATGGGCGGCTTTCCTGCTGCTGCCGGTCGCGGGTTTCGCTTCCCGGCGACCGCTGATCCGCCTTGCCGCCCGCATCCTGCCGAAGAAGGCGCAAGGGCTTGTGCATGAGCTGGAACGCGGTCTGCCGGTTGATGCCAGCGCCTTTGCGCGCGCCTGGCTGACGACCATCGTCAACTGGCTCGTCAAGGTCGTGGTGCTCGCCTGGGCGCTCGGCCTCATGAACGTCACGCCACTTTCCGCAAGCTTCGGTGGCGCGCTCGGCGGCGAACTATCCTCAGTCCTGCCCGTGCATGCACCCGGAGGCGTGGGCACCTATCCGGCCGGCATTACCGCCGGTGCCATGGCCTTTGGTGCTTCGAGTGCGAAGGAGGCAATCGAAAATCTCGCGCAGGCCAGCATCAATGCTCACCTTCTGATCGTGGTATCGGCGCTAACAGGAACCGCGATCGGGTTGCTGGTCTCACGCAAGCGCGCAACTGCGCCCTGAAAGATCGCGACGCGCCTTAATGCCGGGTCGTCTTATCGTCAAGCTCGGCCAATCGCCTGCGCAGGAAGGCCTGCTCCGGCGCCTGCTGACAGAGCGATAGCGCCGTTTGGTAGGATTGCCGCGCCTCGTCCGTCCGGCCAAGCTGGCGCAGGAAATCCGCCTTCGCCGCATGGGTGAGATGATACCGTGCCATACGCTCCTCCCGCAACAGCCCGTCGACGATGGACAATGCCGTCGCAGGCCCGTCGCGCATGGAGATGGCCACCGCCCGATTGAGCTCGATCACAGGGGATGGGCTTGCGATCAGCAGCAGGTCGTAAAGCGTCACCAACTGCCGCCAGTCGGTGTCGTCGGCGGTTACGGCGCGTGCATGTTCCGCCGCGATCGCGGCCTGCAGGGCATAGCTGCCGACGCTCTCCGCTGACATGGCCCGCGCCGACAGCTGCAGGCCCTCGCGTATCTGGCCATGATCCCACAGCGCACGATCCTGATCGACGAGCAGAACGAGATCGCCGGAGGTATCGGTACGCGCATGCCGCCGCGAATCCTGCAGCAGCATGATTGCCAGTAGCCCCTCGACTTCCGAATCCGGCAATAGCTGCAGCAAAAGCCTGCCGAGCCGTATGGCCTCCGCGGCCAGATCGGCGCGCACGATCGCAGAGCCGGAGGAGGCCGAGTAGCCCTCGTTGAAAACGAGGTAGATGACATGCAGCACCTGCGCCAGCCGCTCCGGCAGTTCGGTCTTATCAGGCACCTCGTAGGGAATGTTGGCGGTGCGTATGCGGTTCTTGGCGCGGACGATGCGCTGGGCGACTGTCGGGGCCGGAATCAGAAAGGCATGGGCGATCTCTTCCGTGGTCAGCCCGCATACCTCCCGCAACGCCATCGCCATCCGCGCCTCGGCAGGAATAAGCGGGTGGCAGCAGGTGAAGATCAGCCGCAGCATGTCGTCCTCGATCTCTTCATGTTCGGCGATCTCCATCGCCTCGCCCTCCGGATAAAGGCTCTCGGCAATATCGGAGCGGGCGGTGTCAAAGCGCGCGCGCCGCCTGATATGGTCGATGGCGCGAAAGCGTCCGGCGGAAACGAGCCAAGCATAGGGATTGGCCGGGATCGTCTCGTTAGTCCACTGCTGCGCCGCCGCCGCGAAAGCATCGTGGAGCGCTTCCTCGGCGCGGTCGAAATCACCGAGCAGACGGATCAGCGTTGCCAGCACGCGGCGCGAGTGGCTGCGGTAGATGCTTTCGATGGTTCGGTTCAGCGACATGGATGTCAGGGTGTCTCCGCCAGGTCCCCCCGCAGGGTCAAGATGCGCACAGGGCGGATTTCGACGGCGCCGTAACGCGCCGAGGGAATGCGCTTGGCGATCCCGACTGCTTCCTCAAGATCGGGAGCTTCGATGAGGTAGAAGCCGGCCAGATGCTCCTTCGTCTCCGCGAACGGCCCGTCCGTTACCGAAAATGTGTCGCCGTCCGGACGGATGACGATCGATTTGTCTCGGAGCGCCAGCGCATCGGAAACGATCATGGTGCCGTCCCGCCGCAAACCCTCATCAAAGATGAAGTGCTCGGCGATCAGATGGTTCATCTCGTTTGGCGTCAATCGTCCGTCGACATCGACCGTCGTGTAGATCAGGCATAGAAACCGCATGTCTTCTCCTCTCGCTGCTATTCGTTCGGAAAGCGGATGTCGAAGGCCGCACGAACCTCGATCATGCCGTAGCGCGCAACCGGGAAGGTGGCGGCGATCGCCGTCGCTTCCTCCATGTCCCGGGCCTCGATCAGAACGAAGCCGCCGAGATGCTCTTTCATTTCAGTGAAAGGGCCGTCCGTCACGGCGGTTTCGCCCCTGCGCACGCGAACGGTTTTCGCAGTTTCCGGTTCGCGCAGTGCATTTGCGACGATGAGGTGCCCGCTCTCGCGCAGCCGGTTGTCGCTATCGACCGAATCCTGGGTCAGCTTGCGCCCTTCCTCCTCGGAAAGCTTGGCGATTTCCGCGCTCTCGAACCATACCTGGCAAAGAAATTTCATCTGAACCTCCTCAAGCATCCGGGCCGAAGTTATGGATCGGCCGCACCTCGATCGCGCCGAGCTTGGCGAGCGGAATGCCCGCCGCAATCCGGATCGCATCGTTCAGATCCTTCGCCTCAATCAGGATGAAGCCGCCAAGATGCTCCTTGGTTTCGATGAAAGGGCCGTCCGTCACCGCCGTCTCCCCATTGCGGACCCGCACCGTTACCGCAGACTTTGGCGACTGTAGCGCTTCAGCCTGGATCATATTGCCGCTCGCCATCAGATCGCGATCATAGCCGAGCGAATCGGCATCGAGCTTTTGCTTTTCCTTCTTGGTCATGAGGTCGAGCCTCGTGCCATCGAACCAGACCTGGCAGAGATATTTCATCGCAGCGTCTCCTCTCTCAATTTGCTGACAGCCATAGACGAGCGGCTGCCAAGCAAATCGACATCCTCTTCCACAGCATGACAAAATTTTTTGAGGTTGTCGAAAAAGCCCGAGCCCGGTCGACCAGTTCCGTCAACACCATAAGGAGGGACGGAAATGTACAGTCTGGAAGCCGCAATCGTGCATTACTGGCAAAAGAAGACGCTGTCGGAAGAGGAGTTGCTCGACGCAGCCGATGTCGGCAGGGTCGTGTTCCGCACCTGGATCGGCTTAGCGGGCTTTGCCCTGGTGATCCTGTGCCTGAGCTGGGGTGCACACCCGAACGACGAACGGCCGCAAGTCGCGGCCGCTGCCAATGCATATTCGTTGCCCGCGGATGGGCGATAGGAGGGAAACCCTATTGCTTATTGGAACGCCGTTTCGAAGAAGCTGCGCAGCTTGCGTGAGTGCAGTGCCTCCGGCGGCATGGCGGCTAGCTTCTGGATGGCGCGGATGCCGATCTGCAAATGCTGATTGACCTGCGTGCGGTAGAAGGCCGTTGCCATGCCCGGCAGCTTCAATTCGCCATGCAACGGCTTGTCGGAAACGCAGAGCAGCGTGCCGTAGGGAACACGGAAGCGGAAGCCGTTGGCGGCGATCGTGGCCGATTCCATATCGAGCGCGACAGCACGGGCCTGCGAGAGCCGCTTCACCGGGCCTGCCTGATCGCGCAGCTCCCAGTTGCGGTTGTCGATGGTGCCGACCGTGCCCGTGCGCATGATGCGCTTCAGTTCGAAGCCTTCATAGCCGGTGATTTCGGCAACGGCCGCCTCAAGCGCCACCTGCACTTCGGCGAGCGCCGGGATCGGCACCCAGACCGGCAGGTCGTCATCGAGAACGTGGTCCTCGCGCATATAGGCATGGGCGAGCACATAGTCGCCGAGCCGCTGGCTGTTGCGCAGGCCGGCGCAATGGCCGAGCATCAGCCAGGCGTGCGGGCGCAGCACGGCCACGTGGTCGGTGATTGTCTTGGCGTTGGAAGGGCCGACGCCGATATTGATCATGGTGATCCCGGCATGGCCCTTCTTCTTCAGATGGTAGGCCGGCATCTGCGGCAGCCGCGGCGCTGTCACATCGCCTTCGGGCTGGCTGGAGCCAGCCTTGGTGATGATGTTGCCCGGTTCGACGAACTCGGTATAGCCGTCGCCGCCGCTCGCCATCAGGTCGCGCGCCCATTTGCAGAACTCGTCGATATAGAACTGGTAGTTCGTGAACAGCACGAAATTCTGGAAATGCGCCGCACTCGTCGCCGTGTAATGGACGAGGCGGGCCAGCGAATAGTCGATGCGCTGCGCGGTAAATGGCGCAAGCGGCGAGGGCTCACCCGGCGGCGGGATATATTCGCCGTTGGCGATTTCGTCGTCCGTGGTGTTCAAGTCCGGTGTGTCGAAGAGGTCGCGCAGCGGAATGTCTTCGAAAATGCTCGCGGTTGCTTCCACATGAGCGCCTTCACCGAAGGCGAAATGAATCGGGATGGGCGTCGTCGATTCCGATACAACGACCGGAACATTGTGGCTGCGCATCAGCAGCGTCAGCTGTTCCTTGAGATAATGCTTGAAGAGCTGCGGGCGGGTGATCGTCGTCGTATAAACGCCGGGCGCCGTCACGTGGCCGTAGGAGAGACGCGAGTCGACATGGCCGAAGCTCGTCGTTTCGATGCTGACCTGCGGATAGAAAGCGCGGTAGCGTGCGGTGATCGGCGCGCCCTTGGCAAGCTTGGTGAAATTGTCGATCAGGAACGCGGTGTTGCGATCGTAAAGCTCCGTCAGCGCTTCGACGGCCTTGCCCGGATCATCGAAGGTCCGCGGCTGGAACGGGCTGGGGGAGGAGATGTCGAGGGGTGAAAAGGGAGAGATTCTGTTGCTCATGCGCCATTATAGAATGTCGTTGGTTACAAGCAAACGACGTTGCAACAAGCGGCTCGGATTCTCGCAGCTATTTTGGGAGCCGGTCAAGGGCCCGCGCGAGGATCGCGCGCAGGCGTTCTTTATTGCACTGTCGTGCAGTAAGGCGCACCAGTTTGCACGCAGGTGAAGCTTGCACCGAAGTGCGATTGTGCGCCGCTGCGACCGCCATGCTCGACCGCAACCGAGAAGCTGAATGCAAAGATGGCGGCAAACAGCATGATAACAACGAAGCGCCGCGCGATGATGATCGAGTCCATGTCCTTGGCCTACCCGTGCCCTATACTGGACACTGTTTTGCCATGGTCATGCTGAACAGGTGCTGAGATACCGGTTCATCCAGCGTTCATAAATATTACCGGATTCGAATGGTCGAATGAATCTTCCGCAGGCAAATAAAAGCCGCCTGCCAACCGGGGCGGGCAGGCGCAACAGCGCTTTCTGAAATAAACAGGAGCCGTCTTAAAGCTTTGTCCAGGTCTGCGACTTGCAGAATACCTTCAGCACGCAGCCTTGCATCTTGATCTTGTTGCCACTGACCGTGCCGGAGCCGCTATAGGTCTTGTCTTCGGAGGGGTCGGTCAGTTCGCCCGTATAGCTGTCGCCCTTGCCCTGCATCTTGCCGATCTGCTTGCCGGCATATTTGCCGGTCTTCAGCGTCACGCAGTAGCTGTCGCCGCAGGGAGCAATGACGGCAGTATCGCCAGCGACGGTCTTCCAGTTGCCGACGATCGGCTCTTCGGCAAAGGCCGCGCTCGCGCTCAACAGCATCGCGGCAGCAAGAATGGTGGCACGGATCATGTTCTTATTCCTCCCCGGGCGCCATCCGGCTCCATGGCCGGAAACGTGGCGAGATTATCTAACGCGAACGTAAAGGTAAATATGATTTTCGGAACCCAAATACCCGTTTGTGCGGGTATCCGTGCGCCCTCGAAACACGACATCGAATTCAACTGCGCTCTTTTTGTGGTGAACGAAGGGTTTAAATCAAAATCCTAACGAAAGGTTAAGGCTGCGCGAAAATCCTTAATTTGCAAGGGAAGCGATGTTTAACAAAATCCCAAGTTTACCAAGCATTTGCACTTTGTTTGCATCGAATTAATCATGCATTTTAGGCGTTTTTTGAAGGCCGTCTGCGATAGTGAAGCCATCAAACGAGCGGGGCGAACCCGCCGGCCGGAAGAACCGGAAAGCCGCGGATGACGGCAAGGTTCGGACGGAAAACAGGGCAGATACGAACAGAAGTCAAACAGGGATAATAGCAATGGCACGCTTCGAAACGCCGATGTCTGGAAATGCCATGATGGGTGGTAACAGCGCCGATGCCCTTTGCGAACTGGGCGTGAACTACGCGACCGGCAGGGGCTGCAATGCAGACCTCGTTGCCGCCCACAAATGGTTGAATATCGCCGCCATCCGTGGCAGCGAGCGCGCGGCCGAGCTTCGCGCCGATGTCGCGGCGACCTTGACCAAGATGCAGCTCGCAGCCGCGCTGCGCGCCGCCCGCGAATGGATGACGACACACTGAAGCGTGCCGCATGCAGTAAGACTTCCTGACCTCTCAAGAGGGGATGTCGGCGGCTGACGGAGAGGCCAGCCGAAATGATGAAAACCGCGACCGGCCGGGACAAGGCAGGCGCGGTTTCGTCGTTTTGAGCTTAACCGATCGCCTTCAGGGCCTTCGGCAACGCCTCGGCCAGGAGATCGAGATCCTGCTTCGGGCCGACGCTGACGCGGATGCAGCGGTTGAGGGGCGCGACACCTGGCATGCGGATAAAGACGCCGTGCTGGATCAGCCCGTCGACGATCGCGCGGGCATGGGTGCCGTCGCGGCCGCAATCGATGGCGACGAAGTTGGTGGCGGAGGCGAGCGGCAGCAAGCCATTGTCGCGGGCGATCGTACCGATCTCTTCGCGTGCGGCTCGGATCTTGCCGACCACTTCGGCAAGATAGGTCTGATCCTTCAGCGCGGCGAGCGCGGCCACGGTCGCAAGCCTGTTCATGCCGAAATGGTTGCGGATCTTGTCGAAGGTCAGCACCGTCTCGGGCGCGCCGATGACATAGCCGACGCGGGCACCGGCAAGCCCATAGGCCTTGGAAAAGGTGCGGGTGCGCAAGACATTCGGCAGATCAATCAGAGTTGAGATAGCCGGGAGCGAGCTGGCAGGCCCGGTTTCGCTATAGGCTTCGTCGAGGATCAGCAGGCAATTGTCAGGCAATTCACGGGCAAAGGCGACGATCTTGTCGGCATCCCACCAACTGCCCATCGGATTGTCGGGATTGGCGAAATAGACGAGCGGCGCGTTTTCGCGCTTCACTGCTTCGAGCAGCCCATCGAGGTCTTCGCGATCATCGACATAGGGCACGGTGACGAGGCGGCCGCCGAACCCCGCGACGTGGAAATTGAAGGTGGGATAGCCCCCGAGCGAGGTGACGACGGGTGTACCGGGCTCGATGACCATGCGCGCGATCAGGCCGAGCAGACTGTCGATGCCTTCGCCGACAGCGATATTGGCCGGCTGGACGCCGAGATGGGCCGCCAGCGCCTGCTTCAGCTCGAAATTTTCCGGATCGTTATACATCCAGATATCGCCGGCGTTTTCGCGCATGGCGGCGATGACAGAGGGCGCAGGCCCGAAGCCGTTTTCATTGGCGCCGATACGGGCTTTGACCGTCAGTCCGCGCTGACGCTCCAGCGCCTCGGGGCCGACGAAAGGAACGGTGGAGGGCAGGGCGCTGATCAGCGGCGTGAAGCGCGAGAAGGCGGACATGCTGGCTTTGTTTCCTGAATTCGGTTGCTGGGTGCGGCAGAATAGGCGCTTGGCGGGTGGTTGCAAGGGCGGAAAGACGTGGCTTTCGGATTGCGCCGTCGCAATCATTGAAAATCCTCGTCAGTTGTCATGAAAGGGAGTCTCGGTCGTCGCGATAGCATCGATTAACGAGGCCCCTGATGGATAAGCTCGCAATAGCGTTCCTTGCATCAAACAATGGAACCTCATTTCGGACGATCAACGAAGCCATTCGAGCGAACACAATGAACGCCACCGCTGTCGTACTGGTTAGCAATAGGGCTTCGTCCCCAGCGCTCGCCTATGCTGAGGCTAACGGCATTCCCTCGTGCCATATTCCGACGAAGGATAGGGAAGCTGATGCGGACAAACAGCTTCGCGACACGCTAATCGCCTATGGCGCTGAACTCGTTGTCTTATCTGGCTATCTCAAGAGACTTGGCCCGCTTACGCTAGCCGCTTTTGAGGGGCGAATATTGAATGTTCATCCGGGGCTGCTGCCCAAATACGGCGGATTGGGAATGTATGGGCGAAGAGTCCACCAAGCCGTGCTCGACAATCGGGAGACAGAAACAGGTGCAACGATCCACCTCGTAGACGGAGAGTACGATCACGGAAGAACTGTGGCCACAACGATTGTTCAAATCCATCCCGACGATAGCGTAGTTTCGCTGGAACAACGGGTCATGGCTGCGGAATGCGATCTTTTCACCGATCTCATACGCCGCATATCAAAGGGCGAACTACGCCTGCCGTTATAGAACGGCGCAAAGAGCCGAACGCAGCTGCCGGTCCGCGCTCCCGGGGCCGATGGCTGCGTGTTCCCTCTAATGCACGGCCGAGTCGGGACGGCAGCAGCTTTTTGGCTGCCACCGATTCCGGTTACAAACCTGCCTCAGCCATCCAGAGTTCAGCATCCGCACCGCCCGGAATTCGCAGCGGGGCGGATGGATCGGTGGCTGCCCGCCACACTGCCTTCGCTACGTCGGGAGCATAGGTCACAGGGCCGGTGTCGTCCTGTACATTCTTTATGAATTGCCGGATCAAGGGCGCATAATCCGGATCGTCCAGACCACGCAAATGTGGACGCGCATTCTCCCCAAAGCGAGTTTCCGGCGACCGGCCTGGCAGGACAATATGCACCCGCACGCCAAATGGCTCCATCTCCACCGATAAGGACTCGGTGAACGCGTTCACCGCTGCCTTGCTCGCCCGGTAGATCCCAATCACAGGCAGAGTCTTGACCGTCACCGTGGAGGTGACGTTGACGATGACTCCGGCCCGACGTTGACGCATCTGGGGTAATACGGCCTGAATCATCGCCAATGTGCCGATCGTATTTGTCTGGAACAGCGACTGCACCGTCTCCGGCGCAGTCAGCTCGATTGGTGAGGGCGCTCCGAAACCGGCATTGTTGACCAATACGTCTATCGGACCGGCAGCCTTCACGGCGTCTGCGATGCTTGCCAGATTGGTGACGTCGAGCGCGAGAATACGCAAGCGTTCGGAAACCGGTAGCAGCTCGGG
The DNA here is from genome assembly GCF_057784475.1 of Martinezella sp. CNPSo 3795. NCBI lineage: Bacteria > Pseudomonadati > Pseudomonadota > Alphaproteobacteria > Hyphomicrobiales > Rhizobiaceae > Martinezella > Martinezella sp. CNPSo 3795. The sequence goes on along the minus strand of NZ_JBXSOQ010000006.1, from coordinate 174,350 downwards.
TATGGGCGTGCGCATCGTTGCGATGACATCCCACCCTCGTTCAAAAAACAGTTTCGCAGTCTCCAGGCCGAAGCCAGACGAGCAACCAGTAATCAATATCGTGGACATGAGCCTCTCCAAACAAAAGGAATGATACCATGGTAGTGACCGCACGAGAGACTTTATATACGCTATAGTCTCCCTTTCTTTAGCGTTAGTCCTGATTATGACCGTCGATCCCCTTGCCGAAATCGTCACACTGCTGCAGCCGGCCGCACGCTTTTCGAAGCTGGTGGAATGCGCCGGCGCCTGGCGAATTCATCGCGAGGCCACAGGCGAGCCATTCTACTGCGCAATCCTTGAGGGGCGTTGCCGTGTAACGTTTGGAGGACATCAGCCTTTCATCCTCCGAGCCGGCGATTTCGTGCTCGTGCCGGCCATGCGCGACCTCATCAACGAGAGTGTCGACGCACCGGCCGGTCTGTCCGCCATGGTTCCAACGCAGCCGAGTGGCGGCCATTTCCGTGTCGGACGCCTCGAAGGGCCGGCGGATATGCGCATGCGCATAGGGCATTGCAGCTTCGGTGCGCCGGATGCGGCCTTGCTCGTTTCCCTCTTGCCTGATGTAGTTATCGTTCGTGACGAGCCTCGGCTCGCGACGCTGATGCAATTGGTCGGTGAGGAAACGCGCGAGCGCCGGCCGGCACGCGAACTCGTGCTGGAACGGCTGCTGGAGGTGTTGTTGATCGAGGCATTGCGATCCGGCACGGAACCAACCGTCACGTCGAGCTTGAGTCGCGGCCTTGCCGATGAACGCCTATCCGCAGCACTTCACGCGATGCATGCGCGTCCTGCCCATCCTTGGACTGTCGCGGATCTTGCGACCGAAGCGGCCCTGTCCCGATCGGCTTTCTTTGCGCGTTTCAGCCGCGTCGTCGGCCTGCCGCCAATGGAATATCTGTTGGCTTGGCGCATGGCTCTTGCAAAGCAGCTATTGCGCAGCCGCGAATTGGGGATGGATCAGGTAGCTGAACGCGTTGGCTACGGATCGGCAAGCACTTTCAGCGTCGCCTTTGCTCGATACACAGGTATGCCGCCTGCACGATATGCCCGCGGGGACGTGCGAAGCGATTGAGGATGTGAAGCCGAATTTATACCGGCCGCCTCTTGCCGCGCGCAGCCAGCGCTTCGACATTGCCGATCATGAAATCGGCGCGCACGACGCGACGCAGCGTTTCCGGTTCGATCAGGTTGATGAAGCGCACATGGACGCGGTTGCCGTTGCGGCTCGTTTCAGCGCAGGCGATGCGGTAGGCAAGACCGAGGATGTTCAGATAGTAATGGGTCGGCAGGCCGACGGTCGTGGCGACGGTGAAGCTCGCGCCGCCGCGCGAAATGTCGGTAATTTCGGCGCTGCGTACGGAAATACCCGTCAGACAGGGACGAACCGCTACCAGGCGCGCCGGCCTCTGGACGTAGAACCGTTCCCAGCTGCGTTCGTAGACTTCGGATTTGACTTTCGCCAGATGGGTTGCGCGAAGCATTGTCATTCCCTGTTGGAGAACAGACCGAATTCATCTCGGTTACTCTATGAACCTTGCACGGAGATTTTGCGGAAGCGTCAATTGCATTGGTAGAATTTTAACGGGTTCGTCTTTTGTGCCGATTTGGGCGCATCTTGACAGCGGGAGCGGCTTCGATCATACGAAAGCTCGGTTCGAGGCGCCTGCCGCTCGCGGATGAAAATCCAAGGTGAAGTCCTCGCTGTTTTAGGTCACGGCCATTCAGGGCATGCTGACTGACGGTAATGCGAGCCCCGTTTCACGGTCGTAATGCGTGCCTTAGCAAAGGCTGATCCTATGACGACGTATCCGTCCATAGATGAATTGAAGGCTCAGGCCCGGCGTCTGCGTCAGGCGATGGCCGAACGCGGCGACGACATGAGCCACTCGACGGCACTGGAACTCATCGCCAAGCAACACGGGCTGCGCGACTGGAACACGCTGTCGGCGCTTGCCGCAAAACCCAACGATGGGCCGGACGCGCCTTTCGATGTCGGTTCCGCCGTGCGTGGGCGCTATCTGAACAAGCCCTTCACGGGCAAGGTTCTGGCGATGTCGGCGAAGTCGGGCGGGCTCTACAGGATAACGATCCATTTTGACGAGCCTGTCGATGTGGTGGAGTTCAAGAGCTTCTCGGCATTCCGCCAGCGCATCAATGCCCAGGTCGACGCCGATGGCATTTCGCCGCGCCGGACATCGAACGGCATACCGCACCTCGTTCTCGACATCTGATTTCATCCTTCATCACTAGACCATTATCCTCGCCGCCTGCGAGCGATTCCGTCCGGACACCACCATGGCGCACACGAACGAAAACAACATGTTCCTCACCGGCTGGCTGCCTGGCGTCTTTGCCAGGACGGCCGCGCCGATCATCGTCATCACCACGGTCAGCGGCCTTTTCGCCGTCGTCGACGCCTATTTCCTCGGCGTCTATGTCGGCGGCGACGCGCTGTCCGCCGTCAGCCTCATCTTTCCCGCGCTCATGCTGCTGATCGCGCTGCAGACGCTGGTTTCGAACGGCATGGCGAGCATTCTCGCCCGCCGCCTCGGCGCCGGAGATCGCGATGGGGCGAGATCGGTGTTCACCGGCGCCCATACGCTGGCACTCGCTGTCGTGGTCGCAATCAACCTCGTCTACTGGCTCGCGGGCCGGCAGTTCATTGCCGTGGCTGCGGCGGGAAATGTCGATGTTGCCCGCAACGCCGAGGCCTTTATGGGCATCATGATCGCCTTCGCGCCGATCAGCTTCTTCCTGTCGGTGCATCTCGATGGGCTGCGCTGCGAAGGAAAGCTCGGCTTCATGACGCTGGTGACGCTTGCCTCGACGCTGCTGAATATCCTGGCAAACTGGCTGCTGATGGCCGTCCTTCACTGGGGCGTGGTCGGCTCCGCCGGCGGCTCGATTCTGGCGCAATTCATCTGCCTGGCGCTCGTCGTCATCTATCGCCTGCGTCGGCCGAACGGGCTTGGGGTCGACATGGCGCTGCATATTCGCGAGTGGTGCGGCATCTTTGCCTTCGGCGCGCCGATGAGCCTCGGCTTCATCGGCATTTCGCTAAGCTCGGCCGCCATCCTCTTCAATGTGTCGATCTGGCATCAGGGCGATTATGTCGCAACCGTCGGCGCCTATGGCATCGTGACCCGTGTCATGACCTTCGCCTATCTGCCGCTACTGGGCTTGAGCATCGCTCTCCAGACCATATCGGGCCACAACCATGGCGCAGCGCTTCCGGCGCGCGTCGGTCATAGCGTTGTCATCGCCCTGATTTCGGCTCTGGTCTATTGCGCCGCCGTCGAATTCGTCGTCGAGCTGCTGGCGGGGCATCTGGGCTCGGTCTTCGTCGCCGATCCCCTGATCGTCGCGGAGGTCGGCCGCATCCTGCCCTGGACGATCGGCGCCTATTTCCTCTTCGGCCAGGCGATCATCCTGTCGTCCTATTTCCAGTCGATCGGCGATGCGAAACGCGGCGCGATCTTTGGCCTGTCACGGTCTTACCTCTTCACCCTGCCGCTGACATTCCTCCTGCCGCTTGTCTTCGGCGAACGCGGGATATGGATGACGCCGATCTTTGCAGAAATGGGGATGATTCTGCTGACCTGGCTGGTGCTGTCGCGCAATGCCAGGGATCGGAAATGGCGCTACGGCTTGTTGCCCGCATGACATGAAAAAGGCCGCGCTTTCGGGCGCGGCCCTTTGTTATATCGATAATAAGCCTCCACCTACGGTGGAGGACTGGACGAGTTCTACACGGTAGTTGAGAGACCTCCTGCTTGAACCGCTGGGGTGGCCCAGACTTCGAACAAGGAGGTTTTATGGATGAGCAGACGCTCTCGCACGCGACGTGGGACTGCAAGTATCACATTGTTTTTGGCAGCAAATACCGAACGAAAAGGCTGTACGGGGACGTACGGCGTGAGTTGGGAGACCTCTTACGTCGGCTGGCACAGCAGAAAGGCTGCCAGATCGAAGAGGGTCATTTGATGCCCGATCATGTGCATATGTTGATCTCGATCCCGCCGAAATATTCGGTTGCGCATATTGTCGGCTTTTTGAAGGGCAAGACAGCCCTTTATGTTGCCAACAAGTATGCGCGCAAGCGCCGCTACAAGGGTTATCACTTTTGGGCGCGCGGCTATTTCGTATCGACGACGGGCTACAATGAGCAGGTCGTCAGACAATATATCCGTCATCAGGAAAAGGCCGACAAAGCTTCCGACTTTGCCGACCTCTTCAATCGTAGCTACTAAGCGCTAACAATACCGCTTCTAGCGGTTCAAGCGCAGCGTTTCAAACCTCCACCTCTGGTGGAGGTCATGACTTTCCGGGAGCTTGTGGCCATCCTCGCCCTTCGAGGCTTCGCTCCTCAGGGTGAGGATGGAGCAGGCTCGTCGCTATCGCAATGCAGAGGCAATGAAGAAATGAGCCCGTAGCGGCTGGGTGCAAAGGTCAGCCCTCATGCTGAGGAGGCCCGAAGGGCCGTCTCGAAGCACGAGGGCGGATGGTTGAGAACAGCGCCACCAGCTCAGGACTTCAGCAGCCATTCGTGTTCCACGGCATTATGGAATTTCCAGATGCGCTTCGGCCCGGCCATGACGTTCAGGTAATAGAGATCATAGCCGTGGCAGGCAGCGCAAGGGTGATATCCCTTTGGCACCAGCGTCACATCGCCATCCTCCAGCACCATCACCTCATCGAGCGACCGGTCGTCGGTATAGACCCGCTGGAAGCCAAAACCCTGCGGCGGGTTGAGGCGGTGGTAATAGGTCTCCTCAAGGAAGCTTTCGTTCGGGAGATCGTCCTGATCGTGCTTGTGCGGAGGATAGGAGGAGGTGTGTCCGCCGGGCGTGATCACTTCCACGACCAGCAGCGAATGTGCCGCCCCATCATCTTCCGGCATGATATTGTTGACGTAGCGGACGTTGGTTCCCTTGCCGCGCGTGAGCGCGGGATGGGTGCCTGGCGGAATGGCACGGGCCTCATAGGAGCCGCCGCCCGGTGCCGAACAGACGGCGAGCTCCAGATCGGTCTCGGCGGTCACCGACCAGCTCGAGCCTGCTGGGATATAGAGCGCATGCGGTGCGCCTTCGAAGGGGCTCATGCGCCCGCCGAGCGAGCCGAAATCCTTCGTACCCGCCTTGGCGCTGCCCTTGCCGCTAACCCAGACGAGGCAGATTTCGCGATCACCGGTCTCGGCCGAAGCGGTTTCGCCCGGCTTCAGGCGGTGGAGATCGAAGCCGACATAGGTCCAGCCGGCGCTTTCGGGCGTGACATGGGTGACGCGGCCATGGGAGCCGTCAGGTTTGACCTTGAGATTGGGCATGGGTTCTTCCTCCATTGCTTGGGAGAACGCCCCTTCCCATCCTTCGATGGGGCGAGGGGCGCTCATCTCTCGAGCAATTCCAGGAAAAGTGCTTAGCGGTTTTCCGTCCGGAATTGCGTGAAAACAAAGAGCTAGAGCGTTTTCGCGATTCGAAGAAAAGCGGAAGCGCTCCAGCTATCCCTTGGGAAAGCCTTCGGTTTCCACCGTGTAGCCTGCGGCCGTCATGACGCGCATCAGCTCGGCATGGCCGATCTCGGCCATTTTCTGTGGCGGCGCCTTGCGCGGGTCCTGTTCGGCTTCGACCACGAACCAGCCTTCATAGCCGTAATCGGCGAAGCGCTGGACGATGGCGCCGAAATCGAGCGAGCCGTCTCCCGGCACCGTGAACGCGCCGAGCGCGACGGCATCGAGGAAGGACTGCCGGCTGCGATCCAGCCCGTCGACGATGGACTTGCGGATATCCTTGACGTGAACGTGGTTGATGCGGGCGTGGTGGTTGTCGATGGCGCGCAGCACGTCGCCGCCGGCAAAGGCCAGGTGACCGGCATCGAGCAGCAGCGGAATACCTTCGCCGGAATTGCGCATGAAGGCGTCGAGTTCCGGCTCGGTTTCGACCACGGCTGCCATATGATGATGATAGGAAAGCGGCATGCCTTGCTCGGCGCACCATTCGCCGAATTCGGTGACGCGGCGGGCATAGGCCTTCATCTCGTCATCCGAAAGGCGCGGCTTGGTGGCGAGCGGCTTGGAACGATCGCCCTGGATCGAGCGGCCGACTTCGCCGTAGACGATGCAGGGCGCATTGACGGCCTTGAACAGCTCGATCATCGGCGCGATACGATCCTTGTTGGCGGCAAGCTCCTCATTGACGAGCGTGCCCGAGAACCAGCCGCCGCAGAGCGTCACGTCGGCGGCGCGCAGGATCGGCAGCATCTCATCGGGGTTGCTGGGGAAGCGCCGGCCCTGTTCCATGCCGGTGAAGCCGGCGCCGCGCGACTGGCGTAGGCATTCTTCCAAAGATACGTCGTCGCTGAGCTCCGGAAGATCGTCGTTCCACCAGGCGATGGGCGACATGCCGAGTTTGGCCTTCATCAATGGTCTCCTTGAAAAGCTATTGGAGGAGCCGAAGCTCCTCCAGAAAAATGACGGAAATAATCAGCCGATGCGCTGGGCGGCGCGGGCTTGTTCGTAGGCGGCGCGAGCCTTGTTGACTTCGGCACGCGGGCTGACTTCGGGAACGGCGACATCCCACCAGTGGCCGCCTTCATTCGTGGTGATCAGCGGGTCGGTGTCGATGACGATGACCGAGCTGCGGTCGTTCTTCTTCGATGCCTCGATGGCCTGTTCCAGCTCGGTGATGGACGAGACCTTCACGGCTATCGCGCCCATGCTGGCCGCATGCGCCCGGAAGTCGATCTCCGGCATCACCTCGAAGCGCGCATCCTTCAAGAGATTGTTGAAGTTCGCGCCGCCGGTCGCCATCTGCAGGCGATTGATGCAGCCATAGCCACGGTTGTCGAGCAGCACGACGGTAATCTTCAGGCCGAGCATGACGGAGGTCGCCAGTTCGGAATTCAGCATCATATAGGAGCCGTCGCCGACCATGACGACGACATCCTTCTCCGGCCGCGCCATCTTGACGCCAAGGCCACCGGCAATCTCATAGCCCATGCAGGAGAAGCCATATTCCATGTGATAGCTGCCGGGTGCGGTCGCCGGCCAGAGCTTGTGCAGCTCGCCGGGGAGGCCGCCAGCTGCGCAGACCAGAATGCTGTTTTCGCCACCGAGCGTGCGGGTGACGGCGCCGATGACCTGGGCGTCGGAGGGCAGGGCGGCATTGGTGGTCGCCATGGCCTTTGCGGCGGCTTCCATCCAGATCTGCTTTTCTTTCGTCGCCTTTTCGGCAAGCGATGCCGGTGCGCGCCAGCCGGTCAGGCCCGCGGAAAGCGCCTTCAGCCCTTCGCGCGCATCCGTCACCAATGGGTGACTGTTGTGCTTCAGCGCATCATAGGCCGCGATGTTCAGGCCAATCATGGCCAGCTTCTCGTTCTTGAACAGCGCCCAGGAGCCGGTGGTGAAATCCTGGCAGCGCGTGCCGACGGCAATCACCAGATCGGTTTCTTCGGCGATGGCATTGGCGGCAGAGGTGCCTGTCACGCCGACAGAGCCGAGTGCGAGCGGATGTGTCTCGTCGATCGCCGATTTGCCGGCCTGCGTGACGACGACGGGAATGTCATGCGCTTCCGCGAAAGCCACCAGTTCCTTGGTCGCCTGTGAATAGAGAACACCGCCACCGGCGAGGATGACGGGCTTTTCCGAGCGGCGGATCAGCGAGATGGCATTGGCAAGTTCGTCGGCATCTGGCTGCGGCCGGCGCTGCGTCCAGACATGCTCTTCGAAGAAGCTTTCGGGATAATCATAGGCTTCGGCCTGCACGTCCTGGCAGAGTGAAAGCGTCACCGGGCCGCAATCGAGGGGATCGGTCAGCACCTGCATGGCGCGCTTCAGCGCCGTCATGATCTGCTCCGGGCGGGTGATGCGGTCGAAATAGCGCGAGACAGGGCGGAAGGCGTCGTTGGCCGAAACGGTGCCGTCACCAAAATCCTCGATCTGCTGCAGCACTGGATCGGGCGCGCGATTGGCAAAGACGTCTCCCGGCAGGAAGAGAACCGGAATACGATTGACATGCGCAACGCCGGCGGCCGTCACCATATTCAGCGCGCCGGGACCGATGGAGGTCGTGCAGGCCATGAAACGCTGACGGAAGCTCGCCTTGGCATAGGCGATGGCGGCATGGGCCATGCCCTGCTCATTGTGGGCGCGGAAGGTCGGCAGTTCCTCGCGCACCTGATAGAGCGCCTCGCCGATGCCCGCGACATTGCCGTGACCGAAGATTGCCCAGACGCCGCCGAAGATCGGCTGCTTCTGTCCGTCGATGATGGTCATCTGCTTCTTGAGGAAATGTGCGACGGCCTGTGCCATCGTCAATCGGATCGTCTTGCCCATCGGGCGCCTCCCAAATGCTAGATTCTCACAGGCCGCGAGTCTTGAGCCACGCGTCCGTCAGTTGCCGGAAACGGCCGGCCATGTCGGCAATCGCTTCCTCGTCGTTCATGCCACCCGAGAGCCACGCACGGGCCGCATCGGAGAAGATGGTCCGCCCAACGGCGAAGCCCTTGACCGAGGGAGCCGCCAGCGTCGCCTCGAAGCTGCGGATCAGTTCTTCCGCCGGCGCCTCCAGGCCGAGCAGGACGATACCACGGCACCATGGATCATTTTTGGCGATCACGGCATCGATTTTTTTCCAGGCAGCCGTCGATTCCTGCGGCTCCAGCTTCCACCAGTCCGGCTTGATGCCGAGTGCATAGAGCTCTTCCATTGCCCTCGGAATCGTATCGTCGGTCAGTGGTCCGTTCTTGCTGGCGATGATTTCCACCAGCAGTTCGCGTCCTACCTTGCGCGCGGCCTCGAACAGGGTCCGCAGCTTCTCCTGCTGCTCCGCCTTCAATTCTTGCGGATCGTCCGGATGGTAGAAGCATAGGCATTTGATGCAATGATTGAGCGGCCATTCGACGAGCTGGGAGCCGATGTCCTGGCTGAATTCGAATTTCAGCGGCTTCGATCCCGGCAGTTCGACAGGACGGCCGATCCAGGAGAAATTCTTGGTTGCCGCATCGAAGAAGGCGTCGCGCCCGAAGCGCTCATCGATCAGCATGCCGTAGCCGGGGCGGCCGTCGGCCACCCGAGCCGCCGCCTCGACGGCCAGCCGCTTGAAGGCGACGATCTTGTCATGGCCGATGCCCAGTTCATCGCAGACGCTGACGAGCTGCGAGCGATGGTCGATCGCAAGCGCCATCAGCAGCGGGATTTCATCGGCGCGGCGGGTCGTCGCCCAATGAATGTGGTTGATTGCCTCGTCCTTGCGCAGCGCCCTATGCTTGCTGCCCGTCTTCAGGAAGAAATCGAGCTCCGTCCAGGTCGGATATTCCGGCGAGCAGAGCAGGCGCGAGACGGCGAAGGCGCCGCAGGCATTCGCCCAAGTGGCACAGGTCTTCAAGGGCTCGCCGCGCAGATAGCCGCGCAGGAAGCCGGACATGAAGGCATCGCCTGCGCCGAGAACGTTGAAGACCTCGATCGGGAAACCCTGGCCGACGATGCCGGCTTCGAGATCGTCCGAAATCGGGCCTTCATAGACGATGCAGCCCATGGCGCCGCGTTTCAGCACGATGACGGCGGACGAGAGACGGCGAATTTCCCTCAAGGCGCCGAGCACGTCGTCGGCGCCGGAGGCGATCATGATCTCTTCTTCCGTGCCGACGATCAGGTCGCAATCCGGCAAGGTCTCCTTCATTTTGGAGGACACGCGATCCGACTTCACATAGCGCTCGAAGCCTTCGGCATGGCCGGCGAGGCCCCAGAGGTTCGGCCGGTAATCGATATCGAAGATCACCTTGCGGCCGTTCGCCTTGGCGATACGGATCGCCTTGCGTTGGGCCGCTTCGGTGTTGGGCTTGGAGAAATGCGTGCCGGAGACCAGAACAGCGCCCGAGGACTTGATGAAGCCTTCGTCGATATCGTCTTCGTTCAGCGCCATGTCGGCGCAATCTGACCGATAGAAGATCATCGGCGAGACGCCTTCGGCCTCGACCGCGAGCAATACCAGCGCCGTCAGCCGTTCCTTGTCTGTTGCGATCCCGTCGACGGCCACACCTTCGCGGGCGGTCTGCTCGCGGATGAAGCGGCCCATCTGCTCGTCGCCGACACGGGTGATAAGGCCGGATTTCAGGCCGAGCCGCGCCGTGCCGATGGCGATATTGGCCGGGCAGCCGCCGACCGATTTGGCGAAAGAGGCGATGTCTTCGAGCTTCGAGCCGATCTGCTGACCATAAAGGTCGACGGAGGAGCGGCCGATGGTGATCACATCGAGTTTTGCGTCCGGCCCAGCGCCAGAATTGTCGTGTGCCATGATGTCCTCCCGTCGGAGCATGACCTCTTTTGCTTTTCAGCCTGCGCCGAGATCATGCGTTATTGAAAGTGCCGGTGTTCGTTTCGTCCCGGTTGCTATGGATCTGGCAGCCATCTCCCGCGGCCGTGATCTTGGTTGTAGTGAAACATTGGTTCCGAGATTTTGTCAATTCGGAATGTTTATTCCATTTTCGTTTTATCGGCTTTTGTCGCAGCTTTTCGACGGCGCTCGGCGATGGCGACAGGAAAGGCCATGATCAGCGCCATCGATGCCGATAGCGAGCGGAAACCCGCAAAATCGGCTTCCGCCACTTCAAGCCAGTAGTCGGCGCAAGCGGTAAGCGGCGAAAAGGCCGAATCGGTAATGGCGATGACCGGGACGTTGCGCGAGGAGAGATCCTGTGCCTGCGCCAGGCTATCGGCGGCATAGGGCGAAAAGCTCGCGGCGATGGCGGCGTCCTTCTCCGTTGCGAAGCGGGTGATCTCGCCGTCGATGCCGTTCGGCGAGGCGACGATCTGGTGACGAATGTTCAGCTTGGAGAAGGCATAGGTCATATGTGCCGTCAGCGGATAGGAGCGGCGCTTGGCGATGAGATAGATCGTCTCGGCCGCTGCAAGCACGTCGACGGCCTTGGCGAAGGTGTCGGTCTCGATGGTTGCGGCGAGCTTGTTGACGGATTGGCTCGCCGCAGAGAGGAAGCCCGAGAGAATGCTGGCCTCTTCGTTCTCGATGCCGGAGCGTTCGAGCGTTACCAGCCGCTCCTCATAGCTCAGCGTCCGGTCGCGCAACCGTTCACGAAAGATGCTCTGAAGATCGGAAAAACCCTCATAGCCGAGGTGATGAGCAAGGCGCACCAATGTGGAAGGCTGAACTTCGGCGGCAGCGGCGATGCTGGCCGTCGTGCCGAAGGCGATCTCATCGGGATTGCCGAGCGCAAAGGCGGCAACCTGGGCCAACCGTTTCGGCATGGCATTCTTGCGCTCTATAATGGTGCTGCGCAGGCTTTCGAAGTCGCGTGGTACCTTGGTCTGCGTCTCGATATTGTTGTCCATGCACCGTCCTTTAGCTCCCCCAATGCCCGTAATGAAACAAACGTTCCATATTTCCAACGATACCGGATTTTGAATCGTTCGGCACGAATAATTTTAAGTTTATGATTTTAAACGTGTAAATATGAATTCCTGCCTGCGGAAGAGATGCCGATGCCATGAGTGTGCTTGTCAAAACGGTCTAAATATTCCAAAAATTGCGCAACTTCGGGAGCGGATTTGAGGAGGAAGAGCAGATGAAGCCGTTGGGCGTTGGATTGATCGGCACCGGTTATATGGGCAAATGCCATGCACTGGCATGGAATGCGGTCAAAACAGTATTCGGCGATGTCGCGCGGCCGCGCCTGGTGCATCTTGCCGAAGCCAATGCCGATCTGGCAAAGGCGCGCGGCGACGAATTCGGCTTCGAAAAGGCAACGGCCGACTGGCGCGAGCTCATCGCAGATCCGGATGTCGATGTCGTCTCGGTCACGACCCCCAACCAGTTCCACCCGGAAATGGCGATCGCAGCCCTTGAAGCCGGCAAGCATGTCTGGTGCGAAAAACCGATGGCGCCATCCTATGGCGATGCCGAACGCATGCTGGCTGCGGCCAAGGCCTCGGGCAAGGTTGCCATTCTCGGCTACAATTATATCCAGAACCCGGTGATGCGGCACATCAAGGCGCTGATTGCGGAAGGCGCGATCGGAGCGGTCAATCACGTCCGCGTCGAGATGGACGAGGACTTCATGGCCGATCCGAACGGCCTATTCTATTGGAAGAGCGAGCTTGCCTCCGGTTATGGCGCTCTCGATGATTTCGCCGTGCATCCGCTTTCGCTGCTCTGGTTCCTGTTCGGCCATGTGGAAGCTGTCATTACCGACATGGTGAAACCCTATGCCGAACGGCCGTTGAAGGATGGCGGCAGCCGCGCGGTCGAAAATCACGATCTTGCCAATGTGCTGATGCGGCTTGGCGGCGGCATTTCCGCGGTTCTCATGGCCAACCGCTCCGCCTGGGGCCGCAAAGGACGGATCGCGTTGCAGATCTTCGGCTCCAAAGGCTCGATCTCCTATGACCAGGAGCGCATGAACGAATTCGAGCTCTACCAAGCCGAGGGCAGGGACAGCGAACAGGGTTTCCGCAAGGTGCTGGCCGCGCTCGCGCATAAGCCCTATGACCGTTTCATCCCGGCGCCCGGCCACGGCCTTGGCTTCAACGATCTGAAGATCATCGAATGCCGAGAGCTGATCCGCGCCATAGCGGGCGAAGCCGCGTCAGTCGTGGCTTTCAAGGATGGGCTGCGAATCGAGAAATCGGTGCACGCCATGGCGCAATCCTTCCACGAGCGCCGCTGGGTCGAAATATCAGGCTGAGCCTGTCGGCCTAACTTTCTCCCGATCCGGGGCGCAGGGTCAGTCGTGATTGACGCTTGCGGATGCAGGCGTTACCCCTGAATCCTACGAGCGCGTCCATACTGGGGCTCGCCATAATAACAATGGAGTACGGATCGTGACGGGCAGATTGGTCATTATCGGGGCCGGGCAGGCGGGTTTCGCGCTCGCTGCCAAATTGCGCGGGTTGGGTGATTCGCGGCCGATCACCATCGTCGGTGCTGAAGAGAATCTTCCCTATCAGCGACCGCCACTGACCAAGAAGTATCTGCTCGGCGAAATGACTTTTGATCGCCTGCTGTTCCGGCCTGAACATTGGTATGCCGACAATAATGTCGAGATTCGTGTGTCCACCTGGGTCGAGCAGATCGATCGTGCCGCAAAGCAGATCGTCATGCAGGACGGCTCCAGGCTGGATTATGAGACGCTGGCGCTTGCGACGGGCTCGACGCCCCGCCGCCTGCCGCCCTCCGTCGGCGGCGCGCTCGAAGGCGTCTATCTCGCCCGCGACAAGCGCGATGCCGATCTTCTTGCCGGCGAGATGCGCCCCGGACGCCGGGTGCTTATCATCGGCGGCGGCTATATCGGGCTTGAGGCAGCCGCTGTCGCGCGCCATCGCGGCCTTGAGGTCACGCTCATCGAGATGGGCGACCGGATATTGCAGCGGGTGGCGGCCAAGGAAACGGCCGATATTTTCCGGGCCATCCATCAAAAGCACGATGTGGTCATTCGCGAGAAGACCGGCCTGAAGCAGCTCATCGGCCGCAACGGCCATGTTGCCGCCGCCGAATTGTCCGACGGGTCTACCATCGATGTCGATTTCGTCGTCGTCGGCATCGGCGTAGCTCCCAATGATAGGCTTGCCAAGGAGGCCGGCCTTGAGGTTGGCAACGGCATCGTCGTCGATTCGTTTGCCCGCACCTCCGATCCCGCAATTTTCGCCATGGGTGATTGCGTGGAGTTGCCATGGGAGGGTGGCCGTATCAGGCTCGAATCCGTGCAGAATGCCGTCGACCAGGCGGAAGCCGCGGCGGGAATCATAGCCGGCAACGAAAAGGCCTATGACCCGAAGCCGTGGTTCTGGTCGGATCAATATGACGTCAAACTGCAGATCGCCGGTTTCAATCTGGGTTACGACGAGACGCTTCTGCGTCCCGGCGCGCGCGAGGGTGCTGCTTCCGTCTGGTATTTCAAGCAGGGTCGTTTCATAGCCGTCGACGCGATAAACGACGCAAAGGCCTATGTGACCGGCAAAAAGCTGCTGGAAACCGGCGCCAATCCATCCCGGGAGATCCTTGCCGACCCGGCCGCGGATTTGAAGCAGCTGCTGGCTTGATGTGAATTTTCGAGCCGGCCGGAGCATGGTTCGGCCGGCAATCGCCTGTTGCTGAATCATGGAAAGAACGTACACAAGCGCGAAAAAGCGCTTGCGTCGATAAATGAATGGCCCTATCAGGGCCGCACCGGAGAGGTGGCCGAGTGGTCGAAGGCGCTCCCCTGCTAAGGGAGTATACCAGAAATGGTATCGTGGGTTCGAATCCCATCTTCTCCGCCATTTTCCCGTTTATCTTACCCTACAGACGACGGCCCACGATCTTGGCGCTGCCAAATCCTAAAGCAAGTTTCTATCGGGAATTTCGGCCCGCAAAGCCCTCATAGCGCTTCAGATACGCTATCAGCGCTCGAAGCTTCGGAGCCATGTTTCGTCGATTGGGATAGTAGAGATAGAAACCAGGGAAATAGGGGCAATATTCCTCCAGGATCGGCACCAGTTCGTTTCTGCCGATGAAGTCATGAAAGCTTTCCTCCATCCCGAATGTGATTCCCGCTCCGGCGACAGCCAGCTTGATCATCACGCCCATGTCATTCGTCGTCACCTCGGGTGCGACCTCCACCCGGAATTCCTTGCCCTCTTCCGCAAACTCCCAGCGGTAAGGGACAGCCTTTGGCGCAGGGCGCCAGCCTATGCATCGATGCAGGGAGAGTTCTTTCGGATGCAAGGGGATGCCGAATCGATCGCGATAAGCGGGCGAACAGACGGCCAGTTGCCGCTCGTTGCCGGCGACGGGTATGGCAATCATATCCTGATCGATGACTTCACCAAGCCGGACGCCGGCGTCATAGCCTTCCGAGACGATGTCGAATTCCTCGTCCGTGACGGTGATGTCGAGCTGGATCTCGGGATTGGCGGCCGCAAAGCCCGCTAGAAAATCGCCGGAGAGAAATCGCTCCGCGATCGATGAAACGGCGAGCCGTAATTGACCGCGGGGCCGCGTCCGCAATGCGTCCGTCTTTTCCATCGCGGTGCGCATGTCCGATACCGCCGGCTCTATGTCCGCATAAAGCCGTTCGCCAGCCTCTGTCAGGCTGACACTGCGGGTTGTGCGCTGCAGCAGCGCGATGCCCATGCTCTCCTCCAATCGCCGGATCGTCTGGCTGACCGCCGACCGGGTGACGCCGAGCCTATCGGCAGCGGCGCGAAAATTGCGCTCTTGAGCGACGAGAATGAAGACGGAGAGAGCATTGAGATCAGGCCACATTGGTAATTATTACTTTCCAAGCTGTCACTGAATGGATGGCTTATCACGACAATGAGG
This sequence comes from Martinezella sp. CNPSo 3795, assembly GCF_057784475.1. Taxonomy (NCBI): domain Bacteria; kingdom Pseudomonadati; phylum Pseudomonadota; class Alphaproteobacteria; order Hyphomicrobiales; family Rhizobiaceae; genus Martinezella; species Martinezella sp. CNPSo 3795. Next base: position 159,000 of record NZ_JBXSOQ010000006.1, on the reverse strand, counting down.
CTCTGTATCCTCCCTGTAGCGATTCCAGGAGAGAACCGTTCACATAGCAAGGAGTGATCGTATGCCTATCGATAAAGTTATTCTTATCACCGGTGCCTCCAGCGGCATCGGCGCGGGCATCGCCCGCGAACTCGCTTCCGCCGGCGCAAGGGTCATGTTGGGCGCCAGGCGCATCGATAGATTGGAAGCATTGGCGGCCGAGATTCGGGAAATGGGCGGCACGGTCATGACCCGCCGGCTCGACGTCACCGATAGGGCTGACGTAGCCGCCTTTGCAGAGGCGGCACGCCTGGTCTGGGGACGCGTCGATGTGATCGTCAACAATGCCGGCATCATGCCGCTTTCCTTGATGGCTTCGATGAAAGTCGAGGAATGGGACAGAATGGTCGACGTCAATATCAAGGGCGTGCTTCACGGCATTGCGGCGGTGCTGCCGGAAATGGCGGCACGCGGCACCGGTCACATCATCAATATCGCTTCGATCGGCGCGCTGGCGGTCTCTCCGACCGCCGCCGTCTATTGCGCGACCAAATATGCCGTTCGGGCAATCTCCGACGGGCTGCGCCAGGAATGCCGCGATATCCGGGTCACCTGCATCCATCCGGGCGTCGTCGAGAGCGAGCTGGCCGAGACGATCACCGACCCGGTGGCCGCCGAAGCGATGAAGTCCTATCGGGCCGTCGCGCTAACGCCCGACGCCATCGGTCGCGCGGTACGCTTCGCCGTCGAGCAGCCCGATGATGTCGATGTCAATGAGATCGTCGTTCGCCCGACGTGGGCGGCACATTGATTCGCACTCTCTTTGCTCTCACCCTGTCCGGCGTCGTGTTCCCGCTGCCTGCCTTTTCCGAGGATCGAATCGAAATGAAGACACCGATACATGCTTACGTCGGCATGTGGACGACGGCCGACAATCATATCCGTCATGAACTCCTGCCAAATGGCCGATACATTGAAGCGCGGGGAAGCCGTGAGCGTGCCTATCAGGGGCGCTACGTGGTGACGGGCGATCATATCGACTATTGGGACGATACCGGTTTCACCGCCGATGGCGATTTCATCGATGGTGTGCTTCATCACGCCGGAATGATCCTCTATCGAAGGAAATGACGATGTAGGGCGATATCTGGTCATTGGCGGCTTGGCCTTGCTCAATGCCTACACGTCGCAGTCGAATCGGCCATTTCAAGGAATCACTCTGTCCTTGCGTCGTTTTGGGACGAGGGCCAGACCCGCCAGTGGCTGTCGATCCCGGGTGGGTCGGCGAGGCAAGCGTCATATAGAGCTTACCAAACCTAGCAAAATCCGCCGGTTAGCCATGGAAAGGCCATTCGAATGCCTTTTTCCAATCAGCGGGGACCATTTTCACTGCGCGCGTAAGTGCCGGTAGATTAAGGAGTTTCTTAATGAAGTATAAATAATTGCGGCCGCCGTGTTGCTGACTTGTGTCCTTTCGGCAACAGGACTTGCGGAAGGCTTACGCAAATCCCCTGTTCCGCGAAAATGTCGATTGCGTGACAGTGCACGTCTTGTATTTTCACTCTCGGAAGCGAGGGCGATTGATCGTCCACTTCTTGAAACACGAGGATGGGACAGGGAATACCTTCGGGTAGTTTTCATTCTCGAGATAAAACTTTGACTGGAGGTCAATATGAACATCAAGAGCCTTCTTCTCGGCTCCGCTGCTGCACTCGTAGCAGTTTCCGGTGCTCATGCGGCTGACGCTATCGTCGCTGCTGAGCCGGAGCCGCTCGAATACGTCCGTATCTGCGATGCATTCGGTGCTGGTTACTTCTTCATCCCGGGCACGGAAACCTGCCTCAAGATCGGCGGTAAGGTTCGTACCGAAGGTCAGTGGTACGACGCCTACAACCCGAACTCTCGTCTGGGTACTCTCTGGCATACCCGCGCTGAGTTGAACGTCAACACCGCGACCGACACCGAATACGGTCCGCTGAAGACGGAAACCATCATCCGTTGGGACTGGAACGACGGCAACGCCACCAAGACCAACCTGCTGTGGGCTTACATCAGCCTCGGCGGCTTCACGGTTGGTAAGACGGACTCGCAGTTCAACGTCTTCACCGGTTATGCCGGCGACGTCATCAACGACGACGTGGTCTATGACGGCCCGTACGAACTGAACCAGATCACCTACAACTACGACGCCGGCAACGGCTTCACGGCTGTGATCTCGCTGGAAGATTCCAATTCCGGCACGGGCGCGACCGGTTCCAACGGCGAAGACAGCTCCGACCACTACGCTCCTGACGTTGTCGCAGGTGTTGGCTACAAGGCTGGCGCATGGGGCTTCAAGGTCGTCGGCGGTTACGACTCGATCGTCGAAGAAGGCGCCGTTAAGGCTCGTGTTGACGCCGACTTCGGCGCATTCTCGGCCTTCTTGATGGGCGGCTGGAACACCGATGGCGACAAGCTCAACAAGTATGCTGGTTCGAACGGCGCTGGCGATGCTGCCGGTATCGGCTGGGGTGACTGGGCTGTTTGGGGCGGCGTTGGCGTTCCGATCAACGAAAAGCTGAAGTGGAACCTCCAGCTCGCCTACACCGACTCGAAGATCTTTGCCGCTACCACGAACGTCAAGTGGAACCCGGTCAAGAACCTGCTCATCGAGCCGGAAGTCTCCTACACCAACTGGGACTCCATCAATCAGGACCAGTGGGCTGGTATCCTCCGCTTCGAGCGCACCTTCTAATCTGATCTGACCTCGGTCATTTAAGATTGTTCACTACGATGATGGAAAGCCCGGCGAATAGCTGGGCTTTCTTTATTTGAGAATATCGACAATTAGAATTCAGTCTTGAGAGCGCTCTATGCTCTTTTTCGGCGTGATCGACCCGTGGTTGCGCATCTCTTTCAAGTAATCTGAAGTAGTTTTCGGCTGCTAACGTGCCGGCAGTATGACAGTTTTGCGACGTGATTTTTGTGCAACGCACGCGTTTGAAACCGCCGTCACAATTGTTCATAGTTTATCTCTGATATTGCTCTGAAAAAAACGATCTGTAGGTTCCAAATCGGAAGCGAGACTTAGCGTCTTGGTTCTCCCAGATCAGGGGTCAACTTTAAAACCAGGTGGGGTAGGGCGCGTCGATTTTCTCGGCGTGAATTGTCATACCTAATCGATATTGGAACTGGAGTTACTATGAACATCAAGAGCCTTCTTCTCGGCTCCGCTGCTGCGCTGGCAGCAGTATCCGGTGCTCATGCTGCTGACGCGATCGTCGCTGCTGAGCCGGAGCCGCTGGAATACGTCCGCATCTGCGATGCCTATGGCGCTGGCTACTTCTTCATCCCGGGCACGGAAACCTGCCTCAAGATCGGCGGCCGCGTCCGTACCGAAGGCGGCTGGTACAACGCCTACAAGGCTGGCCAGGACGCAGGTGCCCGTGGTACCTACTGGCATACCCGCGCCGAACTCTCTCTCGACACTGCCACCGACACCGAATACGGCCCGCTGAAGACCAATACCGTTGTTCGTTGGGACTGGAATGACGGCAACGCCACCACGACCAAGCTGCTTTGGGCTAATATCAGCCTGGGTGGTTTCCTCGTCGGTAAGGCCGATTCGGTCTACTCGACCTTCCTCGGCTATGCCGGCGACGTCATCAACGACGACGTGATCGAATACGGCATCAATAACACCGACGAACTGAACCAGATCACCTACAAATATGACGCCGGCAACGGCTTCACGGCTGTGATCTCGCTCGAAGATTCCAATTCCGGCACGGGCGCGACCGGTGCAAACGGCGAAGACAGCTCCGACCACTACGCTCCGGACGTCGTTGCCGGTGTTGGCTACAAGGCCGGCGCCTGGCAGTTCCGCGTCGTTGGTGGCTATGACTCCATCGTTGAAGAAGGCGCGGTTAAGGCTCGCGTCGATGCCGACTTCGGCGTTCTCACCGCTTTCGTTATGGGCGGCTGGAACACTGATGGCGACAAGCTCAACAAGTATGCCGGCGCCGGCGGTGCTGGTCTCGGTTGGGGTGACTGGGCTGTCTGGGGCGGCGTTGGCGTTCCGATCAACGACAAGCTGAAGTGGAACCTGCAGCTCGCCTACGACGATCTGAAGACTTTCGCTGCGACGACGAACGTCAAGTTCAACCCCGTCAAGGACCTGCTGATCGAGCCGGAAGTGACCTACGTCAACTACGACGCCGTCAACAAGGATACCTGGGCTGGTATCCTCCGCTTCCAGCGCACCTTCTAATTCGGTTCGCCGAACAAGTTTGATAAATCTTCTGGTCAGACCTCCGATCGGAAGAGGAAAGGCCCGGTCTCCCAACCGGGCCTTTTGCTTTGGCCAGACGTCGAATAGTGCGCGGGTGCCTGTTGTTAAAACCCCGAGATGAAATGCCGGATCGCATCCGGAACATCGCCCAAATGTAAAATCGGAGCATGTCCTTGTCCTCTCGCGATCTTGATGGCCATTCCCGGATGGCGGCTTGCCATCTCGTCTGTTGTGGTCTGTGTCAGAAGCTTCGAATTCTCCCCGCGAATCACCATCAGTGGAATATCTTGAAACGCTTGGAATTGCGGCCAGAGGTCTGGAATCGGCGCCTCCAGGTCGAGTGCCTGCATCTGCGCTGCGATGGCGGGATCGTAATCGGCAATCGGCTTGCCGTCACGAAAGGCATAGATTGCCCGTGCCATGTCCTGCCAATCCTCCTCGTCAAGCGCGCCAAAGGCGCTGCCATGGTTCTCCCGAAGGATCTCGATCACCTCGTCCCAATTGGCGGGTTTCTTGTCCCGGTTGAGATAATCGCGGATATCCGCCAATCCGATCTTCTCAAGGACTGGACCGATATCGTTGAGAATCACCGCCTTGAGGATATCGGGCCGACTGGCCGCTAGCATATGAAGGACCAGGCCGCCGCGCGAGGTGCCGATGAAGATGGCCTGATGAATCCCGAGCGCAGCGCAAACCGCGAGGACATCTTGCCCTTCCACGATGAGATTGTAGTGAGATTTGTCCTCATCCCATTCGGATGCTCCGCGCCCGCGGGCATCGAGCGTGATCACTCTGCGCGGGGCTACCGGGTCCTGTGACAGAAGCAGCGCCAGTTGATGAAAGTCCCGCGAGTTTCGCGTCAAGCCGGGCAGACAGAAGACGGGTGTTCTGGCCTTCGTGGTCGTCTCGTCACCGGCATAGTCCCGCACATGGAGCTTCAGGCCATCTTCCGCTGCGATCGTTCTGACAAGAAAACCGCTTTCGTCGTCGCTGCTCATGCGTCATCCCTCGTGCTCTGGCTATCACGAGTGATGTAACGTCATTTTCTCAACCTTCACAACTGCGGTTGTTGGCTGAAGCATATCGCGTAAGGCCGGGCGGCGGCTTTGCGATAGTACTGGGGCTTAGCCGCGGCCGTCAACCAGATCGTGTACGATGTCGGTCTTCTGTCCCAGCCGCGCCTTGTAGACCTGATAGTTTTCCATCACGCGCTGCACGTAGTTGCGGGTCTCGGGGAAGGGGATGCGCTCGATCCAGTCGATCACATCGTCGAGCGATTTGCCGCGCGGGTCGCCATAGCGGCTGATCCATTCCGGCACCTTGTTCGGCCCTGCATTGTAAGCGATGAAGGTCAGAATGTAGGAGCCGCCGAAGGTGTCGATCTGCTCGCCGAGGTAATGAGCGCCAAGCGTGGCATTGTAGCCCGCATCCTGCGTCAGCTTGTCGGCTGAAAAGGCCATTCCGTGCCGGCCGGCAACCGCCTTTGCCGTCTTCGGCAGCAGCTGCAGCAGGCCTCGGGCATTGGCAGAGGAAACGGCGGCCGGATTGAAGGCGCTCTCCTGCCGGGCAATGGCATAGGCTAGCGCTTTGCCGGAGCCGGAAATATTCGCATTGTCCGGAATGACGCCGATCGGGAAGGCGAGTGCAGCGACGTCGATGCCGCGCCCATAGGCGATCTTGCCGATCTGGAGCGAAAGCTGGTGATTGCCGGAACGCTCCGCGCGGGCAGCCAGCATGGCGACTTCGCCGGGACTATCCAGCTGTTTCGCGAGCGCACGATAGAGCGCATCGGCACGCCATCCGTGCCCTGCGGCCTCAAGCCGCGAAATCGCCTGTACCGCCTCACGCCCCTGGAAGCGCTGGCGATCCGTAGCCGAGGGCGAGGGATAGGTGACGTTGAGGGTGCGGCGGCCAAGCTTCTCGGCGGCAAGCTGGCCGTAGAAGGTGCTCGGATAAGAGGCGGCCTTCGCGTAGAAATCGGCAGCCTTGCCCGGTCCGCCCGCTTCGGCGGCACGGCCGAGCCAATACCAGCCGCGCGATTGCGAGATCGGGCCGTTCGAGACCTGCAGGATCTTGCGGAAATGGGCTGACGCGTTTGCGCCGTCCTGCAGGCCGCGCAGAGCGTACCAGCCGGCATGGAACTCGGCCTCGCCGACATCCTGCGGGCTTTCTGCGACGCTGGCATCGACGACGCGGTAGGCGGCCTTGAACTCACCCTGATCCACCAGGCCGCGGCTGACGATGCGCTGCTCGGCCCACCATGCGCCGGGGCTGACAAGCACGCTGCGGTCTTTGGGCATTTGCGCCAGAAGATTGGCGGCATCGTCATATTTGTTCTGACGACGCAGGTTTTCGATCCGCATGAAGAGATAGGCGGGGTCCTTGCGCCATTGCGCGTCGATGGCTGCGATCAGCGCATCGGCCTTCGGCGAGCGATCATTGACCGCCGCCCACGCCTTATAGAGCGATTGCGCTTTGCCGAGGTCGCCGAAGCGTTTGGCCTGCGCGGTCCGGTCGCGGTAAAGCAGATAATCCATGCGCGCCTTGTGATCGGCAGGCGAAAGCAGACTGGGGAATTCCGCAAGGATCTTGTCTTCGAGAGGCTTGTCCAATGGCTCATCGCGCCAGATCTTGCGGATCAGCTTTCCGGCCTGTGCCGACGCGCCGCGTGCCATAAGAGCACGCGAGAGGATGATGCTGCCCTCCACGGTCTCCGGCTGCGAGCTGCCGAAGGCGGCAAGGACTTGATCCGTTGCCGGATTTTCTATGTAGAGCGCCCGCTCGGAATTGGCGCGCAGGCTGCCGAGGCCCGGCCAGCCTTGAAGCTCGCGGGCGGCGGCGGCAATCTCGCCGGAGGGAATGCCTGGTTGGCCCGAAGTCGCAATCGCCCAGGTCAGGATATGGCGATCGAGCGTGCCTTCACCCATGCCGTTGCGGATGGCAAGCGCCTGCATCGGGTTCTTGTTGGAAAGGGCGTCGAGGCCTGCCTTCAGGTCTCCGCTCACCGGCGCGATGGTGCCGCCACGCGGGATCGCGGCCGTGCTCATGGGGTCCGGCGCCATGGCGACATAGGCGTTGGCGCTCGTCGGTATCTGCTGGCCGGGAAGTTGCGAGGCAACCGCGCCCCAGGCGACCGCCAAGCCCACGGCGGTCCAGATCATGACAGGTCTCTTCATCCGGCTACTCACAAAACAAACAGGCCCCTTCCATTTGCCAAATGCAATATTAACGAAACCTTACCGGTGGTCCGAATTTCAATCAATTATGATATCGGAAACTGCCCTTAACCATTCAAAGCGTGCTTGTCGCCGTCAAGCCGGCGCTTTATGGTGCGCGGATTCATAACCATGGATTGCGGCTGAAGCATGAATGCCGCGCCGCTAGGAGACTTGCATGTTCCAGGGATCCATTCCCGCTCTCGTTACGCCCTTTACTGACGCCGGCAAGGTGGACGAGGCATCCTTCGCCTCGCATGTGGATTGGCAGATAAAAGAGGGCAGCAAGGGACTGGTGCCCGTTGGAACGACGGGTGAATCGCCCACCCTCTCGCATGATGAACACAAGCGCGTCGTCGAGCTCTGCATCGAGATCGCCAACAAGCGCGTCCCGGTGATGGCGGGCGCTGGCTCGAACAACACGCGCGAGGCGATCGAGCTGGCGCAACATGCCGAAAAGGTCGGCGCCGATGCGGTGCTGGTCGTGACACCCTATTACAACAAACCGACGCAGAAGGGCCTCTACGCGCATTTCGCTGCGATCGCGGAAGCGGTGAAGTTGCCGATCTATATCTACAACATTCCCGGCCGCTCGGTGGTCGATATGACGCCGGAGACGATGGGCGCGCTCGCCAAGGCCTACGCCAATATCGTCGGTGTAAAGGATGCGACCGGCAAGATCGAACGCGTCTCCGAACAGCGCATCAGCTGCGGCCGCGATTTCCGCCAGCTTTCCGGTGAGGATGCGACGGCGCTCGGCTTCAATGCCCATGGCGGCGTCGGCTGCATCTCGGTCACCGCCAATGTCGCGCCGCGCCTTTGCGCCGAATTCCAGGCGGCCACACTTGGCGGTGACTATGCCAAGGCGCTCGAATATCAGGATCGCCTGATGCCTCTGCACAAGGCGATCTTCCTTGAACCCGGTCTCTGCGGCGCCAAGTACGGTCTTTCGCGTCTTGGCCGCATGAGCCGCAACGTGCGCTCGCCGCTCCTGTCGACCCTGGAGCCGGGCACTGAGGCAGCGATCGACGCGGCCATGCGCCATGCCGGCCTCCTGAACTAACGGCGTCACAGGCGCGCTGCCGAAACTCTGCGGGCCGCTCTCTTCACAAGGAGAGCGGTCTCGCTTATTTAGGGGACAGTTTAGGGGACAGGCGCGCGTTCGGCCGCTGCCGGAATGACGCAAGAAAAGAAGAAGAATCATGGCACCCAAAGGCAGCCAGCGTGTGGTGAAGAAGATTGTGGCAGAGAACCGCAAGGCACGCTTCAACTACGAGATCATCGATACCTATGAAGCAGGGCTCGTGCTGAAGGGCACCGAGGTCAAGTCGCTGCGCGAAGGCAAGGCGAATATTGCAGAGTCCTACGCTTCGGACGAGGATGGCGAGATCTGGCTGATCAACTCCTATCTGCCGGAATACCTGCAGGCGAACCGCTTCAATCACGAGCCGCGCCGCCGCCGCAAGCTGCTGCTTTCCAGCCGCGAAATCGGCCGGCTGCGCTCGGCCATCAATCGCGAAGGCATGACGCTCGTGCCGCTGAAAATCTACTTCAACGACAGCGGCCGCGCCAAGCTGGAACTGGCCCTCGCCAAGGGCAAGAAGCTGCATGACAAGCGCGAATCCGAGAAGGAGCGCGATTGGAACAGGCAGAAGAGCCGCCTGCTCAAGGACAATGGGTGAGGGTGAGGAGCGGTCGGGCAAAGCCCGAGCAATCGATCCAGCGAATCGTTTGCAGCGACGAACGCCCTGAGCCCTAGCGAAGGGCCGGCTGTCGCGGCAAATACGAAACGCTTCCCGGCGTCCACAACCATCCCTGCGCAACCACAGCTGCGCGTCAGTCGATTGCAGCGACGAACGCCCCTTCGGCAGGCATCATGATGCCCTAGCGAAGGGCCAACTGCCGCGGCAACAACAAACGCTTCCGCTGCGCGCAACTACTCTCCAGCGGCCAGCGAACCTGTCAGATGCAGCCAGTCCCAATTATTCTTCGTCATCCGAAGCGGCCGGTGTCGGTTCGGCGGGACGTTGTGGACGCTCGGAAGCCTCGCGGCCGATTTCGGCCTTCAGCGATACGAGATCGATGAAATGATCGGCCTGGCGGCGCAGATCGTCGGCGATCATCGGCGGCTGGGTCGCCATGGTCGAGATGACCGATACCTTGCGTCCGCGACGCTGGAGAGCTTCAACGAGGGTCGTGAAATCGCCGTCGCCGGAAAAGATCACCAGATGATCGACGGTTTCGGACTGCTCCATGGCGTCAATCGCCAGCTCGATGTCCATATTGCCCTTGATCTTTCGGCGTCCCATGGAATCGGTGAATTCCTTGGCCGGCTTGGTAATCACCTTGTAGCCGTTGTAATCGAGCCAATCGATCAGCGGCCGGATGGAGGAATATTCCTGGTCTTCGATGAGGGCGGTGTAATAATAGGCGCGCAGCAGATAGCCGCGTTTCTGAAATGCTTTCAGGAGCTTCCGGTAGTCGATATCGAAGCCGAGGCTCTTGGATGCAGCGTAGAGATTGGCGCCGTCTATAAAGAGTGCAATTTTTTCGCGTGGGTCAAACATCTCTTACATATCCACTGTTATAAAAACGTAATCACTTCATTCAAACACAAGCTAAAACAATGCCTTGTAGGGCGTTGCAGAATAATTCGTATTACTTTATGAATTATTCATATAACCCAGATTTAGGGCACGCAATGCGATATTCCAAGCAATCCAAGGTAGAAATCGTTGTTTGTCTGGGGGAATTTTAGCACTTTCCGGAAGGGTGCAAAGGCGCTGAAACAGGAAAAACTTGAATTTGCCATCGTTTGCTTGTATCGGCGTGCTACTCCGAGACATGATGACGACATCACGACCGCAAAGGACAGGCAATGGCCCGTGTCACAGTAGAAGATTGCATTGATAAAGTAGAGAACCGGTTCGAGCTCGTGCTGCTCGCCAGCCATCGCGCCCGCCTGATTTCGCAGGGCTCGTCGATCACCATCGATCGCGACAACGACAAGAACCCGGTTGTTGCTCTGCGCGAAATCGCCGACGAGACGCTGTCGCCGGACGATCTCAAGGAAGATCTCATCCATTCGCTGCAGAAGCATGTCGAAGTGGATGAGCCTGAGCCCGATCCCGCAAGCCTGCTCGCCGCCGGCGCTTCCGCCTCCAGCGACGAGGAGGAAGATCTGCCGGAAACTGTTACGTTCGATCAGATGTCGGAAGAAGAGCTTCTGGCCGGTATCGAAGGTCTGGTTCCGCCGGAAAAAAGCGACGATTACTGATCGTCGATCTTGATGCTCCGGGCAGGAGCGATATGATGGGAAAATGCGTGCGCCGGTCATATGACTGGCGCGCTTTTGTTTTTGCTGGAGTAGCTTTGGAATGATGCGGCAATACGAGCTTGTTGAGCGCGTGCAGAAATACAAGCCCGATGCCAACGAAGCTCTCCTCAACAAAGCCTATGTTTATGCGATGCAGAAGCATGGCCAGCAGAAACGTGCCAGCGGCGACCCCTATATTTCCCATCCTCTCGAAGTTGCTGCGATCCTGACGGATATGCGCCTGGATGAATCGACCATCGCAGTCGCTCTTCTCCACGACACGATCGAGGATACGACGGCGACGCGCGCCGAAATCGACGAGATGTTCGGCGAAGACATCGGTCGCCTGGTCGAGGGCCTGACGAAGATCAAGAAGCTGGATCTCGTCACCAAGAAGGCCAAGCAGGCTGAAAACCTGCGCAAACTGCTGCTCGCCATTTCCGACGATGTGCGCGTGCTTCTGGTGAAGCTTGCCGACCGCCTGCACAATATGCGCACGCTCGATCACATGTCGCCGGAAAAGCGCGCGCGCATTTCCGAGGAGACGATGGAAATCTATGCGCCGCTTGCCGGCCGCATGGGTATGCAGGACATGCGCGAGGAGCTGGAGGAGCTTTCCTTCCGCCATATCAATCCCGAAGCGCATGATACCGTCACCAAGCGCCTTGAGGAACTGTCGCGCCGTAACGAGGGCCTGGTCAAGAAGATCGAGACCGAGCTGCGCGATCTGCTTGTCGCCAATGGCCTTGCCAACGCCATGGTCAAGGGCCGGCTGAAAAAGCCCTATTCGGTCTTTCGCAAGATGCAGTCGAAGTCGCTCTCCTTCGAGCAGCTCTCCGATGTCTACGGCTTCCGCCTTCTGGTCGACGATATTCCCTCCTGCTATCGGGCGCTCGGCATCGTCCATACCCGCTGGCGCGTCGTTCCCGGCCGCTTCAAGGATTATATCTCGACGCCTAAGCAGAATGATTACCGCTCGCTGCACACGACGATCGTCGGCCCTTCGAGCCAGCGCATCGAACTGCAGATCCGCACCAAGCGCATGCATGAGATCGCCGAATTCGGCATTGCCGCCCACACGCTTTATAAGGATGGCGCCAACACCAATGGCGATAGCGAGCTCCTGTCGAGGGAAAGCAACGCCTATTCCTGGCTGCGCCATACGATCGAGGCGTTGGCCGAGGGCGACAGCCCTGAAGAATTTCTAGAGCACACGAAGCTCGAACTGTTCCAGGACCAGGTCTTCTGTTTCACGCCCAAGGGCAAGCTGATCGCCCTGCCGCGCGGCGCGACGCCGATCGACTTTGCCTATGCCGTCCATACCAATATCGGTGACACCACGGTCGGCGCCAAGATCAACGGCCGCATCATGCCGCTCGTCACGCGGCTGAACAATGGCGATGAGGTCGAGATCATCCGCTCGGGCGTGCAGGTGCCGCCGGCCGCCTGGGAAGAGATCGTGGTCACCGGCAAGGCGCGCGCCGCTATTCGCCGCGCCACCCGCCTTGCCATCCGCAAGCAATATGCCGGCCTAGGCCATCGCATTCTGGAGCGCACCTTCGAGCGCGCCGGCAAGGTCTTCTCGCGCGATGCCCTGAAGCCGGCCCTGCATCGCCTCGGCCAGAAGGACGTCGAGGACGCGATCGCCGCCGTCGGGCGAGGGGAGATGTCGTCGCTTGATGTCTTGCGCGCCGTCTATCCCGATCATCAGGACGAACGCGTGACCGTGAAGCCCGCCGGCGACGAGGGCTGGTTCAACGTTCGCAGCGCCTCCGGCATGATCTTCAAGATCCCCGGCAAGAACAAGGCCGAGGTTTCCGACGGCGCCGATCTCGATGCGCCGCCGATCCGCGGCATCTCTTCGAATGTCGAGGTGCATTTCGCGCCGACCGGTGCCGTCCCCGGCGACCGCATCGTCGGCATCATGGAAAAAGGCAAGGGCATCACCATATATCCGATCCAGTCGCCTGTCCTGCAGCGGTTCGATGACGAGCCGGAGCGCTGGATCGATGTGCGCTGGGATCTGGACGAGGCCAACAAGTCCCGCTTTGCCGCCCGCATCCTGATCAATGCCCTCAATGAGCCGGGAACCCTGGCGAAGGTGGCGCAAACCGTGGCGGATGTGGACGTCAATATTCGCGTGCTCAACACCGTTCGGGTTGCAGCCGATTTCACCGAAATGGCCCTCGACGTCGAAGTTTGGGATCTGCGCCAGCTCAATCAGCTTCTGGTGCAGCTCAAGGAACTCGACTGTATCGCCACCGTAAAGCGCCTCTACGAATGAGATCTACCGGGATTGCTGCCGATCCGAGGCAGGCTGCATATTTTGTGATCATTTTATGACCAAATTCGAGCGCCCTTTTGGATAGATATGCATTGAGCGCATGGCTGTGTATATTTTAGAGCGGTGGTAATTAACCTTTGTCGGGCCTATCTTCTGATCATCGAAGAAACGAAACTGAGATGAGAGAAGACAATGTTTAGCCCGATCAAGAAAATCGCCCGTGCTCTGCGTGTTCCGAGTGTTGAAGAACGCGAAATGGCTTACCTGAATGGTTCGCATGACCGTTTTGACCTTGAGTATCGTCAGCGTCAGGTCGACCGCGGTCTGTTCCGCACGCGTTAATCGCTGTTAATACTTGAAAGACCAGAAGGGGCGCGTCGTTGTTGCGCCCTTGGAGCATCCCGATCTTGCGGGATTGCTTCCTGCAAATGAAGAGAACGTCCATTTTCTGCGCGCCGCGCAGAGGATGTTCCCAAAAAGAGCCGCACTTTCGGTTCTTAATCAGTGCATGATACGTTCGGCCGCTCTTGTCACGACGGCCTCCATTGCACTAGATAAGCCGCATGCTGTTTCGTCGCCGAAAACCACTGACATTCAAGGAAAAACTGCGGGAACACCTTTGGCCCCGCAAGGGTTTCGTCCGTTCGTTCCAATATTTCGGTAAGCGCCTCGTTCGCCTCGCCGCCTCGCCGCATTCGGTCGCGGCCGGCTTTGCGGCGGGCATTGTCGTGTCCTGGACGCCGTTCATCGGTGTACATTTCGTCATGGCGATCATCATAGCCTATCTCGTCGGCGGCAATGTCATTGCCTCCGCGCTCGGCTGTCTGGCTGCCGGCAATCCGATTACCTACCCCTTCATCTGGGCTTTGACCTGGGAAATCGGTCATCTGATCCTGGCGCGTGACAGTGGTGGCCAGGGCGGCAGCATCGATCTGCCGGCGCTGTGGCACAAGGGTGATCTCACGCAAATCTGGGACCCGGTTTTGAAGCCGATGCTGATCGGCGGCATTCCGCCCGCCATCGTGACGGGTGTGATCGTCTATGCGCTTACCTATTATGGTGTGAAGACCTTCAAGACGCGCCGCAAGGAGCGTTTGATGGAACGTGCGCGCGAGCGGCTCGCGCTCGCCGAAAACGCATCGAGCGTCTGACGTGCCTGACCTTGTCCGGGCCGCCAGGAGGGCCTTCCCATGATTATCGGCATAGGCAGCGACCTTATCGACATCCGCCGGGTCGAGAAGACGATCGAACGTTTCGGCGCCCGGTTCACCGAGCGCTGCTTTACCGATATTGAGCGCGCCAAGTCCGAGCGCCGCAAGAACAAGGCGGCCTCCTATGCCAAGCGTTTTGCTGCCAAGGAAGCTTGCTCCAAGGCTTTGGGCACGGGGTTGGCGCAGGGTGTTTTCTGGCGCGACATGGGGGTCGTCAATCTGCCAAGCGGTAAGCCGACGATGCAATTGACCGGCGGTGCCGCCGAAAGAGTGGCGGCCATGCTGCCACCAAATCATCGCGCCGCCATTCATTTGACTATAACGGATGATTTTCCTCTTGCTCAGGCTTTTGTGATCATCGAAGCGCTGCCGATGGATGCCTGAATCACGACTGTATGTCGCTTTTGGCAACCGCGCCATTGCCGCGATGATGTGAAGCGAGTAGACAGTGCCTGAATGCAAGTGCGCCGGTGGGGTGCGAAAAAGGAATAAGACTGCGTGTCCGAGAAAGCCGTAAAACAGCAGAACGCCCTGTGGGAGAACATCAAGGTCATCGTACAGGCGCTCGTCCTGGCCATGATCATCCGCACGTTTCTCTTTCAGCCATTCACCATCCCGTCAGGCTCAATGATGCCGACGCTTCTTGTCGGCGATTACATCTTCGTCAACAAGTTCGCCTACGGCTATTCCAAGTATTCAATGCCGTTCTCGCCGGATCTGTTCAGCGGCCGCATCCTGGGCAGCGAACCGAAGCGTGGCGACGTCGTGGTTTTCCGCTTCCCGCCCAATCCGGATGTCGACTACATCAAGCGCGTGATCGGTCTGCCGGGCGACCGCATCCAGGTGAAGAGTGATATCCTCTACATCAACGGTCAGGCCGTTCCGCGCGAGCCGCATGGCACCTTCTCCTCGGACTACAGTCAGGAGCCGGGCGACAACATCGCCGTCTACAGCGAGCGCCTGCCTGATACCGGCAAGGTCTATGACACGCTGGATCTTTCGCCGAATTCGCGTGGCGACAATACCCAGGAATATGTCGTTCCGCCGGGCCATTACTTCATGATGGGCGACAATCGCGACAATTCCGACGATAGCCGTTTCGATGTCGGCTATGTCCCTGCCGAGAACCTGATCGGCCGCGCCAGCATCATCTTCTTCTCGCTGGGCCACGACACCTCGTTTCGCGAAGTCTGGAAATGGCCGACCAACATGCGTTGGGACCGTATTTTCAAGGTTGTCGAATGACGAAGGCGCAGACGCTCTCCCAGGCGGATCGTGCCAAGCTTGAGGTCGTTATAGGCCATGAATTCGCCGAAAAGGAGCGTCTCGACCGCGCGCTGACCCATGCCAGCGCGCGGACGCACAAGACGGGCAACTATGAACGGCTGGAATTTCTCGGCGACCGTGTTCTCGGCTTGTGCATTGCAGAATTGCTTTTCAAGACCTTCGGCGCGGCGACGGAAGGCGAGCTTTCGGTACGTCTCAACCAGCTGGTGAGTGCAGAGACCTGCGCTGAAGTTGCCGATGAGATGGAGTTGCATCTTTACATCCGCACTGGCGCCGACGTGAAGAAGCTCACGGGCAAGCGCATGCTCAACGTGCGCGCCGATGTCGTCGAAAGCCTGATTGCCGCGCTTTATCTGGATGGCGGCCTTGAAGTCGCCCGCGCGTTCATCCTGCGTTTCTGGGAGCGCCGGGCTATTCGGCCGGAAGGCGCAAGGCGCGATGCAAAGACGGAATTGCAGGAATGGGCGCATGCGAAATTTGGCGTCACTCCGGTCTATAGGGTTGATGATCGCAGCGGACCGGATCATGATCCGCGCTTCACGGTGACCGTGGAAGTCAAGGGTACAGCGCCCGAAACGGGAATAGAGCGCTCCAAACGTGCGGCCGAACAGATGGCGGCGACACGGATCCTGGAGCGCGAAGGTGTATGGCAGCCTCAGTTGACTGAGAAGTGACTGCCGGGGAATAGTGACAAATGAGCAATCAACAGGACACCTCAGCCGAAGACGGCGCGGCTGAACATATCGGTCCGACGCATTCAGGCTTCGTCGCCCTTATCGGCCCCACCAATGCCGGCAAGTCTACGCTGGTCAACCGGCTTGTGGGCGCCAAGGTTTCGATCGTCAGCCACAAGGTGCAGACGACGCGCGCGATCGTGCGCGGCATTGCCATTCACAACAATGCGCAGATCGTCTTCATGGACACGCCGGGCATCTTCAAGCCGCGCCGCCGGCTGGATCGCGCCATGGTGACGTCTGCCTGGGGCGGAGCCAAGGATGCCGACCTCATCATGCTGTTGATCGACAGCGAGCGCGGCTTGCGCGGCGATGCCGAGGCCATTCTGGAAGGCTTGAAGGACGTTTCCCAGCCGAAGATCCTGGTTTTGAACAAGATCGACCGCGTCCGCCGCGAGGATCTGCTGGCACTTGCCGCCGCCGCCAACGAGAAGATCGCCTTCGAGCAGACCTTCATGATCTCGGCAGAGAACGGCTCCGGCTGCGCCGACGTGATGGATTATCTGGCAAAGACCTTGCCGGAAGGCCCCTGGTACTATCCCGAGGATCAGATTTCGGACCTGCCGATGCGCCAGCTCGCCGCCGAAATTACCCGGGAAAAGCTGTTCCTGCGCCTGCACCAGGAGCTTCCCTATTCCTCGCATGTCGAGACCGAGAAATGGGAGGAGCGCAAGGATGGCTCGGTGCGCATCGAACAGGTGATCTATGTCGAGCGCGAGAGCCAGAAGAAGATCGCGCTCGGCAAGGGTGGCGAGACGATCAAGGCGATCTCGACCGCGTCGCGCAAGGAACTCTCCGAAATTCTGGAACAGCCCGTGCACCTTTTC
The DNA here is from genome assembly GCF_057784475.1 of Martinezella sp. CNPSo 3795. Taxonomy (NCBI): domain Bacteria; kingdom Pseudomonadati; phylum Pseudomonadota; class Alphaproteobacteria; order Hyphomicrobiales; family Rhizobiaceae; genus Martinezella; species Martinezella sp. CNPSo 3795. Next base: position 141,877 of record NZ_JBXSOQ010000006.1, on the reverse strand, counting down.
CTCTTCATCAAGGTCCGCGAAAACTGGGGAGACGATCCCGAGCGTTTCCGGGAGATGGGGCTCGATTTCCCGCATTGATGGAACTTTGCTTCCCTGAGCGCTTTATATTGCAGCGGTTTATCGGGCATGTCGCTTTGCCGCTGCAACTGAGGGGAGCATTTCATGACGAAGGCAGCTGCGACTGTGCATGGACAACGCACGCCCTGCCAGCAATGTCCACTAAGATCCCTGCCGCATTTCCGAGAATTCGAGCGCGACGAGCTGAATTTCATCAGCGGTTTCAAGAAGGGCGAACTTCTCGTCGACGCCGGTGCCACGATCTTTCTTGAAGGCGCGCATAGCGCCCACCTTTTCACCATCCTCTCCGGCTGGGGCTTCCGCTACAAGACGCTGGAGGATGGGCGCCGCCAGATTCTGAACTATGTGATGCCCGGCGACCTCATCGGATTGCAAGGTTCGATCATGGGCGAGATGCAGCACTCGACGGAGGCGCTTTCGCCAATATCGCTTTGCGTCTTCGAGCGCACGGAATTGATGACGCTCTACAATTCCCATCCTTCGCTAGCCTATGATCTGACCTGGATCGCATCGCGAGAGGAGCGGATACTGGATGAACATCTTCTAAGCATAGGTCGCCGCTCCGCGCTCGAGCGTGCAGCCTATCTGATCGCGTATCTGCATCAGCGTGCCCGCGCACTCCGCTTGTTCAATGGCAGCAAGACCATCCCCATCCGGCAGCAGCACGTCGCCGACACGCTTGGTCTTTCGGTGGTTCATACCAACAAGACATTGAAAAAGTTGGCGGCGCGGAAGCTGCTGCTCTGGAACGAGCGAGGCTGTGAGGTTTTGGACAGCGAAGGCCTTGCTGAGCTCGCTGGTTGGGACGGCCTTGATTCGGTCAGGCGCCCCTTCATTTGAGGGCAGCCTTTTGCACAAACGACATGTCTTTTTTAAATGCTGACGACAACTGTATCAGCATAGATTATTGTTATCGTCACTTTTCGACCAGTTTCACCTTTTACTAACCGCGGCGGCAAAAGCGATTGGAGCATGGTGACGAGCCCATAGTCCCGCAGTGCAAAAAGTGCGAAGCGGATTGGAGGCGAAGTCATGTCACAAGAGACTGAGCCAAAACGGATGGGCAAAGCCATCCATTCAAGACGGGCCGATGATTGGCGCCGGAGGGATAGATGCGGGACTTTTTACGGGGTGCGCCAATTGGCGCGTACGTGCAAGGATGGCGCTGATATGACGTTTCAGCGCGTCCTTATACTGGAAGATAATCTTATCATTGCCATGGAGGCGGAGGAAATTCTTCACCTCGTCGGAATTCAACAAATTGAGATTGCTTCGAATCTGGAGCAGGCGGTCAACGCCATTCATTCGGAACATTATGATTTTGCAATGCTCGACGTGAATCTTGGGGAGTCGACCAGTTTCGGCTTTGCCCGATTGCTGATGGAACGCGGCATTTCCTTCGGCTTCGTCAGCGGCTATTCCGATACACTCGATTTTCCGGCAGATCTGCGGCATGTGCCGCTTTTGAACAAGCCTTTCGACGAGCAATCCATGCGCCTCTTCGTCGAGACGCTGGCCGGCGGTTCCCCGCTCGCCATGTGACAGCGGCAGTCATTTGTCCTAAACTCGAATCGCAGAAATCTTTCGGGGCAACCGGCCGATGCAATGGCAGGACCATGCGATCATTCTGGGCGTCAAACGTCTCGGCGAGACCAGCGTCGTCGCCGAGGTGATGACGCGTACCCGCGGTCGCCATATGGGATTGGTGCGATCCGGCCGCTCGCGCGCCATGCAGCCGGTGCTGCAGGCCGGCAATCTCGTCGAAGTCACCTGGCGGGCAAGACTGCATGAGCATCTCGGCGAATTTCGCATGGAGCCGGTGACACTGAGGGCTGCGCGGCTGATGGAGACAGCGACCGCTGTCTATGGCGTACAGGCGATGGCCGCTTTGCTGCGGCTGCTGCCGGAGCGCGATCCACACCCGCATCTTTACGATGCGCTCGATGTCATCCTTGAAAACCTGCAGAATCCCGCCGACGCGGGTGAACTCTTCGTGCGCTTCGAGCTTGCCGTGTTGAATGATCTTGGTTTCGGCCTCGATTTGACGGAATGCGCGGCAACTGGCGTGCGTGAGGATCTGGCTTTCGTTTCGCCGAAGTCCGGGCGTGCCGTCTGCCGGGCAGCCGGCATGCCCTGGGCGGACAAGATGTTGGCATTGCCGCCGTTTCTGACGACAGGGGCCATGATCGCCGCAGATAGGGAAAGCCTTTCCGCCGCTTTCCGTCTTACTGGCTTCTTTCTGCATCGACACGTCTACGAACCGCGCGGCATAGAGATTGCCGCGGCGCGCGACGGCTTTATGCAAGCCGCGCTGAAGGCGGTTGCCGTCGCTTCGCTGAACGAGGGCATGGCATCCCCGGGCCTTGTCGCCAAAGGCTGAGCAGTAAAAGGCCTGCACAGAGGGTCAGTTTTAGCGCCGCTTGAGTGCCCAGCCTTCCGGCCGTTCCTCGAGCACCGTCACCGTATCGCCGATCTTCACAGCGCCTTCGCCACGCGGCACGGCATTCCAGCCGAAGAGCGGGCCGGGCACGCGCCGGTCGGCGGACATGCGGATACGGCCCATGGCGGGCATCGGGTTCGGCACGTCGCGCGAGCCTGTCTGCTGATCCTGCGTCGTCATGATGCAGCGCGAACAGGGCTTGACGAGATCGAGGCGGATACCGCCGATTTCGATGGCGGCCCAGCGATCCTCCGGCCATTCCTCGTCGATATCGATGACGATGTTGGGGCGGAAGCGCTCCATGCCGACTGCACCTTCGCCGTGAGCGGCAAGATTGGCGTTGAGTGCCTTTAGCGAGCCGGTCGTCGTGACGAGGATCTGGTATCCGTCTGCAAAGGTGACAGGCGTATCCTCGCCGGCCCATTCCGGGTTGGCGATGCGCTTCGCGAGCCTGTCGAAGAACACCATCCTGACCTCGCGATCCAGCCAGGCCGACAGGGCCTTGTTGGTTTCTTCATCCGCGACGGAGGCGTTGACGGCTGATTTCCAGACGATGATATCCATGCGGTTGTCGGGGTGGGGTGGCGGCACGATGATGTCAGCCTTGCCCTCCATCTTCAGACGCAGATAGGAAGGCGCCGGCTGGATATCGATCCGGGCCAGTGCCTGCAATTCGCGCTGGGTGATGAAGTTGCCCGAGGGATCGACCAGCATGGCGCGGCGGTCACCCGCGAGACCGAAGGCATCGATGGCTGCCGACGGAATGGCGATGCCGCGGGCGCTCTTGAGGGGATAGATGAAAAGATCGCTGACGCGCATGGGTGGCCCTCAGATTTCGTCCATAAACATTGTCAGCACGGTCTTCAGCCGGTCATGCCGCGCTTCGGCAAACCTGGCCCCGGTCTCGGTCTGGAATCCATCCGCAAGTTTGAACAGCTTTGTCTCGAAATGGTCAATGGCGAAGCGCTTGTCGTCAAGCGGCCGCTCTGTCGCAAGCGGATCGAACGGGTCGTAAAGACCGGAACCGAGACGGCCTGCAATGTAGAAGCAACGTGCCGCACCGATCATGCCGATGGCATCCAGCCGGTCGGCATCCTGCAGGATCTTCGCTTCGAGCGTTTCCGGCTGCAGGTTGGCGGAGAAACTATGCGTGGTGATCGCATGCGCGGCAGCCGCAATATCGTCGTCCGCCCAGCCGAGCTGCCGCAGAATGCCCGAAGCTTTCTCGGCTGCGAGCCGCGAGGCCTGCGCGCGATGCGGCGAATTTTTTTCGACTGCAACGCAATCGTGCAGCAGCACGGCCGCGGCGAGAATACGGGCATTGCCACCTTCTTCGGCCTGGATGGCCATGGCATTGCGGAAGACGCGCAGGATATGGGCAATATCGTGCGAACCGTCATCGCCATCCGCGGCGTGGGGGATGAGATCCGCAGCCAGTGCTTCGAACGGGGCGAAAGCCCGCGCCATCTTGTCGGTATTCATGGTCGCACTTGCTCCGGGATGATCAGTCGGCAGGTTCTTTCCTCCTACCGGGCGAATGGATTCGCCGCAATCACTCCGTCGCTTTCTTGCGCGTCAGGATTCTCTGATAGAACAGGCCGATACCGATCAAGACAGCGCCAAGGCCGATGAAGGATAGCGCCCGGAGGAAGCCTTCAAGGTTCGCCATGTCGATCAGGAAGGCCTTCACGACGGCGATGAAGACCAGCACCGCCGAGGCGATCCGCAGGCTCCGGGCCTCGAGGCGGGTCCCGAGCCCGAGAAGCGCGATGCCGATCAGCAGCCAGACGACGGAATAGGAATAGAGCTCGCCCTGGATGAAACCGTTCCAGAAGGGAATGTACTCGCCCTGCCAGAAGCGCCGCACCGACAGGGTCGCCCATGCGAAGGCCATGACGGCCGCCGCGACCGCCAACATGCCGACATAGGGCAGGGGACGACGATTGCGGGCAAAGAGCGCCAGGCCGGCATAAGCGATGGCTGGCAGGAGATAGGCGAGCAGCAGCAGATTGAAGAGCGGGATGCCACCTGTGCTCTCACCCGTCATGAACGGGTTCAGCCCCAGCAGATGCAGGGTCAGGATCATGAAGACCGAAATGACGCCGAGCGCCATGCCGCCATAGCGGAAGACAGGGCTTGCGGCGCTGAGATCGAGCGCCATCAGCGTCGCCGAGGCACCGATCGCCAGCAGCGTGTAGATCGACTGTTCGCCGAGCGTCGGAACCGCATCGTTCAGGACGCCGCCATTCATGGCATGGCGCACGAGGATAGCGATCGTCAGCAACACAAGGAAGCAGGCGAGCGCCTGCAAAGCGTTGCGCAGCCGCGGGCTCTGCGAATGACGGGTGATGAAGGTGGCTAGGACGGCAAGGGCGGCCGGAATGCCGTAGCCGGCAAGCAGCATGTTGAAGACCGGTGTCGTGCCGAGTTCCGAAGGATCGACAATCGTCGGCTGCCAGGCGATGCGCCCCATGGCGATGACCAGTGCAGCAACCATGGTCCATGGCAGAACGGGCCAGTTGCGCAGCCGTTCCGCCAGCAGATAGACGATGCCGAGAACCGGCAGCAGGATCGTCGCGGTGGCATGATGCGCAAGCGTATGCAGGGCAAAGACTGCGGCGGCAAAAGAGCCGGCCGCCAGGATATTCGTCGGCAGCTTCAACGCTTCTCCGTCTCGGCGATCCTGCCATTCCGCGAGCCCGATGAGAACTAGGGCCAGTCCGATGCCGTAAAGCCCATGCAGCCAGTCGAGCGTCCAGTTGCCGAAGTTGACGAAGCTGATCGTCGCGATCGCCAGCGGCGTGGCGGCCATGACGAGGCTCCAAAGTGCGGCATAGGGTTTCTCCGCCTGGGCGAAGCGCCTGAGGAAAAAGGCGCCGATCAGTACGAAGAGGGCGCCGATGCCGAGCACTTCATAGAGCACCGTGCTCTGCAGACCGGCAGTTCCGTCCGTACCCGTGGATTCGATCCCGGCAATCCAGTTGGCCAGAATGCCGGACGCGCCGATGACGGCGACAAGCGCCGACAGGATCGTTGCCCAGGCTGCATGCAGGCGACCGGCACCGAAGGCAGCTACCGCCGCAACGATCGCCGCAAACATGAATGTGGCGTCGACAATGGGATATCCATATCGAAGGCTGTAGCTGACGATGCAGAGCGATACCGTAAGCGCGCCAATCGCCGCCGTCAGCGTCATGCCGAGCGGCGGACGGGCGAGAAACGCCGCCCATCCCATGCCGGCACTCAATTGCTGAGGCACATCATCGGCGGGCGCCGTTGCGCTGTCTTCCTTTGCTGCCTCGGAGATCGGATAGCGCCCCGGCCAGAGGAAGATGGTGCCGCCGATCATCGCAAGCATAGCAAGCGTAACCGGCGTCAGATCGACGGTGGGGCTGAAGGTGATGTAGAGCAGAGGCCAGAGGCTCAGCAGCCCATTTGCTAGGGATGGCGCGATCAGCCAGCGGCGCAGGCGGGATGCCAATAGGGTCGCAAGCCAGATCAGAACGAGATAGCTGAAGAGTGTCCAAGGGCGTGGCGCAGTCGATGCGATCAGGGCAGGGGTTGCCATTGATGCCAGCAGACCAAGGCCGGCAAGCGCCTGCCCATGCAATAGCGATAGTCCGAGCGTCGCGAGCGAGATTAGTGCGAGAAGAATGAAGGCGGTCGTGGGGCCGATGAATTCGTAAATGGCATGCGCGGCATAGGTCGCGCCGAACAGGGCAACGACGCCAGCCGCCGTCAAGACGCCAGGGATCATCGCATTCTGGAAGGCATTGTTCAGAACCGGTGCGGCGCGGCGGCGGATCACTTCACCGGCGGCAATCAGGACGAGACCGAAGAGCGCCGCAAGAACAAGCCGGACGCTGGGGCTGAGAAGACCGCTCTCGATCGAATATTTGACCATGAAGACGCCGCCGAGCGCCAGCGCGATGCCGCCGACCCAGACGGCCCAGCGTGCACCGATCGTGCTCTCCAGGCTTTCCTTCGTCTGCACGGATGTCTGGCCGGCAAGAGGCGTGGTCTCTTCCTCGACCACATCCGCGACATTGTTTGCGGCGAGGGCCGGTTGCTCGGTATCGGGCGCGGAGGTGTCTTCGATCACCGCTTTCGGCTCTTCTTCGACAGGCTGTCTAGCAGCAAGAGCCATCGAATCCGTCGCAGGAATCGATTCGCCCGTTTCCGCTGTCAGCACCTTGCCCGCGAGAGCATTTTGCAGCTCCTGAACGCGCGCTTCCAGCTGTCTTATCCTTAGGTTGTGGCCTCGCAGTACCAGGATACCAACGACCAGGATGACGAGCGGTAACAATTCCATCATGTCTTCTCCATGGGCGATCCGCTTTAGCATATACGAAACCACTCGCCGGGTAAGATTAGATAGTCAGATTCCCCTATGATTCCAGTGGATTATGCCGGATCGCCTCAAAACGGATTGCAAAGGCAACATTAGGAAATTCAGATTTACCGCTTGGGAACTATGGTTAATACTCATTAACAATTTGTCTTTACCGGCAGCGCGAAGCAGCTTAATAACGGCTCATAGTCCAACTCTGAATGTATTGCGTACAAACGACGTCGCATGAGGCGACTCCTACCTTAGGAGGTTTGTATGTCCCATGTTTCTTCCGTATCCAACAGCTCCTACCCATATCGTGGCACGCTTTCGCGCCTCGATTCGAACGGCGATGGTCTTTTGAGCCAAGAGGAACGCGCGGTGGACGAGCGCCCCGGCATTCTCGAGGCCAGCAATACCGACGCTGCTGCCAATGGTTCGAATGGTGCACTGAGCGGCTTCATTGCCAAGCTCATGCAATTGCCGGGCGCCGATATCGCTTCCACGGCCAAGTCACCGGAATCCAATGTCAATTTCGACCTGGATCTGCTGTCGCCGATGGATGCCTATAACAGCACATACGGCCAGTATGACGTCGACAGTATAGCGGCCTGACAAGCACTTTCGTCCGATGCAAGGCGATCTGCCGGAATGCCGGCAAGTCGCCTTATCATTTTGATTAGGGTCATTTTTTCCATTCGCCGGAACCCTCATGCCTGCCACGCGTTGGGCAATTGCCACGCAGAAAAGGGAGGGTGTTCCATGAAGCGGATGACGATCGTTGCTATCCTTGCCCTTGCCGCAGCCGCGCCCGCGGCAGCGCAAACCCAAAGTCAAAACACCGCCACTGCTGATTTCGTCGGCCTCGACGGTAAACAAGCCGGCCGGGCGACCTTGACCGAGGGCAAAAAGGGCGTGCTGATCGAGATGGAAGTGTCAGGCATGCCGGCCAATCGCTGGGTCGCCTTCCACATCCATGAAAACAGCCGTTGCGACCATGCGCACGGCTTCGAGTCCGCTGGTGGTCATTTCAACCCAACCAAGGCGGAACACGGCTTTCTGGCCGCCAACGGGCCGCATGCCGGCGATATGCCCAACCAGTATGTCGATCAGGATGGCAAACTGCGTGCCCAGGTCTTCAATGGTATGGTATCGCTGAACGGGAAAAACGGCATCCGCGGCCGCACGCTGATGATCCATGCCGACTCGGATGATTACCGCAGTCAACCCGTCGGCGGCGCCGGCAAGCGCCTGGCATGTGCCGTCATCCAATAGGAAGCGGTCCATAAGGAAGCGAAGATGATTCGCGCCACTGAAGCGGCGGATGCCAAGCAGCGGTTGTTTCTGCTGCGTAGGCGCCCACCGGCGATATGATTCGGTGTCTGTCAATTATGGTTAATGGTGAATTAACACCGATCTTCAACCGGCAGGGCAATCAGACCTATCCTATCTGCAGATGATTAAGCGTGCCGGGGTCTATCAAACACGCGATGGCATTTGCCGTAGGAGATTTGGATGAGCGGGGTTTCTTCAATTGGAAGCAGCATGACGGCTGCCTCGTACAGTCCCTTGGATAAGAATCAGGACGGCGTCGTGGATGCTCAGGAGCTGGAGGAGGCGGCGCAGTCCGGCCTTCTGTCGGCGAGCATGCTCAACGATGAGGATAGCAACAGCAGCAGCGATCCCAGCGCGACGGATGTCTTTTCCGGCAATCTGGCCTCGATGCTGTTGCAGATGCAGCAGAACAGCCAGTCAAGCGGTTCCACGTCGGCCGACGGCTCTTCCGGCGAATCGCCCATGGACCAGCTGTTTGCCAGCCTGGACACCGATAAGGACGGCAAAGTCTCGCAGGACGAGTTCGTCGCTGGCCGTCCGAAGGATATGAGCGAGAGCGATGCTGAAAACCTGTTCAAGAGCCTGGATACGCAAAACGCCGGCTCCCTGACCAAGGATCAATTCGCCGAGGGTCTCGATGCCCTGAAATCGTCGGATGTCGCAGCCGCCGATATGCTGTCGCTGGAGCCCGATACGAGCGACAGCAGTCCAACGGATGCCGCGACACTTGCCAAGGATCAGGCGCTGGACGTCTTGTTGAACGACATACAGGATCCGTCGTCGCTTTACCAGAATACTTATGGTCAGTATGACCCGGATCAAACGGATGTCGTCGCCGCGTGATCGCGGTTGTTCATTGCTGTGAAGCGAGCGGAGATTGCGAAACGCGGTCTCCGCTTTTTAAGCGCCGGTGCTCGAGTCGGCCAAGGGCAGCATGAAAGGTGCATTTCCGTCAGCATCTGCGCCACGGCCGATCTCTTTGACTGCAGCAACCAGCCGCCCCCGGCGTCCAAGCATGTCGTCGCCGATGGCAACGAGCCGGGCATTCGGCGTGACGAATGGCGAGCTCGCGCGCAGGCGGCGGACCAGCACAAGGTCGTTCTCCTCCGGGTGAACGGCCAAAGCTGCAATCAGTGCCGCCGCCGGCGAGCGTGAAATACCCATCCAGCAATGGATGAGCAAAGGTGCGCCTCGATCCCAACCGGTAGCGAAATCGATGATGGCGCGGACATGCGTCTCCTGCGGGGCGACGAGATCGCCGGTTCCGGCAAAGCTGATGTCGTTCATATTGAGCAGCAGATGCCGATCCGCCTTGATGACGGCGGGACGGTGAAAATTCTGCTCCTTCGCCATCAGGCTGATCATTTCGCGCGCGCCATGGCGAACGGCCATTTCGGCGATGCGCGCAAGCGGCGATACGATGATTGCTGTCACGCGCCGACCCTCATGGCGGCACGCTCTGCCTCGATCGCCTCGAAGCGCTTGAGGAACAGCCGTTGTGCCTCAATTGCCGGCATGGGGTCGATCGGCAGCATCTCGCGCGTGATGTCGCGCGGCTGGCCGAAGAATTTGCGGGCTTCATCGGGCGTGAAGCCGGCAAGCAGCGTCGCCTCGAAATAGGCCGAGATCGTATCGGCCTTCTTGATCTTTTCCTTGAGCTTTGGCGCGCAATGCGGGGGCAGGGCGAAGCGCCGGTAGATTGCCGCCTCGAGCCGCTTCTCCACGACCTTGTAATCGCCGCCGACGACGGACTTGAACGGCGATATCATGTCGCCGATCACATATTCCGGTGCGTCATGCAGCAAGGCGGCAAGCAATTCGTCGGGCGTTGCCGGATTGAGATGGCGAAAGATCGCCTCGACGACAAGGCTGTGTTGCGCCACCGAAAAGGCATGGTCGCCGGAGGTCTGTCCATTCCAACGCGCGACACGGGCAAGCCCATGCGCAATGTCGCTGATCTCGACGTCGAGCGGCGAGGGATCGAGAAGGTCGAGCCTGCGCCCGGATAACATGCGCTGCCAGGCGCGCGCGGTCGTCGCCGATGTCATGCCGACGCCTCGTCGGCGCGGGTGGGGAAGGAGAGGCCGGACCAGATCGGAAGTGACACGATGACGTCAACCTCGCCAGCCTTTATCGGAACCTCTTCGGCAATGGCTTCGCCGGCCCGGTCTATGCGGACGATGGCTAGGCCCATATTGCCGGCGGTCGAGCCGAGCGTTCCGATCGGCTTGCCGCCAACAGTCAATTCCGTGCCGGAGGGCGGCAATTCGGCCCTGCCGTTGACGATGACGACACGCCTGCGCGCCGTTCCGCGATGGTGCATGCGGGAAACCACTTCCTGGCCGATATAGCAGCCCTTGCGGAAGCCCAGTCCGCCATTCAGATCCATCAGCACGTCATGCGGGAACGCGTCCTGCAATGCGAAATCGCGGCCGGAAATGGCGATGCCGTTGTCGATACGCAGGGCGTCATAAAGTGTCTCTGGATCGCTGCCGTGCTCGCCGGGCGTCCGGGTCAGCACAATTCCCGCCCTCGCGAAGCGGCTATCCTTGGGACCGCCGGCTGTGGCATCCCCCCATGCGGCCGTGACGCCCTGCATCTCCTCCACGACGAAATCGACCTTGGCTCGCAGGCGATACATGGTGAGCCGCTTGAGCAGGCTCTCCCGCTGCGCCGTGTCCGTTTCGAGCAGAAAGCCAGGGCCGTCCCGCCAGATCATGAAGTCGAACAGGATTTTGCCCTGCGGCGTCAGCAGCCCGCCTGGGCGCGCCTCGTCGGTGCCGAGCGAGACGAGATCGGTGGTGATGAGATTGTGCAGGAACGTCTCCGCCTCCGCGCCGGCAATGCGGATGAAGGAGCGCTCTCTGAGGAATACGGCTGGCATGATGGTTCCGCTGATTTGGCCTAAAGCACGTCGCGATCTTTCAGGTCGCTTCCTGCGCTTCAGGTCTTTGTTCTTGCGCATGTCGTTGTCGCAAAACCGCTGCGCACTTTTGCGCGACATGCTTCATCACGCAGAGGTAGGGCCTTCGACGGGGAACCGCAAGTTCCCCGGCCGCATCATTCGCCCGAGGTGAAGAATTTCCAGCGGCCGTCCGGCGTGATGCCGACGCGATAAAAATTATAGCCGCCGAATTCCTGCATGTCGGCATAGTCGCCGGCCGTCACGATACGCATCAGATCGACCTTCTCCGGCGTGGAGAGTGTCTTGATGTCCTTCTCGGCGAAATAGGGCCAGACATAGACCTCATCAGGGGTTCCCTGGCCGACATGGGCAAAGCCGGTCGACATGATGTCGAGGAGAATGGACAGGATCTCGATGCCGTCGGGATCGCCTGAAAGATCATGCAGGGTCTTGATCGGATCTTCGCCGGGGTCGTCGGCGGTGACCTGCGTCTGCTTGAGCCCGCCGCCGACATTCATCAGCGGGCGCAGGCGCTCGAGATCACCGGAAGCGGCAGCCTCGACGATCGCCGCACGCAGCTTCTTTACCGGCTCCGGCGCCCTGTCGATATCGTAGAGGAATTCGACTGACTTGTTTGTGTTCGAAGCATCGCCGCTGCTCTGGCTTGCCTGCTTGTTGATCAGCGGATCGGGCATTGGCAGCGCGTTATTGGCAGGCGCTTCCAGCGCCTGCTCGATCGGCTTCTCGTTCTCTTTGGGAGTGGACTGTGCTGCGTCTTTCGCCTGGGGAGCCGGCGGGTTGAGCTGGGAAAAGGCATTGGCCGGTAGCGGCAAGGCGGTGCTGCCCAAAAGCAGGGTTACGGCAGCGAACGAGGCAATGGAACAGGTGAGCGCATTGCCTGGAAAGATACGCATTAGCAATCTCTGGGTGTTATTGCAGGGTACGGTTCGGAGAGAACTCGCCAGCGAGCATGCGTTCACGCAGCGATTCGAGCAAGGCTTCGGCGCCCTGTTCCCCTTGATTCCGGATCGTCTCGCGAATCGCGTGGGCGATGGCGGCGTCGGCGATGATTTCGGGCTCGATGCCATCTGCCATGCCGTCGGCCCAAGCTTCATTCTGGTATTCCAGCGCTGCCTGCATCTTTTCATGAACGATCATGTCGTCGATTTCGTTCAGGCTGGTTTCCATTGTTTCTTTCCTCGAGACGTTCATGTCCTTACCACTTGCTTAATAACTCTATCAGCCTTTTCCCAAAACGACACGGCTCGCTATGAAAAGAGGTTAATAAATCGTCAATTTCCAAAGCGTGCGGTGATTTCTGCCGCCAGTGTTGCACCTTCGTTACGGTATCGCTCTTCCGCGACGCGGGCCTGCGGCGTGCAATTCGTGTAAACCGATGCAAAGGACCGATATCCACGGTTGAAAGCGGCAGTGAGCGTTTCCTTTCGTTTCGGCTCGCTCTTGGTCTCCGTGTCGAGCAAGTGCTGCATGTCGCCGCGCCATCCGTCTTCCTGCGTCGGGCTGCATAGATTGCGCAAATAGTCGATCGAGCCGAGAATTTCGGAGAGCCGGGAAAGCTGCTCGTCATAGGGCGCAGGCTGCTCGGCATTCGCATTGTCGGCAGCCTGTGCCGGTGGCGCGCTTGCTGCTGGCTGTGCGGCAGCGGGAAGGGCTGCGGCAAGCGCGATGCAGATCAGAAGCGGTCGGCCAAGGCTGTTATGAATCATGTAACCATGTTGACCGGACAAGCATGACGGGAACAAGGCGCAAGGGGCGGTTTCCACGCCGATATTGCTCAGCATCGTTAATTTCGGCGCCGAGCTATGCGTTTTCTGCAGCAAGTCGTTCCACGCATTCGAGCACACTGGCGGGAACGGGCAGGGTGCGCACCTCTTCCAGCGTGTACCAGCCAATGGCGGCTGCATCGTCGGCGGCTTCGGCGACCGCGTCCTCATCGGCATCCACAAGAAAGACCGAGAGCAGGAAGTGGCTCGTCAACGTTCCGTCCGCCGCGTGAGAGCGGAGATCGTAAGTCTCGAACAGGCGAGGATTGCGGGCTGAGATGCCTGTCTCCTCCTTGAACTCGCGCAACGCCGCGTCGGCCGGTGTCTCTCCGTCTTCGGCCCGCCCTCCCGGAAAGGCGTACATATCGGCGGACGGCGGATTGCTGCGCAAGACAAGCAGGAAGCGACCGTTGCGTTCGAGAATGGCGGAGGAGGCAGGGCGAGGGTTGGAAGTCATGGATCACTTTGCATTCGGATGAAGATCGATGCGCGATGGCAAGGAGCCATCTGCGGCCCATTTCTACAGGAAACGGTGCTTGCTGTCCCATGGGAAAGCCCCTTAACTCGCTTCCAGCGGAAGCCGCGATTCTGAATGCGCCGAATACGGGGACGATCGGGAATGATCTACGGGCTATATGCTTTGGCGGCTCTTGCCGAAATTGCGGGCTGCTTTGCCTTCTGGGCGTGGCTGCGTCTGTCGAAGCCCGTCTGGTGGCTTGCACCCGGCCTTTTCTCGCTGGTGCTCTTTGCATGGCTGCTGGCGCTGGTGCCGAGCGAGGCGGCCGGCCGCACTTTTGCTGCCTATGGCGGCGTCTATATTGTTGCCTCCATTCTCTGGCTCTGGTTCGCAGAAGGGCGGCTACCGGACCGATGGGATATTTCGGGCGCCGTCATCTGCCTCGTCGGGGCGGCGGTCATTCTGCTCGGTCCGCGCGGCTGACGTTAGGCTTGACCAGCCGCTTTTCGGGTGCAACACAGGCCTGATGTGCGGACGTTTCGCTTTGACATCGACGGCAGATCACGTGGGGGAAGCGCTCGGCGTCCTGCTGAACGAGGCTTTTCCCGCGCGCTACAATATCGCGCCGACGCAGCCGATCCTTGTCGTGATATCGGGCGATCGGCAGCGACCGGGAAGCAATCTGCCGGATCGTCGCGCCTTGCTCGTGCGCTGGGGCTTTATGCCCGACTGGGTGAAGGACCCCAAGGATTTCCCGCTGCTGATCAATGCGCGGGCGGAAACGGCAATAGGTAAGGCCTCCTTCCGCGCGGCCATGCGCCATCGCCGCATCCTCATCCCGGCATCCGGCTTCTATGAATGGCATCGGCCGCCGAAGGAAAGCGGCGAGAAGCCGCAAGCCTACTGGATCCGCCCCCGTAGCGGCGGCGTCATCGCTTTTGCCGGACTGATGGAAACCTGGTCGTCGGCAGATGGTTCCGAGATCGATACGGGTGCGATCCTGACGACGGCGGCAAACAGCGCCATTCGATCCATCCATGACCGCATGCCCGTCGTCATCAAGCCGGAGGATTTCGCCCGCTGGCTCGATTGCAAGACGCAGGAGCCTCGCGATGTGCTTGGTCTGATGAAGCCGGTCCAGGAGGATTTTTTCGAGGCGATTCCGGTTTCGGATCGCGTCAACAAAGTTGCCAATATGGGGCCGGATGTGCAGACACCCGTGGTGCTCTATCCGGTCAGGAAACCGCCGAAAAAGACGGATCCGGACGATGGCCAACTAAGCCTTCTCTGAGCGGCCGCCATTTTAGCGGCCAGTGAACGGAAATGCTGCCTGCCGGCATTGGTCGGCGGTGGGCAGAACTATATTCTCAGGCGATCTTCTTCTTGAGAGGCTTTGTCTTCAGCATCAGATGGGCTGCAAGAACGGCCTTCAGCCCCAGCGGACGATAATGCTTGCTGGGATCGATCTTTGCCTGCGGTTGTGCCGGCTGGTCCTTTTTCTGCGTCATGTTTCACTCCTCACCACGCTCCCACGGAGCATTTTTCGATTCACAGTCGAGTAGTGCTTTTTGTCGTAAATCATGACAAATCGAAGGCGTTTTCCAATCAGCTTTTGTAAACAACGACCATATTTCGAGAGATTAGCGCCGAAACCTCGTGTAGAATCCGCACTGCCGCAATGTTTGAATCTGCGGAAATATCGCGCCGAGCTGGCTTTCCATTGCGCCGATGAGCGACCGCCATGTCTCTGATTGATAAGGGAGACTTACAGACTAGCGGTTGCAGCGCGGCAGTGCCGCCAGAGGGCTGTTGTGCAGCGGTTTGATATGCTGGTCCTAGATATGTCGGCCGATGTCGTCGTTGGAATCGTCGACATTGGGATCGGCGGGGCCATTGATGGTGTAGGTGCCGTATTTCTTTGCCCAGGAGCGTGCGCCGAAGGGTAGGGACAGCAAATAGATGACGACGGTCACGACCATGACATGCCACGTATAGCTCATCAGCAGCGCGACATAGACGACGAGGCCGAGCATGATCGGCAGCACCAGATCGCGCCTTACGCCGTTGCCTTCCGATTTGCCGGACCATACGGGCAATCGGCTGACCAGCAGGAAGCCGATGAGAACCGTGTAGGCTGCGCCCCATAAGGCGAAGGTGCGGTCCGGCGTAAGGCCGAGAAAGCCGAGATAAACAGGCAGCAGCACCAGCATGGCGCCGGCAGGCGCCGGTACGCCGACGAAATATTCGGATTGCCACGAGGCTTTATGCTCGCGTTCAGCCATGACATTGAAGCGGGCGAGCCGCAATCCGGCGGCGATCGTATAGATCAACGCCGCGATCCAGCCGAGCGAGCGGGCCTGGTCGAGCAGGAACACGTAGACGACAAGGGCCGGCGCAACGCCGAAATTGACGATATCGGCGAGCGAATCCATCTGCGCGCCGAATTTCGAGGTGGCCTTCATCAGCCGCGCGACGCGCCCGTCGATGCCGTCGAGGAAGGCGGCAACCAGCACCGCCACGACGGCGAGCTCGTAACGGTTTTCGAAAGCGAGGCGAATGCCCGTCAGGCCCGAGCAGATCGCCAGCACGGTGATCATGTTCGGCACAATCAGCCGCAACGGAATTTCCCGGAGACGCGGTCCACGCGCTTCGTCATTGGGCCCGTGCGGCTCGAAAGGCGGAAAAGGCGTCTTCATCTCGCTCGTGTTCCTACACTTCAGCTGCGGCGGCTAAGGGTTGCGCCCTTGGCCGAGCCGAATTCGGCAATGACGGTTTCGCCGGCGATCGCCCGCTGACCGACGGCAACGCGCGGCGCAGCGCCTTCCGGCAGGAAGACATCGAGGCGCGAGCCGAAGCGGATGAGGCCGATGCGCTCGCCGGCATCCAGCGGCTCGTTCGGATGGACGAAGCAAAGAATGCGGCGGGCAACGAGGCCGGCAATCTGCACCACGCCGATTTCGCCATGCTTCGTTTCGATCACGAGGCCGTTGCGTTCATTCTGTTCGCTGGCCTTGTCGAGTTCGGCATTGAGGAAGCTGCCCTGGCGATAGGCGACGTTGGTGATGCGACCGCGCATCGGCGAACGGTTCACATGGCAATCGAAGACATTCATGAAGATCGAGATACGCAGCATCGGCTGGCTGCCGAGATTGAGCTCGGCCGGCGGCGTCACCATCTGCACGCTCGAAACCTTGCCGTCGGCAGGCGATATCGCCAGATCATCGTCCTGAGGCGTCATGCGTTCGGGATCGCGGAAGAAATAGGCACACCACAGCGTCAGGATCAGGCCGATCCAGAAGAGCGGCTTGAAGATCCAACCGAGCACCAGCGACGCGACGAAGAAGCCTGCAACGAAGGGATAGCCCTCCTTGTGTATGGGAACGATGACGTTGCGTACGCTGTTCATCAAGCTCATCTATGGCCTACTCCGTTAGGGCATGCTCACCAGGAACCGGGCTCCGGTTCTTCGGCAAGATCACGCCAGTCAAAAGAATGAGAACAAGATAAGCGGTCTTGCTCTGAATACCAGTCGAGCGTGACTACAGGCAAACTCTGTCATGGGCAATGCTTTCGCGCGCTCGTCCTCAACGCAATCCGCGTCGAGCAAGATGCCAACGTTCCCCTGACTTGAAAAGTGCAGCCTGTGGAAACCCGTGCGGGACGCAATGAAAAGGCCGCCGATGGCGGCGGCCTCCTGTGTCCCGCGTCGGCCGATCGGAAATCAGAGGCCGAGAGCAGCGCGCAGTTCAGCCTTGGCGCCCTCATACTCGGTCTTGTAGTCCTCATGCGTCATGATGGTTTCGGCGATGACGGTGCCTGCAATGCGGCCAGCTTCGATATCGGAAGCATAGTGGATGCCGCCGACGATACGGTTGTGGCCGTATTCCCAGGCGCGAGCCATGATGGCGGCGCGCTTTTCCGGCACCATGTTGGCAAGCACAATGCCCATCAGCGTGCCGACCGTGGTGTGGCCGGACGGATAGGAGCCGGACTTGGAGAGCGGCACGATCGGCTTGACGAGGTCGCTGTAGAGATGCGGACGCGGACGCTTCCAGACATCCTTGGCGGGATCGACGACGGCGCCTTCGGTCTCGACGACGCGATCGAAGAAGGCCGAAAACTTCGGCAGGTTTTCCTTGGTGAATTTCGGATTGTCGATGACGTCGGAGAAGCGCCAGACGTTCTCTTCGGCATCGGCCACGGCGCGAGCCGCCATTTCCGGCGTGCGGGTCACCTGGATCGTCAGGATTTCGCCGAGCTCAGCCTTCATCTGTGCGGAATCATTGGCGGGCGGAGGCGGCAGCAGATCGAGGAGGTTGATCTCCTTGGCATCGGTGAAAGGCTTGGCATCTTCGGCGAAAACCGGCGAGGCGAGGCCGACGATGAGCAACAGGCTGAAAGCTTTGGCAAAACTACGCATTTGAGGGGCTCCGTTGAAAAGACCCTCGTACCTAGCAAGCTGTCATCTCAGTCTCGTGACAACAATCGGTGCATAACCGCTGCGCACCCGATGCTGTCATGGGCGGCGGAATTCCATGCTTCTACGGGTTTTCTCAGCTTGCCGGCGCCAGTCGGTCGACAACGCCGAGATCGTCGTTTTCGCGTACCTGTTTCAGATGCTCCTCCGCCTGCGTTGCCTCGCGCTGGCGGCTCCACATGGACGCATAAAGCCCGTTCCGCGCCAGAAGCTCGGCATGCGTGCCGCGCTCGGCGATCACGCCGCTTTTCAGCACGATGATCTCATCTGCTCCGATGACGGTCGACAGGCGGTGAGCGATGACAAGCGTCGTACGGTTCTTGGAGACGACATCGAGGGCAGCCTGTATTTCGCGCTCGGTCGTCGTGTCGAGTGCCGAGGTCGCCTCGTCGAGGATCAGGACCGGCGGCGCCTTGAGAATGGTGCGCGCGATCGCGACGCGCTGCTTCTCGCCGCCAGACAATTTGAGGCCACGCTCGCCGACCTTGGTCTCGAAGCCTTCCGGCAGATTGCGGATGAACTCGCCGATCTGCGCGATCTCCGCGGCCGCGGTAACTTCCCCTTCGCTGGCGCTCGGACGGCCATAGCGGATGTTGTAGGCGATGGTATCGTTGAAGAGCACGGTATCCTGCGGCACCATGCCGATGACCTTGCGCAGGCTCTTCTGCGTGACGGTTCGCAGATCCTGGCCGTCGATGGTGATCGTGCCGTCCTGCACATCGTAGAAACGATAGAGCAGGCGCGACAGCGTCGATTTACCGGCGCCTGAAGGCCCGACCACGGCGACCGTCTTGCCAGCCGGCACCTCAAAGGAAATGCCCTTCAGGATCGGCCGCGCGGGATCATAGGCGAAATGCACGTCCTTGAATGCGATTGCGCCATTACCGATGACGAGCTCCTTGGCGTCAGGCGCATCGACCACCTCGGGCTTGACCTCGAGCAGGTCGAACATCTCCTCGATATCGGTCAGGCCCTGGCGTATTTCGCGATAGACGAAGCCGATGAAGTTGAGCGGTACGGAGAGCTGCAGCAGCATCGCGTTGATGAAGACGAAGTCGCCGACCGTGTGATGGCCGTTCAGGACGGACCAGCCCGACATGACCATCATCACTGTCGTGCCAAGGCCAAAGATTAAGCCTTGGCCGAAGTTAAGCCAACCAAGCGACGTCCAGACGCTGGTGGCTGCCTTTTCATATCGCTCCATCGATTGATCGAAGCGTTTGGCTTCCATCTCCTCGTTGCCGAAATATTTGACCGTCTCGAAGTTCAGCAGCGAATCGATCGCCTTGGTGTTGGCATCGGTATCGCTGTTGTTCATCGTCCGGCGGATGGAGATGCGCCAGTCACTCGCCTTGACGGTGAACCAGATGTAGAGCCAGACCGTGACGGCCGTGACGGCGAGATAGGAAAAGCCATAGCCGCGCCAGAAGATGATGGCGGTCAGCAGGAATTCGATGAAGGTCGGAAACGTGTTGAGGATCGTGAAGCGGACGATCGTCTCGATGCCCTTGGTGCCGCGCTCGATGATGCGCGAGAGGCCTCCGGTCTTGCGCTCCAGATGGAAACGCAGCGAGAGCTCGTGCATGTGCACGAAGGTTCTGTAGGCGAGCTGGCGCACCGCATATTGGCCGACGCTCGCAAACAGGGCATCGCGCAGCTGGTTGAGGCCGAGCTGGATCAGACGCGTCGCGTTCGTGGCGATGATCAAAGCGATGGCGCCGACCAGGAAAGCAGGCAGAATGCCTTGCATGTCGAGCTTGCCGTTCAGCGCATCGACGGACCATTTGAAGAAGTAGGGGACCAGCAGCAGGAAAAATTTCGAGACCAGCAGGAAGACGGTTGCCCAGACCACCCGCATTTTCAGATCCATACGCCCGCTCGGCCACATATAGGGCCAGAGATTGACGATCGTGTTCAATGGATTGCGGGAATCCGCCGATATGGTTTTCTTCTGGCCTGCCATGTCCGTCTCCGGCGAATGATTGGGCAGCCGGATGTGGCAGCGTTTGCACAGCCGACTGGCAAGCCTTCATAGCCAAGACATGGCCGTTGTGGGAAGGCTATGGGGTCGGGCGACGCTTATACTATTTTCATGCGGTATAAAAGCAGCGGCCAGGCGTTGATGAGCCTGGGCGCTGCCAATGTTCACGATGGGCGGTCGTTGCGCTAGAGGTGCTCGCCCGAAAGCCGCTTGCGGTGAAGCTCCTCGGCATTCGGCAATGCATCCTTCGGCAGACCGAAGACCTGACCCGGCAGGATGCGGTCCGGATTGTTGATCTTGTCCTCGTTGGCCAGATAGATCGTCGTGTAGCGCACGCCCGCACCGTAGATGCGGCGCGATATCTGCCACAGCGTATCGCCGCGACGGATGATGACGGCATTGGTGTCCTGCGACAGCGGTGCCTGTTCGAGCGTCTTCGGGCCACTGTCGTTGGATGAGACCTCTGTGTTCGGCTGCGCCGGTGCCGTCTGAGCAGGCTGCGTGATAACAGCGATCATCTGTTCGAGCCCAGGCAGCGCCGCGCCGACCGATTTCGGATCTTTCGGCAAAGCCAGCAAGGTGGCAAGCGCCTTGGAGGCTGTGCTCGAAGCGTCGGAAGCAGCCTTCTTCAACGCAGCACTGGCGTTGATGGTCGGCCGGAATTCAGACAGCGACTTGAGCGCGATTTCCGTGCCGGAGCGGGCGGCTGCGAGCTGCTCCGTATTCGGCTGCTTGCCGTCGGTAAAGAGGCCCTTGAGCAGCGCAAAAGCCTTGCCCGCGCCTTCCTTGAGCTTGGCAAGCTCGCCCTCGTCGAGCGGCACCATGTTTGCCGTGGCCGTCTGCCCTTGACCATTTGCGGCGGCGGGTGTCTGCGCCGCGACCGTCACCTGATTGCCCTCGGGGCGCGTGAAGTTGACGCTGGTCCGCACGACGACTTTGCCTGCGCCATCGAGTATGTCGACGCGGATCTTGTGATCGCCGACGGCAAGAGGCATGGGGCCGTCCACGACGAAGTGACCGTCCGCACCCGCGACGTTCTCGCCGATGAGCTTGTCGTCGGCATAGGCGCGGACCTTGGCATTCGGCTTCGTGGTGCCGGCAACGAAGATATGATCGTTTTCGATCTCCACCGCATTGACCATGACGTCTGGATTCGCCTCTACCTTCGCTGCTGGCGGTGTTGCCGTGCCTGCCGCGGGATTGGCGGATGCGACCGCCGTACCATCCTGTTGCGGCTTGGCATCTGTCGTGGTCGCTTTGGCCTGAGTGCCGGCTGCGGACGCGTCCTGTTCGCCGGCGGTCACGCGGCCCTGCTTGGCGGAAGGCGCGGTGATGATGCGACTTGCAGCGCCTGGCTTCGACACCATCGCGAGAACCTGGGTGGAATTGTCCTTCGGCACGGAGACGGTTGCGATTTCCTCGGAACTGACGGCCTTACCGTCCTTGCCGGTGGCGCGCAGCACCAATTCGTGGTCTCCAGGCGGCAGCGGATTGTCGAGTACGGCGGCAAAGTCGCCGCTCGGGCCGACATTGGTCGTCGTGACAACCTTTTCGCCGTCGACGATCTCTAGCTTGGCATTCGGCTCGGCTGAGCCTGCGATAACAGTGGAGCCATCCGGCTCGACGCGCAATACGTCGAATGATGGTACGCGAGGATTGGCAGCCGAGTTGGTCCCGGGCGCCTGTTGCCCTGTCAGCGTTGCAAGAGCCTTGTCGATCGCCGCACTGGCTTCGGCAGCATTCTCGGGGAGAGATTGGATGATGGCGAGAGCCTTGCCTGCACCGTCCTGCGCTTTCTTAACGAGTCCCGTTGTCGTTGCGTCGATCCCTTCGGGAAGCGCGAAGCCGACGATCGATTGCAGGGCAGTAATCGCCTTTGTCTTCGCAGCCGTGAAGACATCCTGGGCCGGTCCATTGCCATCCTTGAAGAGCGCCTTCAAATCGGCCAGCGAAGCGGTTGCCGCGTCGGTCAGGCCGGTCAGCTTTTTCGCGAGGTCTGCCGTATTGACGGCGGTCGACACGGCATTCTGCGTGGCCTTGGTTGCGTTCTCGGCGGTCTCACCAGCCTTCTGCGCGTTTTGGTCGATCGTATTTTTCACCGCATTGCCGGCTTGATTAACCACGTTGCCGATCGGGGTCTTGTCACCGTTGATGCGCGGCATCACGAAGAAGACCATCAACAAGGTCGCAATTGCCAACACCAACAGAGCCAGCCAACCGGCACGGTTCTTCATCATCATTCATCTCCACGCGGCGAAGTCATCGCAACTCCTGAAATTGCTAGCGATTTCGCCTGCTTTTACAAGCTTTCTCAGCCATTTTCGCATGTTCCGACACAAGTTTTCCTTTGAAAAATCTTGACTGCGCACCTGCAGCATAGTTCTTTGCATCCATGACCGACGATTCCGCGCCAATTCGAACCATTTGCGTCTATTGTGGCTCACAGCCGGGACGCGATCCTTCCTACATGGCCGCTGGCCGCGAACTCGGCAAAAGCATTGCCGAAAACGGCCTGCGCCTGATCTATGGCGGCGGAACGAAGGGCATCATGGGCGCTGTCGCAAGCGGCGTGCTGTCGCACGGCGGTCAGGTCACCGGCATCATTCCGGAATTTCTGGTCGATATGGAAGCGACGCGCCACTCGCTCGGTCAGCTCGACGAACTCATCATAACGCCGGACATGCATACGCGCAAACATGGCATGTTCGAGCGCGCCGACGCTTTCGTGGCCTTGCCGGGCGGAATCGGCACCCTGGAGGAGATCGTCGAGATCATGACCTGGGGCCAGCTGGGCCGTCACGAAAAGCCGATGGTTTTTGCCAATATCAACGGCTTTTGGGATTCGATGATGGAAATCGTCCGTCATATGCGGGACGAGGGCTTCATCCATACCGCCCATCGTGTCCAGCCGCTTGTGATCGACAAGGTGGCCGATATCATTCCGGCCATCCGCAAGCATGCCGCAGAGACGCGCGGCGACCGCGGCGGAGAAGAGGCCGTGATTTCCAAGCTCTAAAAGCTGTTCCGGCAAACGAGCAGCGGTTTTCGCTTAGGGCTGCGTGATGACAAGGGACGAGGCGGTTCACGGCTTTCTTGAAAGCCAAACCGCCACAAATAGCGATTTGCTAACCATATCGCCTGGTTATGCTCCTCTGCTCTGACGCAGCATCGACCAGCTGTAGAGCACGAGACCGGCCCATATCAGCGAGAATGCAACGAGCTGTGTCGTGCCGAAGGGTTCCTTGAACAGGAAAACGGCGATCAGGAAGACCATTGTGGGAACGATGTATTGCATGATGCCGATGGTCGACATCCTCAAAAGCTTCGCACCATTGGCGAAGATCATCAACGGCAGCGCCGTCACGAGCCCGCAGCCGAGCAGGAGCCCGGTATCCGAAAGGCCGGTCTGGTAAAAGTGGCCTTCGCCGCGCGCTTCCAGATAGAGGATGTAAAATGCTGCCGGGATGCAGAGCAGTAGCACCTCGATGAAAAAGCCCTGGTTGGCTCCAACAGGCAGGGTTTTGCGGAAAAAGGCATAGAAGCCCCAGGAGAAGGTCAGCGACAACGCGACCCAGGGCAGGGTGCCGGCTTTCACCGTCAAAATGATGACGGCGGCGGCTGCAAGGCAGATCGCGACGATCTGCGTCGGCGCCAGCTTTTCCTTGAGCAGGATGGCGCCGAGCGCGATGCTGAACAGCGGATTGATGAAGTAACCGAGGGCCGCATCGAGCGAATGGCCGGCGCCGATGGCCCAGACATAGGTTCCCCAGTTGATGGTGACGAGCGCTGCCGTCAGCGACGCCATGGCGATTGTCCGCGGGTTGCGAAACGCCGCCTTCACGTCACCCAGGCGGCCGAGCGCCAGCAGCACGATGCCGGCGACGGGAACCGACCAGACGATGCGATGGGCGATGACTTCGAAAGCCGGGATATGCGCCAACGCCTTCATATTGAGTGGCAGAACGCCCCAGAAGAGATAGGCCGTCATCGCAAAGCCGAAGCTGCGGATAGCGTCGTTGTTCTTGATTTCAGGTTTGACCGCGTCAGTGGCCATGAATTTTCCCGTCATTCTCTGTTATTTGAGACGGGATTACCCCAATGCATGCGGCATGGCTAATTCATTTCATTGACGGCATCGTCAAGCTTTTTGATGGGCGGCGGATTACTCCGCCGCAATCCTGCCTGCCATATGCCGGTTTTTCATCAGCTTGTAGATGACGGAATCCATCAAGGCCTGGAACGACGCATCGATGATGTTTTCGGAGACACCGACCGTCCACCAGCGTACGCCATCGCTATCGGTGGATTCGATCAGGACTCGGGTGATGGCCTCTGTGCCACCATTGAGGATACGCACCTTGAAGTCGGCCAGTTCCAGATCGTCTATCTCGTGCTGGTATTTGCCGAAATTCTTGCGCAGCGCCAGGTCGAGCGCATTAACCGGGCCGTCGCCCTCTGCAACCGACATGATGGTTTCGCCATCGATGATGATCTTGACGACGGCTTCCGAGACGATTTTCACTCGGCCGTGGGAATCGAAGCGGCGTTCCACCATGACGCGGAAACCATCGATCGCAAAGAATTCCGGGATGGTACCGAGCGTGCGGCGCGCCAAAAGTTCGAAGCTCGCATCCGCGCCTTCGTAAGCATAGCCTGTCGCTTCGCGTTCCTTGACGATGTGGATCAGCTGGTCGAGCTTCGGATCGTCCTTGCCGACCTCGATGCCGCGCCGCTTCAGCGCATTGATGAAGTTCGACTTGCCGCCCTGGTCGGAGACCATGACCTTGCGGAAGTTGCCGACGCTTTCCGGCGGCACATGCTCGTAGGTGCGCGGGTCCTTCAGCAGCGCCGAGGCGTGGATACCAGCCTTGGTGGCAAAGGCGGAGGCACCGACATAGGGCGCCTGATAGTCGGGTGAGCGGTTCAGAAGCTCGTCGAAGGCATGCGAAAGGCCGGTCAAGCCCACCAGCCGCTCGGCGTCGATCGTCGTTTCGAAGCGTTCGCTATAGGCTCTTTTCAGCGCCAGGGTCGGGATCAGTGTGATCAGGTTGGCATTGCCGCAGCGCTCGCCGATGCCGTTCAGCGTGCCCTGGATCTGCCGCACGCCGGCCTCGACCGCCGCGAGCGAATTGGCGACCGCCTGGCCGGTATCGTTATGGGCATGGATGCCGAGACAGTGCCCAGGAACGCCGCAGGCGATGACGGCCTCGACGATGGCGCGAATCTCCGGCGGCTGTGTGCCGCCGTTGGTGTCACAGAGCACGACCCAGCGCGCTCCGGCATCATAGGCCGTCTTGGCGCAAGCAAGCGCATAGGTCGGATTGGCCTTGTAGCCGTCGAAGAAGTGCTCGCAATCGACCAAGGCTTCCTTGCCGGCGCCAATGGCCGCCTTGACACTTTCGGCGATGCTTTCCAGGTTTTCCTCGTTGGTGCAGCCGAGCGCCACCTGGACGTGATAGTCCCAGCTCTTCGCAACGAAACAGATCGCGTCTGATTTCGCCTGCAGCAGGCTCGCAAGGCCGGGATCGTTGGAGGCGGAGATGCCGGCGCGCTTCGTCATGCCGAAGGCGACGAAGGAGGCCGATGTCGTGCGCTTCTCGTTGAAGAAGGCCGTATCGGTCGGGTTGGCGCCGGGGTACCCGCCTTCGACATAATCCAGGCCGAATTCATCCAGCATGGTCGCAATGGCAATCTTGTCCTCGACCGAAAAATCGATGCCGGGTGTTTGCTGGCCATCGCGGAGCGTCGTGTCGAAGAGATAGATTTTTGCGCGTGTCATACTGTTTCCTCCGGCGAACCGGTTATTGATATTGAGATGCCCGGCCTATGCTTTGCCTGCAAACTTGTCGGTGGCGCGGATGAGCCGATCCAGAATGCCAGGCTCGGACGAAGCATGGCCGGCGCCCTCGATCAGGTGAAATTCAGCTTTCGGCCAAGCCTTGTGCAGCGCCCAGGCATATTTGGCGGGGCAGGGCATGTCGTAGCGGCCATGGACGATGACGCCGGGAATGTCTTTCAGCTTGTAGGCGTCGCGCAGGAGTTGGCCCTCTTCGAGCCAGCCGGCGTTGACGAAGAAATGGTTCTCGATACGGGCGAAGGCATGCGCATATTCCGCATCTTCGAACTGGGCGCTGACGGCAGGTTCCGGCAGAAGCGTGATCGTCTCGCCTTCCCAGATCGACCATGCCTTTGCGGCTTCCAGGCGGGCAGCCTTATCGGGATGCGTCAGCAGCCGATGGTAGGCGGCCATCATCTCATGGCGCTCTTCCGGTGGGATAGGGGCGATGAAGCGCTCCCATTTGTCAGGGAACATTTCGGAGACGCCGAACTGATAATACCAGTCGAGTTCGGCTCTCGTCAGCGTATAGATGCCGCGCACGACCAGTTCGGAAACCCGATCCGGATGTGTTTCGGAGTAGGCGAGCGCCAGCGTCGAGCCCCAGGAGCCGCCGAAAACAAGCCATTTCTCAACGCCGGCCATTTTGCGCAGCCGCTCGATATCTTCGACCAGATGCCAGGTCGTATTGGCTTCAAGGCCGGCATGCGGCGTCGAGCGCCCGCAGCCGCGCTGGTCGAAAAGGGTCACGTCGTAAAGCGCCGGATCGAATACGCGGCGATGACTGGGCGAAATGCCGCCGCCGGGTCCGCCATGCAGGAAGACGGCGGGCTTGGCGCCGGGCGTTCCCACCCGTTCCCAATAGATCACATGACCGTCGCCGACATCGAGATGACCGGAGGCGTAAGGTTCGATCTCCGGATAGAATGTGCGCAGGACTTCGGTCATATTTTCAGCCCCTCGGCCGGCCAGACATCGGTGTCATGATCGGGATGCTGGAAGGAAATGATCTGCTCCTGCCGCGAATAGAAATCTGGATCCTGATGAATGGGCTTTTCGAAAATCGTCTCTACCCAAGGCAGTCGATAGGCGTGGTTGACCTGGATCTGCGGGGCGAGATCGTCGCGCTCGTCGAAGGCGCCGATGGCGATTTCGAGGCCGCCCGGATGACGGTAGGTCAACGGCGTGCCGCAGTTCTTGCAGAAGCCGCGGTCGATATTGACGGAAGACTGGAAATAACTCGGCTCGCCGCGCGTCCATTCCACGCCGTCTTCAGGTGCGGTAACAAGCGCAGAGAAAAAGTTGCCGAACTGCTTCTGGCACATGCGGCAATGGCAGATTGAGGGGCGGCCGAGCTGGCCGCGGATGCGAAACCGTACCGCGCCGCATTGGCATCCTCCGCTTCTGGTAGCTTCATTCATGGCTCTTCTCCTCTGGCCAGCTTGGGGTATCGTAATCGGGATGTTGATTTGACACGATGTTTACAACGAAGGGCGCTTGCGCGGCATCTTCCTCCGTCGAGCGTCCGGGCAGCAAATGCAACCGATCGACAAAGCCGATCTTGGCCTCCGTGCCGTATTGGATCACAGGCGGCAGTTGCGCGGGATCATCGAAGGCGCCAGCCGCGACCGCAATGCCATCGAGTGCCTCGTAGGTCAGCGGCGTTCCGCAATCCCCGCAGAAGCCGCGCTTTACATAATTCGACGATTGAAACAGCTTCCGCTCGCCGCGCGTCCATGTGAGCTCGGCACCACGCGTCGAGACCAGCGGTGCGTAATAGGCGCCAAAGGCCTTCTGGCACATGCGGCAATGACAGATCGACGCATCCTTCAGTCCGCCCCGCACCCGGAAGCGAACCGCGCCGCACTGGCAGCCGCCGGTGTAGGTCGAGACGGTCATGATTTATCCTTTCCGCTGACGATCAGGATATGCATGCAGACGTTATCGATATCCTTCAGGACATCGTCATTCCAGAAGCGCAGGATAGTCCAGCCATCGGCTTCGAGGCGGCGGGTGCGAACCTGGTCATAGGTCTGATCGTGGTCATTACCATGCTGGAAGCCGTCGACTTCGACAATCAGCCTTTCGGCAGGGCATGCGAAATCGACAATATATCCAGCGATGGGCAACTGGCGGCGGAAGCCGAGGCCCATGAGGCGATGGGCACGCAATTCGTTCCATAGACGCAGTTCCGCATCCGTCATGACCTTGCGCATGCGGCGTGCATTGCTTCGGGCTTTCGGCGGGACTGGAGTATGCGGCAAGTTACCCCCCTCTGTCACTTCGTGACATCTCCCCCACAAGGGGGGAGATTGTTCGCGGCGAGCTGTTAGCCCTCCATCTTCTTTCCCGCGCAGGCGGAAACGTATTGCTGCTGAAATAGAAGGCAGCTTGGAACTAGAGCGGTCGGCAAACTCCCCCAATCTCCCCCCTTGTGGGGGAGATGTCACGAAGTGACAGAGGGGGGTAACCAGACTCACCGCTTGATCTCCCAAGTCGTGATACGCTCGCCCGTCGTTGGATCCTTACCATCCTTGAGCTGGATACCCATGGCCGTCAGCTCCTCGCGAAGCTTGTCGGCTTCGGCGAAGTTCTTTGCCTTCAACAACTCCAGTCGCTGACGTACCTTGGTATCGATCTCCGCGACCACAGCTTCGTCCATCTCCGCCTTCTTCGGCAGCAGGCCGAGAAGATCGGCGCTGGCCGCGAACACCGGCAGGAGGCTGGCATCGGCATTGGTTGCTTGCGCCAGGGCATGCAGCGCCTGGATGGCGGCGACGGTGTTGAGATCGTCGCCGAGAGCGGCAAGGACTGTCTGATCCGGCGCGGCACCGCTGGCATCCCCCGCCGGCCATTTGGCGATTAGCCGTTCGGCCTCTTCCAGACGCTTCACAGAGAAATCGATCGGCTCGCGATAATGCGTCATCAGCATGGCAAGCCTCAGCACCTCGCCCGGCCAGGTCCGGCCGCCGAGCTTTTCCGTCTGCAGCAGCTCGTAGATGGTGACGAAGTTGCCCTCCGATTTCGACATCTTGCGGCCTTCGACCTGCACGAAGCCGTTATGCATCCAGACATTGGCCATGGCATGCGTGCCATGCGCGCAACGCGATTGGGCAATTTCGTTTTCATGGTGCGGGAAGATCAGGTCCAGGCCGCCGCCGTGAATGTCAAAGACATCACCGAGATAGCGTCCGCTCATGGCCGAGCATTCGATATGCCAGCCCGGACGACCGCGGCCCCAGGGGCTTTCCCAGCCGGGTTCGTTCTCGTCCGAAAGTTTCCACAGAACGAAATCGCCGGGGCTCTTCTTGTGCTCGTCGACGGCGACGCGGGCGCCGGCCTGCTGCTCGTCGAGATTGCGCTTCGAAAGCTGCCCATAATCGGCCATCGACTTGGTATCGAACAGCACTTCGCCGGCGGCCCGATAGGCATGGCCCTTGGTGATCAGCGTTTCGATGATCCCGATCATCTGTGCGATATTGTCGGTCGCACGCGGTTGCACCGATGGCTCCAGGCAGCCGAGCGCTGTCGTGTCTTCACGGTACTGCCGCTCGGTCTTTTCCGTCACCAGGCGGATCGCGTCGTTCA
Source organism: Martinezella sp. CNPSo 3795 (assembly GCF_057784475.1). Taxonomy (NCBI): domain Bacteria; kingdom Pseudomonadati; phylum Pseudomonadota; class Alphaproteobacteria; order Hyphomicrobiales; family Rhizobiaceae; genus Martinezella; species Martinezella sp. CNPSo 3795. The sequence goes on along the minus strand of NZ_JBXSOQ010000006.1, from coordinate 112,666 downwards.
GCGGCAGGCCGGGATGGTCGCGCAGCGCACGCGCATTGATCTTGTCGTCGACGTCGGTGATGTTGCGGACGTAGGTGACACGGCTCTCACCGTAGACGTGCCGCAGCAGCCGGAACAGCACGTCGAAGACGATCGCCGGGCGGGCATTGCCGATATGGGCGAAGTCATAGACCGTGGGGCCGCAGACATACATGCGGACGTTATTGCGGTCGATCGGCTGAAAATCGACCTTTTCGCGCGTCAGCGTGTTGTAGAACTTCAATTGCGGCTCGGCGGCCATGTCACTCTCCCAAGGCATAAATCCGAAAAAATACCGTCACCGGCAGGCCGGACGTTTGTCATCTTGGATTTTGGGAGACGAAAACGGCCAGGCCAGCGAAACGCTAGCGAATAATCTTCCGGCAGATAATGCAGATAACCGTTTTCATGGGCGGCTTTATCGCGCGCCGGATGAATTTGGTCAAGTAGGGATAAGGCGTCTCGCGTAAAGGGCTGAGATGTTTTTATTCCGGCATCCGATAGTCGACGAGCCTGTTCTCGCGCACGACGAAAAGCTTGCCGGTTTCGGTGACGTCGGGGCCGACCAGAGGCAGGATCGCCTGAGCGACCTCTCGCGGATGCGGCAGTGTATCCGGATCTTCACCGGGCATGGCCTGGGCGCGCATGGCGGTGCGGGTAGCGCCCGGATCGACGCTGGTGATGCGCAGCGGCGTGCTCTGCGTTTCCCCGGCCCAGGTCCGCGCCAGCGCCTCGACGGCAGCCTTGGAGGCGGAGTAGGGACCCCAGAATGGCCGGCAGCGATGGGCGGCGGCCGAAGAGAGGATAACCGCGCGGCCCGCCTCGGCGCGCATCAGCAGCGGCTCCACGGAACGGATCAGCCGCCAGGTGGCGGTGACATTGATCGTCATCACCTTTTCGAACACCTTGGCTTCGACATGGCCGATCGGCGAGATCACGCCAAGCACGCCGGCATTGGCGATGAGGATGTCGAGTTTGCCCCAGCGCTCGTAGATGGAGGCGCCGAGCGCATCGATGGCATTCATGTCGGCAAGATCGAAGGGCACAAGGGTCGCCGAGCCGCCGGCAGCCTTGATGGCATCGTCAAGCTCCTCAAGGCCCCCGACCGTGCGGGCGCAGGCGATCACATGCGCGCCGGCCTTGGCCAGCTCCAGTGCCGTGAAATAGCCGATACCGCGCGATGCGCCGGTGACGAGGGCGATCTTGTCCTTGAGATTGACGCTCATGCTGCCTTGATCCGAATGCGTGGAAAGAGAAAGGGGCAGGGCGCCCCTGTCAGCCGTTACTTGGGCTTGTCAGCCGTTGCTCGCGAGGACGGAGAGCTTGCGCACGTTGCTGGTGCTTTCCTTGTCGAGCAGACGCGTCGGATAGTCACCGGTAAAGTAATGGTCGGTGAACTGCGGCTGCGCATTGTTGCGCGGCTCGCCGCCGACAGCCTGGTAAAGGCCATCGATGGACAGGAACTCCAGCGAATCCGCGCCGATATACTCGCACATGGCCTTCAGGCTCGTGTACTGGTTTGCCAACAGCTTGTCGGCGTCCGGTGTGTCGATGCCGTAGAAATCCGGATGGAAGATCATCGGGCTGGCGACGCGGATATGCACCTCGCTGGCGCCGGCATCGCGGATCATCTGCACGATCTTCACCGATGTCGTGCCGCGCACGATGGAATCGTCGACGAGCACCACGCGCTTGCCAGCGATGATTTCGCGATTGGCGGAATGCTTGAGCTTAACGCCGAAGGCGCGAATCTGCTGCGTGGGTTCAATGAAGGTGCGGCCGACATAATGGTTGCGGATGATGCCGAGCTCGAAGGGAATACCGCTTGCCTGCGCATAGCCGATAGCGGCCGGCGTGCCGCCATCCGGCACGGGGACGACAACATCGGCGGCGACAGGCGCTTCCTTGGCAAGGTTGATGCCCATGTTCTTGCGGGCAACATAAACGTTGCGGCCGCCGACGACGGAATCGGGACGGGCGAAATAGACATATTCGAACAGGCAGAGACGCTCGGGTTGTGAAACTTCCGGCTTGCGGGCGTCGATGGTGATCGAACCATCAGGCTGGATCTCGCAGATGATGACCTCGCCGTTTTCAACGTCGCGGACATATTTTGCGCCGATGATGTCGAGAGCACAGGTCTCCGAGCAGAAGATGGGCTTGCCGTCGAGTTCGCCCATGACCAGCGGCCGGATGCCGATCGGATCGCGGGCGGCGATCAGCTTGGTGCGCGTCATGGCGAGCATCGAATAGCCGCCTTCCATCTGCCTGATAGCATCGATGAAACGATCTGAGGAGGAGGGATGCTTGGAGCGGGCGATGAGATGCAGCACGACTTCGGTATCCGAGGTCGACTGACAGATGGCACCATCGGCAATCAGCTGACGGCGCATGGTCAGGCCATTGGTGAAATTACCGTTATGGGCAATGGCGATGCCGCCGACTTCCAGCTCGGCAAACAGCGGCTGGACATTGCGAAGGATGGTCTCGCCGGTGGTGGAGTAGCGTACATGACCGATCGAGCGGTCACCGGGGAGGCGGGCGAGGGTGGCCGGGTCAGTGTAGTGGTCTCCGACCAGACCCATCCGCCGCTCCGAGTGGAAGCGCTGACCATCGAAGGAGACGATGCCGGCCGCTTCCTGGCCGCGATGCTGCAAGGCGTGCAGGCCGAGCGCCGTCAGTGTTGCCGCATCCGGGTGCCCCAGGATGCCGAAGACGCCGCATTCTTCATGCAGCGTGTCGCCGTCGATATCGTCCTCGAAGGAAACGGAATGGTTCATGGCTGCGGGCCTTTGCTCTCAACGTGGGCGGATCGGGGCGGCGTCACGAGTGACCATTAAAATAACTTAAAATCCGGCCGGAAAAAATATCGGGCCGGATCTTCTATTGTCACGCCGCTCAAATGGCGATTCTCGGGCGGCAGGTCAAGCCTGTAAACGCACCGTCAATTGTTTGTCTGCGGCGCCGGTGCGTCATCCGACGGCGCGGTATCGTTCGGCGTGGCGTTGTCGCCGCTTCCCTGCTGCTGCTGTTGCTGCTGGTTTGGCGCGATCTTGTTGAGGATTTCGGCCGGCAGCCTTGCCTGAATGTCTTGGGGCAGCGCCGCAGTCAGCTTCTCCACCATCGAATCGAGGAAAGGCTTCGACTTGGCGTTATTGACCCAGTCCGGACGTGCGGCCGGTGCCACCAGCCAGTTCCAGAAGGCAACGACGACGACCATGAGCAGCAGGCCGCGTGCCGCGCCGAAGAGGAAGCCGAGAGTGCGGTCGAGCGCGCCGATGCGGCTGTCGATGATGAAATCGGCAATCCGGATGGTGATGAAGGAAATGATGATGAGCGCCAGCAGGAAGATGACGGCGGCTGACGCAATCGTGGCGATCTTGGTGTCGGCCTTGTATTGCAACGCATAGGGAACGAGCAGCGGATAGAGATAGTATGCGGCGACTGCGGAGCCGCCCCAGCTGACGATCGAGAGAATTTCGCGTGAGAAGCCGCGAACCATGGCCAGAATGGCGGAGAAGAGAAGAACGCCGATAACAATACCGTCGAAAATCGTAATGGGCATCTATAATCCACTTCAAGACTTGCCGGACCTCATGGTCGGCATCGGCCTCAATTCATGAGCCTCTTCTTCGCCAAGAACGGCTGAAGTAAGGCTCAGTCTTCGTCTTCCGCTCGCTTGAGCGCACCTTTCGATCCGGCAATGCGCGCCACCAGATCCGGCAGGCTGTCGATCTCGCTCCAGCGTCCGCCATTGCCCTTTGGCAGATCGGCGGAAGCGGCAGGCAGAACGGCCGCGGAAAATCCCAGCTTCTCGGCTTCCTTGAGGCGCTGGGCGGTGTGCGCAACCGGCCGGACGGCGCCCGACAGGCTGACTTCGCCGAAATAGACGCAATCGGCGGGCAGAGCAAGACCAGCCAGGGAGGAAACCAGTGCAGAAGCGACCGCAAGGTCCGCAGCCGGCTCGGAAATGCGGTAGCCGCCGGCAATATTGAGGTAAACATCGTGCTGACCGAGCCGCACGCCGCAATGCGCTTCCAGAACGGCCAGAATCATCGACAACCGCGCCGAATCCCAGCCGACGATGGCGCGGCGCGGCGTGCCGAGCGATGTCGGCGCGACCAGCGCCTGCACCTCCACCAGCACCGGACGCGTGCCTTCGATGCCGGCGAAGACCGCCGCGCCTGGCGACTTTTCGTTGCGTTCACCAAGGAAAAGTTCGGACGGATTAGGCACGTCGCGAAGCCCGGCGTCGGACATTTCGAAGACGCCGATCTCGTCGGTCGGACCGAAGCGGTTCTTCACCGTGCGCAGGATACGGTAATGATGGCCCCGATCGCCTTCGAAGTAGAGAACGGCATCGACCATATGCTCGACGACGCGCGGCCCGGCGATCTGGCCATCCTTGGTGACATGGCCGACCAGCACCATGGCAGTTCCCGTCTGCTTGGCGAAGCGGATCATCGCCTGCACGCCGGTACGCACCTGCGTTACCGTGCCGGGTGCGGATTCGGCAAGCTCGCTCCACAGCGTCTGGATGGAATCAATGATGACAAGATCCGGCCGCTTGCCTTCTGCCAGCGTTGCCAGGATATCCTCGACATTGGTTTCGGCGGCGAGCAGCACTTCGGTATCGGCCGCCTTCAGCCGTTGGGCGCGCAGGCGCACCTGCGCCACGGCCTCTTCGCCGGAGACGTAGACGATCTTGTGCCCCTGCCGGGCGAGGGCTGCTGCCGCCTGCATCAGCAGCGTCGACTTGCCGATGCCAGGATCGCCGCCGACGAGAACGGCCGAGCCACGCACAAAACCGCCGCCCGTGGCGCGGTCGAGCTCGGATATGCCGGTATGGATGCGCGGCGCTTCCTCGATTTCACCCGAAAGCGTGGTCAGCGTGACGGGCTTGCCCTTTCGCGGCGTCTTCGTTGGTCCGCCGCCGATCCCGCCCATCGGATCTTCCTCGACGATGGTGTTCCACGCGCCGCAACTGTCGCACTTGCCGGCCCAGCGATTGTGGACCGTGCCGCAGTTCTGGCAGATGAATTGTGTGCGGGCCTTAGCCATAGGATGCTATTCTCAAGTTCAAATGCTTCGCTTTTCGCGACGAATCGCTTGGGCAGTCAGATAATGTCTTTCCCGGCCTATCAAAACTAATGATTTCCGTATCAACGGCGATCGTGTCAGCCTTTATGCCGGGTTTTATGGATGATGATCGATGTTTGACTATTCGCTTGCGCACTGGATGGGCTTTCTGACTGCTGCGATTCTCCTTAATCTGTCGCCGGGGCCGGATATCGCCTTCATTCTCGGTCACACGATCAGAAGCGGCATGCGCTCCGGCTTTGCAGCGCTGTTCGGCATCTGGAGCGGCGCGTGCCTGCATGTACTGATGGCGGCCGCCGGCCTGTCGGCGATCCTTGCCGCCTCTGCACTGGCCTTCTCGACCGTCAAATGGGTCGGTGCGGCCTATCTGATCTGGCTTGGCATCCAGGCGCTGCGCTCGAAGGGCGAGAGCGCATGGATCAAGGAAGCCGGCAAGTCCTTGCCCTTTAGCCGTATCTATCGCCAAGGTATTCTGGTCTCGCTGCTCAATCCGAAGGTCGCCATCTTCTTCCTGGCCTTCCTGCCGCAATTCGTCGTCGAGGGTGCCGGCCCGGTTTGGGCGCAGCTTTTGCTGCACGGAAGCCTGATTATCGTCGTGGCAGCCTTCATCGAGCCGCCGCTTATCCTGCTGGGCGGTCGCCTGAGTGACGCGCTTCGGCGCAATCGCAGCCTCGGTCTGTGGCTCGATCGCGGGCTCGGCACGCTCTTCGTCGCCCTTGGTGTCCGGCTGGCGATCAGCGCCCGCTAAATATTTTGAGGAGTAGCCGGGCTATTCCTCGTTCTCCTCCGAGATATACCGACGCTCGTGCCGCAGCCCCATGCTGGTCAGCATCTCGTAGCCGATGGTGCCTGCCGCCCTTGCGGCCTCATCGACCGAGATGTTGCTGCCGAAAAGTTCAACGTAGTCACCAGCTCTGACCAGGTTTTCCGGCAGGTCGGTGACATCGAAGATGGTGAGGTCCATGGTGATGCGGCCGGCAACGGGCACCTTATGGCCGGCTATAAAGCCGTGACCGCCCGCAATACCGGTCTGGCGCAATGGCACGCCGGCACTCGACTGGCTGCGCATATAGCCGTCGGCGTACCCTGCCGAGACGATCGCCAGTCGGCTGTCGCGGGTCAATTGAAGCGCGCGGCCATATCCCACCGTTTCGCCCGCCTTGACCGAGCGGGTCTGGATAATCCGAGCCTCCGCCGTCGCCACCGGGCGCATCGGATTGGCCATGCCCGGCACTGCCTCGCCGCCATAGGTGGCGATGCCGGGGCGGGTGAGATCGAAATGATAGTCGGCCCCAAGAAAGATGCCGGCCGAATTGGCAAGGCTCGCCTCGATGCCTTCGAAGGCGGCACTGACTTTGCGGAAAGCCTCGAGCTGCTGCCCGTTCATCGCGTTGGAAGGATCGTCGCCGCAGGCGAGGTGGCTCATGACGAGAACCGGCGCAAAGCTTGCCGGACGCGAGACGTCATCGGCAAGCGCGATCGCATCATCCATCGGCAGGCCGAGCCTGTTGAAGCCGGTATCGACCTGCAGTGCGCAGGGATAATCGCCATAATCAGACAGAACCGACATCCAGAAGGTCAGCTGTTCTTCCGAAGCAATGACGGGTACGAGGTCGTTTTCGAAGAACCGGCGCTCCATGCCCGGCCAGATGCCGCTGAGCACGAAGATGCGCGCCTCGGGCGCGTAGAGCCGCAAGGTCGCGCCTTCATCGGCGGTGGCGACAAAGAAATCGCGCGCCCCGGCAGCGTAAAGCGTTTCGCCGACATCCTCGATCCCGAGCCCGTAGGCATCGGCCTTGACAACGGCTGACGTGCGCGCCTTCCCCGAGCGGTGCGCGAGGTCGCGCCAGTTTTCGACGAGCGCGCCGAGATCCACCGTCAGCCGCAGGCCGGCGGAAGCGAAAGCATCGTCGTCATTGAAATTATCTGTCATGGGGCGCCCTAAACAAGGAAGTGGCCGGAAGTGATTTGGCTTGGGTCAGGATACTGGCCGTCGATGAAAAGAAAAAGTGCTGCGATGCATGTATGCGGAATTAGGCAGAAACTGCCGCCACATTTCTGACGACAGCTTCCGGCTAAAGGTCGGAAACCAACAGGCTGCTTTGCGGCACGAATGAGCTGAAGGGCAGGCCTTCAGGCACGCTGTGCGCATCATCTTGAAGGCAGGCTGTCGTAGGCTTTAGTTTCCGGGATGATGGCTATTTCGGAACAGCGGCATCGTTCCCCGCTGGCGATCGCCGGAATAGGCTCAGTCGTCACGCCATCTCACCGCCCATGAGGCGGTATCGCAATCAGGGTGCTGGTTGTTGCTCGTCTTGATCGCCGCAGCCCATTCGGCGCCGTTATTTTCGGTCGCACCGGTATTTTCTATGCCCGTGATCGTATCGAACCATGTCACCATATTCTCGGTGCAGGTATTGGCATGCGGCGGGAAGGCGTGCGGATTATCAAGCGAACCGATCATCAGGTTGGTGCGGCCGTTTTTGAGGTGATGGAAGAACAATGGCGTGCCGCAATTGGCGCAGAAGCCGCGCTCGACAAGCTCAGAACTCTTCCAGATGCTCGGCTTGCCGCGCGTCCAGGTGAGCGCATCATCAGGCGCGGCGACAAGCGCGGCAAAGATGTTGCCGGAGGCTTTCTGGCACATGCGGCAATGGCAGAGATGCGAATTATCATGCATGGCAGTTGCGTGATAGCGCACGGCACCGCACTGGCAGCCGCCGCTTACCGTCATCTCAATGCGTTTCAATTTTCCTTCTCCTCCAAAAGGCGAGTTTGGGCCTAAATGCTTTTTAGGTTTTCATCTTGGGATCGTCCAGCGGAACGACGGATCCGACCACACCTTCTCAAAAAAAGCGCGGACGGGTGGATGCCAGCCTTTCCCACATGCGATCACTTTTGTTCAAGACGCGCGGGAGCCGGCGCGCTAATCTTCGGGGATGCAGAACGTTTCGCAGAAAGAGGCGGCTGACGCCATGCCGCTTGCCAAGGTGGAATCGACCCGCTTCTGGCGAGACGGTCGCTTTCGTGACATGGAATGCCTGAGCGCAAGCTTCGTGACGCATGAATATGCGCCGCATGCGCACGACACCTTCAGCATCGGGACGATTGAAAGAGGCAGCCAGATCACCACGCTGCTCGGCAGTCGGGAGGAAGCCGGACCGGGCGATCTCTATATGATCAATCCTGGAGTAGTGCATGACGGCGCTCCGGGCGGCGAAGGCTATCGCTACCGCATGATCTACCCGGACACGAAGCTCTTCGTCGATATTCTGGAAGACGTCACGGGCAAAGCCTTCAATGCGACGCCATCTTTCGCCAGTTCGTTGTTGCGCGATCCGCAGCTTGCAAGCGCCTTCCACAAGGCGCATCGCACACTCGAGAGCGGCGCCGGTGCGCTGGAATCCGATGAAGGCATGTTCTCGGTGCTGGCGGCCCTCTTTGCGCGCTATGGTAGCACGATCGTCCTTCCCGTCGACACCAAGGAGCGTAGCGCCGTCGTGCGCGCCCGCGATTATCTCACTGAGAATTTCGACAGCGATATCGGATTGGAGGAGTTGGCCAAGATCGCAGGCCTGAGCCGCGCGCACCTGATTCGCGCCTTCCGCAGGGAGTATCATATTACGCCCCATGCCTTTCTGACCGACCGGCGTGTCATCGTTGCCCGCCGATTGCTTAGGGAGGGCCGCATGCCCGCCGATGTTGCCATGGAATGTGGTTTTGCCGATCAGGCGCATTTCACGCGCCACTTCAAATCGCGCACCGGCGTCACCCCGGGCCAGTTCCGCGTCGGCTAGCGCATTTCCAATTGCGAAACGGCTTTCTGTCCGGAATGCGTCTGATCACTTTCGTTCAATACAGCGCCGGCTGCCGTCGGCTACCCCTCCGTCATTGTTGAAGTGGAGGTTGCCAATGTTGCAGCAAAGCCGGCCGGCCGGCGAATTCAAAGCCGGGATGCGTGCCATTCTTCCGCTGATCGTTGCCGTCCTGCCGATCGGCCTCGTGTTCGGCGCGGTTTCGGCGACCAAGGGGCTTTCGCCGCTGGAGACCACACTGATGAGCGCGCTCGTCTTTGCTGGCGGCTCGCAATTCGTGGCGATGGATATCTGGACACATCCCGCAAGCTGGATCGGCGCCGGCTTCGCGGCCCTGCTCGTCAATGTCAGGCACTTGCTGATGAGCGCTTCGATCGGCACGAAGATGCAGTCTTTCTCCGGCATCAAACGCTATCTCGCCATGCTGTTTCTCGCCGATGAGATTTGGGCCATGGCGGAGTTCCGCGCCGGCACGATGCGGCTCACGCCCGCTTGGTATGCGGGCATCGTCACGCCATTTTACTTGGCCTGGGTCGGCTCGTCGCTTGCGGGTGCTCTGCTTGGCGCTTTTCTCGGCGATCCCGCCGTCATCGGTCTCGACTTCGCCTTTCCGGCCGTCTTCATCGTGCTGGTCATGGGCTTCTGGAAAGGACCGGAAACCGGCGCGGTGCTTGCCGCAAGCGGAATTGCAGCCGTTGCTGTCCACCAGTTCGTGCCCGGTGTCTGGCATATTGCAGCCGGCGCGCTGGCGGGACTGGCAATGGCTTTCTGGAAGGGCAGAGCGCGGGAGCAAGCGGCATGACGCTCGATTTCAACACTCTGCTCGCCATCCTCGCCATGGCTGCCGCAACGATCTTCACCCGTGTTGGCGGTCTCGTCTTGATTCGCTACGTGAAGCTTGACGAGCGTCGGCAAACCGCAATCAAAGCCATTCCACCGGCCGTGCTGATGGCTGTCATTGCCCCCACAGCTTTTGCCACCGGCTGGGCGGAGACGCTGGCCTGCATGGTCACCGCAATCGTCTCTCGCCGCTTGCCGTTGCTGGCAAGCGTTATCGTCGGCGTTGCGACGGTGGCTTTGCTGAGGGCTGCGGGACTCTGAAGCCTTTCCGGCAAAGTGCGAAGCGGTTCTCATCCCAGCGGAACATTGACGCGGCAAGCGTCAATGTTCTTCGTACTGCGTGAAAGACGGGTCGGCGAGGTCGGCAAATCGGGTGAATTCCGATTGGAAGGCGAGCTTCACCGTGCCCGTCGGTCCGTGACGCTGCTTGGCGATGATGACATCGGCCGTGCCCTTCACGCGGTCGAACAGCGCTTCCCATTCCGCATATTTCGGGTCGTTCGGGTCGCGGGGCTCTTGGTTCTTCACATAATATTCCTCGCGGAACACGAAGAGCACCACGTCGGCGTCCTGCTCGATCGAGCCGGATTCGCGAAGGTCCGAAAGCTGGGGGCGCTTATCGTCGCGGCTTTCGACCGCGCGCGAGAGCTGGGAGAGTGCGACGATCGGAACGTTGAGCTCCTTGCCGAGCGCCTTCAGGCCAGTGGTGATCTCGGTGATTTCCTGAACGCGGTTTTCGCCCGACTTCTTCGAACCGGTCATGAGCTGCACGTAGTCGACGACCAGAACGTCGAGGCCGCGCTGGCGTTTGAGGCGGCGGGCGCGGGCGGCGAGTTGGGCGATGGAAATACCACCGGTCTGGTCGATATAAAGCGGCACCTTCTGCATCATCATCGAGCAGGCCACCAGCTTTTCGAAATCGGCATCGTTGATGTCGCCGCGGCGGATCTTCGAGGAGGAGACTTCCGTCTGCTCGGAGATGATACGGGTGGCGAGCTGCTCCGATGACATTTCCAGCGAGTAGAAGCCGACAACGCCGCCGTTCTTTGCCTTCATCGAGCCGTCGGGCTGGACTTCGCCCTCGTAGGCGGCGGCGATATTATAGGCGATGTTGGTGGCAAGCGAGGTTTTGCCCATGCCGGGACGGCCGGCAAGGATGATCAAGTCGGAGCGCTGCAGGCCGCCCATCTTGCTATCAAGCGAGTGGATGCCCGTGGAGATGCCGGAGAGGCCGCCGTCACGCTCCTTGGCAACGGCCGCCATGTCGATCGCCAGTGCCACGGCGTCGTTGAACGACTGGAAGCCGCCGTCGTAGCGGCCATTCTCGGCAAGCTCGAACAGCCGGCGCTCCGTATCCTCGATCTGCGTCTGCGGCGGCATGTCGAGCGGCGCGTCATAGGCGATGTTGACCATGTCCTCGCCGATGGTGATCAGCGCACGGCGCAGCGCCAGGTCATAGATGGCGCGGCCGTAATCTTCAGCGTTGATGATCGACACGGCCTCGACGGCGAGGCGCGCGAGATATTGCGCGACCGTCATGTCGCCGACCTTCTCGTCAGCCGGCACGAAGCTCTTGATGGTCACAGGATTGGCGGTCTTGCCCATGCGGATGATATCACCGGCGACTTCGAAGATCTTCCGGTGCAGCGGCTCGTAGAGATGGATCGGCTTCAGGAAATCGGAGACGCGATAATAGGCATCGTTGTTGACGAGGATGGCACCGAGCAGAGCCTGTTCCGCCTCAATGTTATTGGGCGCTTCGCGATAATGCTGGTCGGCGGGAGCAATGGCGGCAAGCTTGCGCGCAGCTTCGTTCATTTTCCATCTCTTCATGCTTTAGGGTGTCGTCTGGTTTGCGATGTTCCGATGTCATGGTCAACCGTGCAAACGGATGGCCATACCGACCTATCAACGTTGTTCCACTCGTCCACAGGGACAAGTTTCCGCCACGTAAAAAATCCCTTGTGGCCACTTTGCAACGCAAAGATCGACACACGAATCACTTATGCAAACTATCTGTGGGGAACATTTTAGCCGGTCTTTCGCTGCGCGCATCAACTGTTGCGGCTATCCTGCTTGAAAAACTGGGAAAATCCGGGTATTCCCCTTAAATTAGGGTAGGATGCTAATAGTATAAAGTTGCAATAATGCCAGGTGCGCCATCAAGACAAGAACTCTTCGACGACCTCTCCGCGTTCAATCGCAAGCTGAGGGCGGCTTTCGACGCTCTCGTTCGAGAGCACGGCATGACCCTTTCCCGCGCGAGGGTTTTTCGCAAGCTCTCCCGCCGGGACGGAATAAACCAGAGGGAGCTTGCCGACGAGCTGGAGCTGGAAACGCCGACGCTCGTGCGCATCCTCGATGCCATGGAGGCGCAGAATTTCATTGAGCGCCGCGCCGCCGTATCCGATCGCCGCGCCAAGCAGATCTTCATGACGGAATCAGGAAAAGTCGTTGCCGCCGAGGTTGAGGCTCTTGCCACCAGTGTGCGTGCGGATATCTTGGAGGGGATTTCGGACGAGGATGTCGGCATGGCGCTGAAAGTTATCCGTGCCATGACTGCCAATCTTCAGAATATCGGCAAATCATGAGGTAGTGCATGAGCGGGGATCCGGGCCCGGTCGCCAATGCGGAAGCCAACGCCGTCCCATCCGCTCCACCGCCTATGCCGGGCTGGAAAGTGCCGCTCTATATTGCGGCGTCCGTCATGTTCTTCCTGACGCAGGGCCTCGGTCTCAATCTCGCCTTCGCCAACCTTACGCAAATTCAGGGAACCATCGCGGCGACCACCACAGAGTCGGCATGGCTTTCTGCTGCCTATATGGCGCCCAATGTCAGCCTCGCCATCGCGCTGGTGAAGATCCGCCTTCAATATGGCGTGCGCAATTTCGCCGAGGTCAGCATTCTCGGCTTCGTGCTCGCCTCGCTGCTCAATCTTTTCGTTTCCGACCTGCATTCTGCGATCGTCGTCCGCTTCCTGAGCGGGATTGCCGGTGCGCCACTCTCGACGCTCGGCTTTCTTTATATGCTGGAGGCCTTCGAGCCGGCGAAGAAGATGACGATCGGCGTCAGTCTGGCGATGATGAACACGCTGCTTGCCGCTCCCATCACCCGTCTCGTATCGCCCTCGCTACTCGATTATGGCGAATGGCGCGGCCTCTATACGCTTGAAATGGCATTGGCGCTCCTCGTCATGCCGATCATCTATCTGCTGCCGCTGACGCCGCCGCCGCGCGTCAAGGTTATCGTGCTGGGCGATATCTTCAGCTATCTTCTTGTCGCGGTCGGTTTCGGCTGTCTTGCCGTCGCCTTGTCGGTCGGGCGCCTCTACTGGTGGCTGGAGGTGCCATGGCTCGGCGTCGTTCTGGCTATTGCCGTCGCATCCCTGACCGTTGCCATCGTCGTCGAACTGAGACGGTCGACGCCTTTGATCGACGTTCGCTGGCTGCTTCGGCCGGAAATTCTGCATCTGACGGCGATCCTCCTGGTCTTCCGCATCATTGCCGCCGAGCAGACCTCCGTCATCATGACCTTCTATCAGAATGCGGTCGGCCTGCTCTATGACCAGCTTGCCTTGCTCTATTGGATCATCCTCGCCTTCTCGATCATCGGCGGCCTCATCTGCACCGTGTTCATGAGCTATGGCTACACGTGGCAGATCCAGTTCGTCGCGCTTATTCTGATGGGGGTGGGTTCGCTGATGGATTCTCAGGTGACGAACCTGACCCGTCCCGAGCAGATGTATCTCAGCCAGGCCCTGGTGGCGGCCGGTGCGGCGCTCTTCTTGCCGCCATCCATGTCGGCAGGCTTCAAGGAGGCTATATCCAAGGGGCCGCCCTATCTGGTGACCTTCTTCGTCGTCTTCACCTTCACGCAAAGCATCGGCGGCCTCGTCGGCTCGGCCTTCTACGGCACGCTGATCACCATTCGCGAGAAGTTCCATTCGGCCGTCCTGACCGAGCGCGTGCTGCTGACGGATCCGCATGTGGCCACACGCGTCAGCCAGCTTTCATCCTCCTATGGCAAGGTGATTGGGGATAGCGCGCTGCTGAAGGGGGAGGGGCTGGCGCTGCTCGGCGCGCAGGTCAGCCGCGAAGCCAATATGCTTGCCTATGGAGATGCCTTCTTCACTGCCGCCGTAATCGCCTTCCTGTCACTTGCCGGCCTCTCAATCCATGTTCTCTTCCGCGTCGTCAGGGCTCGCTTCGCTGGCGATCGGGTAGAGGTCGCGACATCCAACCCATGAGGATATGAAATAGCTCCATGTCGAGGCTCGTTCGCTCCCCAATTGAAGTCATCGCCGTTCTTGCCGGTGTCGGCGGCGTCATGCTGGTGCTCTACGCCTGGCATCTGCCGCCGTTCAAGACCGCGGTCGAAACCACGGACGACGCCTATGTCAAAGGCTATGTCACGACCATCAGCCCGCAGGTCAGCGGCTATATCACCGACGTGCCGATCAAGGACTACAAGCTCGTCAAGGAAGGCGATGTGCTCGCCCAGATCGATAACCGCATCTACAAGCAGAAGGTGGCGCAGGCCCACGCGACGCTGGACGGACAGAAGGCCGCACTCGCCAATTCGCAGCAGCAGGAGCAGGCCGCCAAGGCCGGCATCGTCTCCAGCCAGGCGCAGATCGACAGCGCCAATGCAGCGCTGAAGCGTGCCCAGCTTGCCTTCGATCGCGTCACGACACTCGTCTCCAGAGGCGTCTCGACCACCAGTGATTCCGAACAGGCGCAGGCGACGCTGCAGCAGGCGCAGGCATCGGTCAATCAGGCAAAGGCCGCTCTCGATGTCTCCCAGCAGAACCTGACGACGATCATCGTCAACCGCGCTTCGCTGGAAGCCGGTGTCAGCGGCGCGGAAGCGGCCGTGCAGCTTGCCGATATCGATCTCGACAATACGACGATCAGGGCGCCGCAGGACGGCCGCGTCGGCGAGATCGGCGTGCGTCTTGGCCAATATGTGACGCCCGGCACGCAGCTGATGAACCTCGTTCCGAAGGACGTCTGGGTCATCGCCAATTTCAAGGAAACGCAGCTTGATGGCATGAAGCTCGATCAGCCTGCCACCATCTCCGTGGATGCGCTCGGACATCGCGAGATCAAGGGCCGCATCCAGCGCTTCTCCCCGGCCGCTGGCTCGGAATTTGCGGTCATCAAACCCGATAATGCCACGGGCAATTTCACCAAGGTCGCCCAGCGTCTCGGCGTCAGGATCAAGATCGAGGATGGGCAGCCTCTGGCGGACCAGTTGGCGCCCGGTATGTCCGTCGTCGTTTCGATCGACAAGGATTCGGCTCCGTTGCCGGAAATCAAGGATAACGACTGACCTGGGCGTTCGCTCCATCTTCTGTCAGAAAACAGGAAAGCCTGGGTCGGAGGACCCAGGCTTTCTTGCATTAGAAATTACGAAAAAGGCTTGAAGATCAAGCTTCTTCGTCGCCGTCGCGGTCAGCTTCCGGATCGAAGAAGTCTTCCGGACGCAGGGCGTCTTCGTCAACGCCGTAGATGGCGTCGGCGGAGGTGAGGGTTTCGCCCTTGGCCTGACGCTCGGCTTCTTCAGCGGAGCGTGCAACGTTGAGTTCGATCGTGATTTCGACTTCGGCGTGAAGACCGATCGTGACGTTGTGCAGGCCGATGGCCTTGATCGGCGTGTTCATGTGAACCTGGCTGCGGCCGACGTTGAAGCCTTCGGCGGCGAGGATTTCGACGACATCACGAGCAGCGACCGAACCGTAGAGCTGGCCGGTTTCGCCAGCCGAGCGAACGACGATGAAGGACTTGCCGGCGAGAACGTCGGCAACCTTCTGGGCTTCGCTCTTGCGCTCGAGGTTGCGGGCTTCGAGCGTTGCGCGCTCGGCTTCGAAACGAGCCTTGTTGGCGGCGTTGGCGCGCAGTGCCTTGCCGAGCGGCAGCAGGTAGTTACGGGCAAAGCCGTCGCGAACCTTGACGGTTTCGCCCATCTGGCCGAGCTTGGAGATGCGTTCGAGGAGAATGACTTCCATTTTCGTTGTTCCTTTCGATGTCAGATTTTTGTGTCTTGTTTGGATGTGTCGGCATTCTTGTTCGGGGTCAGCGATATCGCCTTGCGGGTATCGTAAAGACCGAGAACGAGAACGATGAAGAGCGGCAGCGTCACAAAGAAGCATACCAGGTAGCAGAGGATCAGAACCGGCAGACGCCAGTCCTTGCCCCGCGTCCGGTAATGCAGCGAAGCAAAGCCGGAAACGATGAAGCCAGCACCGAAGGCGCCGAGCACGGCGGCGGCGATGAGAGCCAGAACTCCGCCAAAGAAGATAGCGACGATCGCCACGAGAAAGACGAAGATCGCATTGCGGTTCATGCGCAACGACGAGGGGATATCGTCGCGCGGGCGCAGATTATGGCTCGAAGCCGCAACGATGCGTGTCGCCACGTAATAGGCGGCCAACAGCATCATGACCCAGATCATGCCCCAGGCGATCGGGATCATGTAGAGCATCAGTGACTTCATCTTCGCGATCGCAGCCGGATTGAGCTGAAGATCGGGAGACTGCTGGTTCACCGCGGCCATGTAGGCGTCGACGACCTGACCCACCAGATCGGCACCGTAGCCCATGACCGCTCCGGCGACGATGATGACGATGGCGGCGAGACCGCACAGGTGCAGCATGATGTCGGAGAGCGGATACCAGGCCATCAGATTATCCGGGCCTCCGAGTTCGGAGGCGGGACGCGCCAGATTGGCGAGATGGCTGAGCCAAGCGGGGATCAGCGTCAGGAGAACGACGAAGAGCCCGAAATAGACCGACTGCGTAACGGTTCCGACGATGCCGGCGACCACGACGGCAACGATGACGGCCATATTGCCCCAGCCGAGGCCGACGATCAGGATCGGGAGAGCGGAAAGTGCGCCGAACAGGATGAACAGCAATGGCTGCACCGTCGCGCCATACACGAGTAGGGCGGCGGTCAGACCGGCGAGCGCGCCGATGCCAAGCTCTTTTGCGTTCAACTTTTTCACGTCGCTGTCCTGCTTCGTATCGAGCAGTTAGAGGATGCCTTCGCCACACGGGCCTGAAAGCTTATCCCCAACATGGGGTTTCAAGGTTCCGATCCGCGCCCATCGCGAAAGGGAGAAGGGAAGGCATCGCTGCCTTCCCTCTAATTCATTCTCCGTCAGGCGCTATTAAGCGACGACGTAGGGCAGCAGGCCGAGGAAACGGGCGCGCTTGATCGCCTGGGCGAGTTCGCGCTGCTTCTTCTGAGAAACGGCCGTGATGCGGGACGGAACGATCTTGCCGCGCTCGGAAATGTAGCGCTGCAGGAGACGAACGTCCTTGTAGTCGATGCGCGGCGCATTGGCGCCCGAGAACGGGCAGGTCTTGCGGCGGCGATGGAACGGACGGCGGACCGGTGCGGAAGAAACTTCAGACATCTCTCAAATCTCCTTATACGCGGTCTTCGCGCGGACGGCGCGGACGGTCTTCGCGGTCACCACGATCCGGGCGCGGACCACGATCGCCGAAGCTGCGCTCCGGACGGTCGCCATCGCGGCGCGGACGGTCGTCACGGTCGCGCTTCTGCATCATGGCCGACGGGCCGTCTTCGTGCTGCTCGACAGCGATCGTCATGTAACGCAGGACATCTTCGCTGATGCGCATCTGGCGTTCCATTTCCTGGATCGCAGCGGCCGGAGCATCGATGTCCATCAGGGCGTAATGAGCCTTGCGGTTCTTCTTGATGCGGTAGGTGAGGGACTTGAGGCCCCAGTTCTCGATACGCCCGACTTTACCGCCGTGAGCTTCGATGACACCCTTGTACTGTTCTACGAGGGCGTCGACCTGCTGAGCGGAAATATCCTGCCGGGCAAGGAATACATGTTCGTAAAGAGCCATGGATAGCTTTGCCTTTCTTGCGTTGGTCTGAACCCGATATTCGGCGGCTAAGCCTCAACGACTGCTCCTGATAGGGTAAACCCAAGCAAGAAAAGCGTTTCCGAGACGGTCGAGAGCGGAGACACGGGAGGCTGGAACGCTTCCGTTCCGAACGATTCCCTTATCGGAAACCGGCCCTCCGTTCAGCCACCAGCCAGAAGACCGGGTTGCGAACAGGGCGGCTTATACGGATTTTTCTTCGAAAGGCAAGGGTAGGGGCGAAATTATGCCGTTTTGCCCGCGAGCGGCGTCGATGCTTGGGCCAAATCGCGAGCTCCCATCCGCCGCAGCGTTGCACCCGCCGCGCTCTCCCATATGATGGGATGCGAATTGCAGCAACAGGGACGATTCATGCGCATCTTTCTCGTTCGGCACGGCGAATCCCTTGGCAATATCGATGACCAGGCCTATCGGCAATTCGGCGACCATAATGTGCCCCTGACGGAATGGGGCTATCGGCAGGTGCTGGAAGCAGGGCAGGCGATATCAGCCTATCTCAAGGGATTGCCATCAGCCGAACTGCGCAAGCTGAGCGTCTGGTATTCGCCCTTCCTGAGGACGCGGCAGAGCAAGGATGCCCTGCTGGAGGTTCTGCCCGCCGAACTCATCGGAGATATCAGAGAGGATTATCTCCTGCGTGAGCAGGACTTCGGCCTCTTCACCGAAATCTACGATCATGCCGAACAGAAGCGGAAATTCCCCGATGAGTTCGAGAAATGGGCAAGGCTGCGCAACAATAACGGCAAGTTCTACGCCCGGCCGCCGGACGGCGAGAGCCGCGCCGATGTCGCCCAGCGTGTCCGTCTATTTCTGCAGACGGTCATGCACGATGCCGAAAACGGAAAGAACAATGTCATCATCGTCGGCCATGGCGTCACCAACCGGGCCTTCGAGATGAATTTCCTGCATCACCCCGTCGATTGGTTCGAGCGCTCGGACAATCCAGGAAACGCCGATGTCACCTTGATCGAGGAGCGGAGTTCGGAAGGCTATCGCTCGATCCTGCTTCATAAGTCCGTGGACCGTGTGAAGGGGCAGGAGGAATTGAAGGCGGCTTATGGTTCCGAATTGGCAATTGCGCCGAAGACAAAGCAATAGGCAGCTTGCCGTAAGCATGGCTTTTTCCCGCTGCCATATGAGCCTGCTTTCATTTCATCGGTAAGGCCGAATCTTTCGAATGTGGGCTGCAATCATGGCTTGTGAAGCGCCTGGAGCTATGGAATTCATGGCTTGGTTGCAATTTGGGGGTGGGCTGTGAAGAAAAGCTTTGCTTTGCTGGGTTTTGCTCTGGGCTTCGCGCTTCTTGCGCAAAATGCCGCGGCGCGGCTGAGCTACGACGTTCGAACTGCGGATGATGGAATTACCTACATTACGGTAATTGGCAGTTTCGAAGCCGACGATGATTTGAGCTTATTCCGCGATAAGGCTGTTTCCAGCCACGCTATCTACGTCGGCTTCGACAGCGGCGGCGGCAATGTATCCAAGGCATTGGAACTTGGCCGGCTGATAAGATCTCTGGGGCTCAGCACTCTCGCTGTAAGAAGCGCCGAATGCTCCTCGGCTTGTTCCTTGTCCTTTCTTGGCGGAGTGGGCCGGTTTGCCGAACCGGGCTCGATCGGCGTTCACAAGTCTTCGGTCAGCGATGCAAAAGGAATGGATGTCGAGACTGCCGTAGCAGCCGTCCAACGGCAGACTGCGGACGTGATTGCCTATATGAACGAAATGGGCATTGACCCGGGCTTGCTGCAGCTCACGCTCAAATATGACAGCAACGATATTCGTTATCTGTCATCGAGCGAAATGACACAGTTTCGAGTGACGACCGTGTCATACCAGGAGATTCAGGAGTTCGCAGCAAAGTCGTCGTCTAATAATGCTCCGGCAGCGAGTGCTGAAGCGCGTAAGGCAACTCAGCCACTGAACGAGGAGTCGCCGCTTCTGCAAGTTCCAATCCCGAGAAACGGCATTGTTCAAGACGACGCAGGAGCGGCCCTGCTCAAGACCAGCCGGAACATGAGCGCCAAGACGATTGCGACTTTCCCGAATGGGAGCGAATTGACGATCAAAAAGAGCATCGGCGATTGGTATCGTGTGTCGATCGGCAAGAAATCCGGCTATATGCTTCAGACGTCAGTGTGGGTGCGCGAGTTCGAAGAAAATCGCTTTGGCAAACAATACATCCAAATATTCGTCGATCCCTCGTTGACGACAGCCATACAGTTGGCCAAGGGGGCAAACCCTCCTATGGCGGTCCATTTGACCGCGCAGGGGCGGTATGCCCTTACCATTAAGGACGCCTACGACAAAAATATCGCTCCGCTGGTATATCAACACCTGATAGGGAGTAAAAAAATCCCTCTCAACGCCATCATCACTCATGGCAACGACTACGTTCGCGAAATCTGCTGCAGTGCTTCCGCTGCCACGGCCGAATAAACGGGCAAACTTGCCCGCTTATCCGTTTTCGATCCTACCGGCAGGCTTCTCACATAGGCATCGGATATTTCCGATGCACTTGCTCGATCTCGGCCAGTGCCTCCTCGGGTAGCGTCACATAAGCGGCGGCCACGTCGGTCTCGAGCTGCGCCATCGTCGTCGCGCCGATGATGACGGACGTCATGAAGGGCTTGGTGAGGCAGTAGGCCAGCGCCAGTTTCGACGGGTCAATACCGTATTTGGCGGCGATCTCGAGATAGGCCTTAACCGGCGGCTCCTGCAGCGGTTGCAGGCGGCCGCCGATGTCGAGATTGATCGAGCCGCGCGAGCCGGCCGGACGGGCACCACCGACATATTTGCCGGTGAGGATGCCGCCAGCGAGCGGCGAATAGGCGAGCAGGCCGACATCTTCGTGATGCGACAGTTCAGCCAGATCGAGGTCGAAATGGCGGTAGAGGAGATTGTATTCGTTCTGCGTGGTGGCGACGCGCGGCAGGCCCTTCTGCTCTGCAATCGTCAGATATTTCTGGATACCCCAGGTCGTCTCGTTCGAGAGGCCGACGGCGCGGATTTTGCCGGCCTTCACCAGCTCGCCCATCGTCTCCAGGATCTCGGTGATCTCGGCGATGACTTTCTCGCGATCCTGGTTGAAGGGGTTATAGCGCCAGTTCTGGCGGAAATGGAAATGGCCGCGGTTCGGCCAGTGAACCTGATAGAGGTCGATATAATCGGTCTTCAGCCGCTTCAGGCTGGCGTCGACAGCCGCATTGATATTGGCGGCGTCCGGACCTTGCCCGCCGCGCAGATATTCGCGGCCCGGCCCGGCGACTTTGGTAGCGAGCACGACATCTCTACGCTTGCCGGTCTTCTCGAACCAGGTGCCGATATATTCTTCAGTGCGCCCCTGAGTCTCCGGCCCCACAGGCGTCGTCGGATACATTTCGGCGGTATCGAAGAAATTAATGCCCTTCTGGACAGCATAGTCCATCTGTTCATGGGCTTCGGCTTCGCTGTTCTGCGTGCCCCAGGTCATCGTGCCCAGGCAAATCTGCGAAACGGAAATATCGGTACGGCCTAATCTCTTATATTTCATGGGAAAACCTTGGGGATGGGAGAAGGTCAAAATGAATGAGGTCGCGCAAATTTAGGCCCGATCTGAGCGAGCGCAAGAAAAAAATCATTGCGCTTCGCGGGTGCAAAAGCCTGTGGCTGCGGGGCTTGCACTATTGACTCCGCTGCAAACAATGTCATTGGGAAGCAAAACGACCCCCAAAAGGACGCTTTATAATGACTGTTGCTTTCACATTTCCCGGCCAGGGCAGCCAAGCCGTCGGCATGGGCAAGGATCTTGCCGACAATTTCTCCGAGGCGCGCGCCGTCTTCGAGGAAGTCGATGAAGCGCTCGGTGAAAAGCTTTCCGACGTCATCTTCAACGGCCCGGAAGACAAGCTGACGCTGACGGCCAATGCGCAGCCTGCGCTGATGGCCGTCTCGCTCGCAGTCATCCGCGTGCTGCAGGCTCGCGGCCTCGATCTGAAGAGCAAGGTCTCTTATGTTGCCGGTCACTCGCTCGGCGAATACTCCGCGCTCTGTGCCGCCGGCACCTTCTCGCTTGCCGATACGGCGCGGCTGCTGCGCATCCGCGGCAATGCCATGCAGGCGGCAGTCCCCGTCGGCGTCGGTGCCATGGCCGCAATCATCGGCCTTGAACATGCCGATGTCGTCGCCATTTGCGAGGAGGCTTCTGCACTCGGCGCCTGCCAGATCGCCAATGACAATGGTGGCGGCCAGATCGTTATCTCCGGCGAGAAAGCCCCGGTCGAAAAGGCAGCGGAACTTGCGACCGCCAAGGGCGCTAAGCGCGCCATCCTCTTGCCCGTCTCCGCACCGTTCCATTCTGCGTTGATGGCTCCGGCTGCCGACGCCATGCGCGAGGCGCTCGCCGGCGTCGCCAAGGCCAACCCGGTCGTGCCTGTTATCGCTAATGTGAAGGCGGCTCCGGTTACCGATGCTGATGAGATTGCGCGGTTGCTGGTCGAGCAGGTTACCGGCCAGGTGCGCTGGCGTGAGACGGTGGAATGGTTTGCCGCCAACAATGTGACAACATTGTATGAAATTGGCGCCGGCAAGGTGCTGACGGGTCTTGCCCGCCGCATCGACAAGTCGGTCAACGGCATCGCCGTCAACAATGCTGCAGATATAGATACGGCGCTTGCCGCATTGCTCGGCTGATATATTCAAGGAACGAGGGACACATATGCTTGATTTGACCGGCCGCAAGGCCCTGGTAACCGGCGCATCCGGCGGCATCGGTGAAGAAATTGCCCGGCTCCTGCACAAGCAGGGCGCCATCGTCGGCCTGCACGGCACGCGCGTCGAAAAGCTGGAGGCGCTGGCCTCCGAGCTCGGCGATCGCGTCAAGATCTTCCCGGCCAACCTGTCGGACCGCGACGAAGTCAAGGCACTCGGCGCCAAGGCGGAAGAGGAGCTCGGCGGCGTCGATATCCTGGTCAACAATGCCGGCATCACCAAGGACGGCCTCTTCGTGCGCATGAGCGACGAGGACTGGGACGCCGTGCTGGAAGTCAATCTGACCGCCGTCTTCCGCCTGACGCGGGAGTTGACCCATCCGATGATGCGCCGCCGCTACGGCCGCATCATCAACATCACCTCCGTCGTCGGCGTGACGGGTAATCCGGGCCAGGCCAACTACTGCGCCTCCAAGGCGGGCATGATCGGCTTCACCAAGTCGCTGGCGCAGGAAATCGCAACGCGAAACGTCACGGTCAACTGCGTTGCCCCCGGCTTCATCGAAAGCGCGATGACGGGCAAGCTGAACGACAAGCAGAAAGAAGCCATCATGGGGGCGATCCCCATGAAGCGTATGGGCACGGGTCAGGAAGTCGCTTCTGCCGTTGCTTATCTCGCTTCCTCGGAGGCGAGCTATGTCACGGGGCAGACGATCCATGTCAACGGTGGCATGGCAATGATCTAAAGGAATTGCTGTTGGGGGGAACTTTCCCGCCAATAGCATGTTGAGCAACCCGGAGCCGGCTATTTTCTGGCTTTGCGACGGACTTAAACCGTGTTAAGCGGGCCATGACTGTGAACAGTCGTCCGGAAAATTCAGGCGGACTGGGCCACATTCAAGGCGCTGGACCGGATCTCAATGCCGGGTTGAACGGGTTTGCCAGCGGCGTCGGAACAGATGCTGCAGGTTTGAATTAGGGTAGGGATGTCACAAGGCATTCTCATCAGGATATAAGGTCGAGGAAACCGACATGAGCGATATCGCAGAACGCGTAAAGAAAATTGTTGTTGATCATCTTGGCGTTGACGCCGACAAGGTTGTTGAAAGCGCAAGCTTCATCGACGATCTGGGTGCGGACTCGCTCGACACCGTCGAACTGGTCATGGCCTTCGAAGAAGAATTCGGCGTTGAAATTCCGGACGACGCTGCTGACTCGATCCTGACGGTCGGCGACGCGGTAAAGTTCATTGAGAAGGCTCAGGCCTAATCTTTCGCGCTTTTTGACGGGGCGGGCTGAAGAGTCCGCCCTATTTCGTCCGGCGACGTCGGACGAAGCAAGCTTATACGCATATCATCATAAAAAGACGGGGGTCTGCGGGCGATGAGACGTGTCGTTATCACGGGTACCGGCATGGTATCACCTTTGGGCTGTGGCACGGAGGTGTCCTGGACGCGTTTGCTCGCTGGGCACAACGGCGCCCGCCTCGTGACCGAATTTGAGGTCGATGATCTCGCGGCAAAGATTGCCTGCCGCATCCCTGTCGGCGACGGCACCGACGGCACGTTCAACGCAGACGATTGGATGGAGCCGAAGGAGCAGCGCAAGGTCGATCCCTTCATCATCTACGGCATGGCGGCCGCCGACATGGCGCTGGCCGATGCGAATTGGCACCCGGCCACGGATGAGGATCAGATCGCGACGGGCGTCATGATCGGTTCCGGCATCGGCGGCCTCGAAGGCATCGTCGAGGCTGGCTACACGCTGCGCGACAAGGGTCCGCGCCGCATTTCGCCTTTCTTCATCCCAGGCCGCCTCATCAATCTCGTTTCCGGCCAGGTTTCGATCCGCCACAAGCTGCGCGGCCCGAACCATGCGGTCGTTACCGCATGTTCGACCGGTGCGCACGCGATCGGCGATGCCGCCCGTCTTATCATGCTCGGCGATGCCGACGTCATGGTAGCAGGCGGTGCCGAAGCTCCCGTCTGCCGCATTTCGCTTGCAGGCTTTGCTGCCTGCAAGGCGCTGTCGACAGACTTCAACGATACGCCGCAAAAGGCCTCGCGCCCCTATGACCGCGACCGTGACGGCTTCGTCATGGGCGAGGGCGCCGGCATCGTCGTTCTCGAAGAACTAGAACACGCCAAGGCGCGCGGCGCCAAGATCTACGCAGAAGTCGTCGGCTACGGCCTCTCGGGCGACGCCCATCATATCACTGCTCCGTCCGAGGACGGCGAAGGCGCTTTCCGCTGCATGACATCTGCGCTGAAGCGCGCCGGCCTGACGCCTGCCGATATCGACTACATCAATGCCCATGGCACATCGACGATGGCCGATACGATCGAACTCGGCGCTGTCGAACGGCTGGTCGGCAATGCCGCGTCGAAGATTTCCATGTCGTCCACCAAGTCGGCAACCGGTCATCTTCTTGGCGCTGCCGGTGCCATCGAAGCGATCTTTGCCACGCTCGCCATTCGCGACAATATCGCCCCGCCGACGCTCAATCTGGACAATCCGGAGCGCGAGACCGCCAT
Organism: Martinezella sp. CNPSo 3795; assembly: GCF_057784475.1. Taxonomy (NCBI): domain Bacteria; kingdom Pseudomonadati; phylum Pseudomonadota; class Alphaproteobacteria; order Hyphomicrobiales; family Rhizobiaceae; genus Martinezella; species Martinezella sp. CNPSo 3795. The sequence goes on along the minus strand of NZ_JBXSOQ010000006.1, from coordinate 87,756 downwards.
CGACCTCGTTCCGCACAAGGCCCGCAAGCGCGAAATCAACGTCGCGCTGTCAAACTCCTTCGGCTTCGGCGGCACGAATGCGTCGCTTGTCCTGCGCCGTTATGAGGCTTAATAACAACGCGTAACTGTTGGGGTGAGGGTGCCTTGTGGCAATCTCGCCCGCATCCTTGATTGTTGCTGCGCCTTCGTCTTTCTCGGGAATGTGGTGCGGGAACGCCTGATCGGTCGAAGTCGGAGCCTCGAGCTCCGCCTTATCTTCTGAACCTGCTTTTTGCCGCATTGCTTGGCCAAAGAGCAGGCAATCACAAAAAGGAAGGGATTGCCGGTGAGCGATACGAACCAGAGCAACGGAACTCCGAACGGGCAGAAGGGACCGATTATCCCGAAATCGGCCAATGAAGCCCTGCGTCCGGAGCGTGTTCCGGATCCGCCGAAGCGTTCGCGCAAGGCCCGCAGCCAGATGGTCATCTTCCTGAACTTCCTGATGACACTTGCGGTTTTCGTCGCCGTTGCCGCCATCGGCGGCGCCTATTACGCGTTTTCGATCTATCAGGGTCCCGGTCCTCTGACGACCAACACCAATTTCATCGTGCGCAATGGTGCTGGCCTCAGCGAGATCGCCAACCGCCTGGAATCCAATAACATCATCACCGATCAGCGCATCTTCCGCTGGTTGACGGCCACCTATCTGCGTGATGGTGAAACGCTTCGCGCCGGCGAATACGAGATCAAGGCCGGCGCTTCCATGAAGGACATCATGGAGCTGCTGAAGTCCGGCAAGTCTATCCTCTATTCGGTTACTTTGCCGGAAGGGCTTACGGTGCGGCAGATGTTCAACAAGCTGCAGGCCGATGTTGTGCTGGAGGGCGATCTGCCGTCGGCCCTGCCGCCGGAAGGCAGCCTGAGACCGGACACCTATAAGTTCACGCGCGGCACCAAGCGCACCGAAATCGTTCAGCAGATGGCGGCAGCACAGGCCAAACTGGTCGATCAGATCTGGGAGAAGCGCGATTCCAGCGTCCAGCTGGCGAGCAAGCAGGATTTCATCACGCTGGCTTCCATGGTGGAGAAGGAAACCGGTGTGGCGGACGAACGCGCCCATGTCGCTTCCGTCTTCCTGAACCGGTTGGGCAAGGGTATGCGTCTGCAGTCCGACCCGACGGTCATCTATGGCCTCTTCGGTGGTGAAGGAAAGCCGTCCGATCGCCCCATCTACCAGTCCGACCTGAAGAAGGACACGCCTTATAATACCTACCTCATCAAGGGCTTGCCGCCGACGCCGATCGCAAATCCGGGCAAGGATGCTCTGGAGGCCGTCGCCAACCCCTGGAAGACGCAGGACCTCTATTTCGTGGCGGATGGCACCGGTGGACATGTCTTCGCCGCAACGCTGGACGAGCACAATGCCAATGTCAGGCGCTGGCGCAAGCTGGTTGCCGAGAAGGGCGAAGATCCCAGCGCCATTGCCGTTGATGGTCAGCCCGACGATGCTGCCGTAGCCCCCGGTTCGGGCACGCAGCAGAAGAAGAAGACCAACTAATCCTCGCCACGCCGTGGTCTGCATAGAGTGCCCGGCGTGGATTCACTTTACATTGGCCCGTAATCCGAAGATTTTCGATGGATTGGGGATAGGAACTATCGGAGGCTTGCATGGCGTTGCAGTCCATGACCGGCTTTGCCCGGCGTGAGGGAACGAGTGGTCGTGGCCGCTGGGCATGGGAACTGCGCTCGGTGAACGGCAAGGGGTTGGATATCCGCCTGCGCTTGCCGCCAGGCCTGGAGCGCCTCGAAACTGATGTCCGCAAGTCGATCGCGGATCGGCTCTCCCGCGGCAATCTTCAGGTCAGCCTGTCGCTCTCGGTGGAAGAAAGCCGTATCGAGGTCGTCGTGAACCAGGATGCGCTGACGGCGGTCCTGGCGCTACGCGATCAGCTGGCCGGCATCGTGGATCCCGCTCCGCTGCGCCTGGAAAGCCTGATGGCTGTGCGCGGCCTGGTGGAATTCAAGGAAGCCGAGGAAGACGAGGACGCCGTCGCCGCGCGCGACGCAGATATCATGGCCGGCCTCGAGGCGGCACTCGCCGATCTCCGCGACATGCGCCGGCAGGAAGGCGATGCACTCGGCAAGGTTCTGCTCGGTCATGTCGCGACGATCGAGGCGCTGACATCAACGGTCGAGCGCGATCCGTCCCGTTCCCCGCAGGAAATTGCCGCGAGACTGGCGACGCAGGTTTCGATGCTTCTGGACGGCTCGTCGGGCCTTGACCGTGACCGGCTCCATGCCGAAGCTGCCCTTCTCGCCACCAAGGCCGATTTGCGGGAGGAGATCGATCGCCTGAAGGCCCACGTGGCCGCGGCGCGCGATCTGATCTCCAAGGGCGGCCCTGTCGGCCGCAAGCTCGATTTTCTTGCACAGGAATTTAACCGGGAATCGAATACCATCTGTTCGAAATCGAATGCAGCGGCCGTGACTGCCGCCGGCATCGAGCTGAAGGTAGTCATCGACCAGTTCCGCGAACAGGTCCAGAATTTGGAGTAGGCCATGAAGCCGGCGACATCCACATCCATTCCGATCGCCCGCCGGGGGTTGATGCTAGCCATCTCCTCGCCGTCAGGAGCCGGCAAGTCGACGATCGCGCGCACACTGCTCGACAAGGACAAGCAGGTGAGCCTCTCGGTCAGCGTCACGACGCGGCAGCGCAGGCCGAGCGAAATCGAAGGCGTGCACTATCATTTTGTCTCGCAGCGCGAATTCGAGCGTCTGCGCGATTCCGACTCCTTGCTCGAATGGGCGGAGGTACACGGCAATTTCTACGGCACGCCACGCGAGCCCGTGGAGACGGCGATGTCGGAAGGCCGCGACATGCTCTTCGACATCGACTGGCAGGGCGCCCAGCAGTTGCAGGAGAAGATGCCGGCAGATGTCGTCTCCATCTTCGTGCTGCCGCCGACTATGACGGAGCTGCAATCGCGGCTGCATCGCCGCGCAGAGGATTCCGAAGAGGTCATCGCCATGCGTCTTGCCAATTCCCGGGCCGAGATCGCTCACTGGCGCGAATACGACTATGTCATCGTCAATGACGATCTGAACATTGCTTTCGACGCGGTTCAGTCGATCGTCAAGGCCGAGCGCCTGCGCCGCGACCGTCGGCATGGCATGTTCGATTTCGTCCGCGATCTGCTGGAAGAGACGCCGAAGCTATAAAGCTGGTTACAGGCAATTCGCCAGCCGACAGAATTCTTCTACCGAAAGCGTTTCGGCGCGGCGCTGCGGGTCGATATCGGCCTTTAGCAGCAGGGCTTCGCCGCCAAGCGGCTTCAGGCTCTGGCGCAGCATCTTGCGGCGCTGGCCGAAGGCGGCCTGTGTCACCTTCTCCAGCTTGTCGACCGCGCAAGGAATAGGGTTTTCCCTCGGCGTCAGGTGCACCACGGTCGAGGTCACCTTGGGCGGCGGCGTGAAGGCCTGTGGCGGCACGTCGAAAGCCATGCGGGCCTCTGTCCGCCAGCCGCAGAGCACGCCGAGCCGGCCATAATGATCGTCATCTTCCTGCGCCACGATCCGTTGGCCGACTTCCTTCTGGAACATCAGGGTCAGGGATTGCCAGAAGGGTGGCCATTGCGCCGGCAGAAGCCAGTTCACCAAAAGCTGCGTCCCGACATTATAGGGCAGGTTGGCGATGATCTTCACCGGCCCTTGCGGGGCAAGGGAGGCAAAATCCGTCTTCAGCGCATCGCCTTCGATCACCTCTAGTCGGCCCGGATAGTGATCGGCAATTTCGGCCAACGCCGGCAGACAGCGTGCATCGCGCTCGACGGCGATGACCTTGGCCGCACCGAGCGCCAGGATGGCGCGCGTCAGTCCGCCCGGCCCAGGCCCGACCTCGAAAACGGTGACGCCCTCAAGTGATCCGGCTGCGCGCGCGACCTTCTGGGTCAGATTGAGGTCGAGAAGGAAGTTCTGGCCAAGCGCCTTGCGCGCATCGAGGCCGTGGCGTTGGATTACATCGCGAAGGGGCGGCAAGCCATCGAGAGCGGCCATCAGGGGTTGTTTCCGGTCGTGCTGCTGATTTCGCTGGCCAGCTTCAGCGCAGCGACAAGGCTGTCTTCCTTGGCAATACCTTTACCGGCGATGCCGAAAGCCGTGCCGTGATCCGGAGACGTGCGGACAAAAGGTAAGCCGAGCGTGACATTGACGGAATCGTCGAAGCCGAGCGCTTTGGCCGGGATCAATGCCTGATCGTGATACATGCAGATGGCTACATCGTAACGTCGACGGGCGTCGTCATGGAACATGGTGTCGGCGGGCAGGGGCCCGAATGCGTCGATGCCCTCGGAGCGGAGCCTGTCGATCGCAGGCCGTACGATTTCGTCGTCTTCCTTGCCGAGCGCGCCATTCTCTCCCGCATGCGGATTGAGACCGGCAACGGCAAGACGCGGCTTGGAGATGCCGAAACGGACGCGGAGGTCGTGATCGGTAATCCGGCAGGTTTCGGCGATCAGATCGGAGGTCAACGTTTCAGGCACCTCCTTCAGCGGAATATGGATGGTGACTGGGATCGCGCGAAGCTTGGGACCGGCAAGCAACATGACCGGCATGACCGGCTTTCCAGTGGCGCGCGTTGCAAGATCCGCCAGGAATTCCGTATGGCCGGGAAAGCCGAAACCGGCGTCATAGAGCACCGATTTGGCGATCGGATTGGTGACGACTGCGGATGTCCGGCCGCTCATGCTGAGGGAAACGGCCGTTTCGATGGCGGCAATCGTACCTTTTGCGGTCGCCACATGCGGCTCGCCGGCGATGATATCCATGCCAGCGTCGATCGGCAGGATCGGCAGCGCATCGGGAAAGATATTGCAGGCATTCGCCGGATCGGCAGTCGCAAGCGGTACGGTCAGGCCGAGCTGAGAAGCTCGCGCCTCAAGCACGGCGGCATCGCCAAGAAACAGGAAGGGCGGCAGATCCAGCTCGCCGCGGCGAAGCCAGACGGCGAGGGTGATGTCGGGACCTATGCCAGCCGGATCCCCCTGCGTGAGCGCGAGGGGGAGGGAAGAGCGCGGTGGCATCGTCAATCAGCGATAGACGATCTGCGCCTTGGAGCGCAGCTCATCCATATACTTCTTGTCATTGGCGCTCACACCCGTTGCCTTGTCCTTACCGATATCCTCGGCACGGAACACGGCAGCGGCGGCGACGTCATCATTCACCTGACGTTGCGAGCAAATGGCGACATATTCGACGCCGCGATCGGTTACGATCGGCGTGGTCGTGTTGCCGGATGCCTTCTCCAGGAGCGGCTTCCACATTTCCGGAACTTCTGGTGCAAGGACGCGGCCAAGGTCCTGGACGGAGACGTCACGCATGGTCGCGGCGAAGACCTTTGCCTGGTCGCAGCCCGGGAACTTCGACCGCGATGCTTCGGCTTCCGCCTTGCGCTGATTCAAAATGGCGTTCCGCTTCGCAGCCGGAACGACGAAGACGATCTGCTTCAGGAAATATTCCGTCGTGACCGGCTTCGTCTTGTTTTCCGTCATGCGCGTCACGAGATCATCGTTCGACATGCGGCTTCTTGCGCCGAAGCGTGCATTGACGACCCGCGGCCAGCTCATGGAAACGGCGATATAGGATTTGAAGTGATCGACGCCCACGCCGGCCTTTTCGAGAATCTGGCTAAGCTGTGCCGGTGTCATCTTGTTGCTGGAGGCGAAACGGCCGAAGGCGGCATCGACGTCCGTCGTCGAAACGGACATGCGCAGGCGGGAGATCTCCGCGCGCTTCAGCGTTTCGTCAACAAGCTGCTCTTTGGCAAGCTTGTTCAGATCGCCTTTCTGGCGCTGCAATTTGAGGAAGGCGACGCGCCTGGCTATGTCGCCGGATGTGATTACCTGGCTATTGACGAGGACCTTCACTTCGCTTGCTGCGAAAGCAACATCGCTGCTCGGCACGGCGAAGCTCGCCATAACCAAGGCCGCGGCTCCGAACAACAGAGCGCGCATCGGTGTCTTTCCAGAAAACATCAATTACCCCTTCCCAAAGGTATTTCCTGCCAGCATGGCGCCGTTTTGCTATGCCTGTTGCGCAGTACGGCAACTTCGCGCCACATGTCTACATCAAGCGCGATGAATTGCAAAATCCTTGCGGCGAAACAATGACACGACAGCGCCGCGCGTCATATGTGACGCGCAAAGGTCGCTGTAGTATTTTAAATCTGCCGCGCAATTCCTTAAATCGATCCAGATTTAAGGAATTGCGCGGTAGGCAGCGGTCAACCGCATCCATGCAAAAGAGCCGGCGATGAAGCCGGCTCTCTGCAGTTTCGATTCAGATCAGAATGTTGCGTCCTGAACGCTGCCGAGGTTGACGTCGCCAAGCGTACGGAAGGTCAGGCGAGCGCCGATCGACCAATTGGTGGCCGAGCTGGCTGTCGAATCCTTCTTGTCGAGGAATGACACGGTGAAGATCGTGCATTCGTCCTCATAGGAAAGACCGACGCCCTGGCGAGTGATCTCATTGCTGTTGAGATCATAGCTGACCGTGCCGAAGACAGACCAGTATTCCTTGAACTTGATCTGCGCGCGCGACTGGATTTCGTCCTGATTGCTGGTGAAACCATATTGCGGCTGGGCCGCAATATGCGTGTAGATCAAGGATGTCTGGAACACATCGTTCGAGAAGCCGACTGCCGTATCCCCGCGACGGAAGGCGAAATCCTTCTCGTCGAAGCGGTAGGACTGCGACAGCGAAATGCCCTGCGGCGTCGTCAAGCCGAACATGGTGACATAGTCAGAACGGGTGGTTTCAAGTCCCGAATCCGAACCTGCACCGACCAGATCGTCGGTCGCAAAGGAGTTGCGTCCCGCGAGCTGATAGGACTGTCCGAAAATATGCTGCAGTTTGTAACCGCTGTCGAAGCTGGCGGTGTAGCGCCACCCGACATTGGCACGCGTGCCGCCTTCAATGCGGTCGAAGCCCGAGAACTTGTCACGATCAAACAGGTTGGTCGCATCGAAGACAAAGCTCTGCGCGTCTTCATTCGGCAGCCGTCCGGCAAGTTGCTCGTCCGGGCGCACATAGATCTGTGCGATCGGTTCGAACACGTGGGTGCTATTGCTTGTCGTAATGAGGAACGGATACTTGGCTTCGAGACCCAGGGTCGCCATGCCGCGCGCGGCATAGTCGCTGTTGTCATAATTGCCGGAGTAGGTGTTGGCCGCCGGCCCGTTCATGTCCAGGCCGTAGACGTCGCCGCGAAGTGCTGCCAGCGGCGTCAAAACCAGACCCTGATCCGTGGTGAAGGTACGCTGCCACTGCAGCTCGGTGCTCAGACGCGTATAATCTCCGGAAAGACCGAGGTAGCGGTCATTCAGACTGGCGTCGCCGAGATTTGCGACATTATCGAGCACAGACGTCTTATCACGCGACAGATGCGTGAAATTCATCGTTGCCGACAGCTCGCCTCCGTAAACCGAGTTCGGATCGACATAGTGATAATCGACGCTCGGATAGACATATGCCTGCTGCTTCTGCGCCGTGGCGTTATCGTCTGTGTCCTGCACGTTATAGTAGAAGGCGCGCATATCGAAGAAATTGCGCTTTCCGATGCCGGTCAGATAGGCTTGGTTCGTATGGGTGCTCTGGTTGAGACCATCCAGGCCATAGGTGCGCGAGAAGTTATTATCGCTCTGCGCCATGACATCCCAGCCGAAAGTCCAGCGAGGATTGATCCTGAAATCTGCCTTGGAGCTGATCATGCCGCGTGTTTTGTGCTCGGCATCGGTCGTACCGGCCGTGAAGGCGTCCGGATTCATCTGGCTGATGCCGGCAACACGCAGGGTGTGAGTACCGTTCTCGAAGCGCTGGCGGAATTCACCCTGGAGCAGCAGACCCTGATTGCTGTAGCCCGTTGCGGTGACCGTCGCATCCATGCTCGGCGAGATGACGTAATAATAAGGAACCGTTACACCGACGCCGAGACGCTGGGAGACAGTCACCGACGGAAACAGGAAGCCGGACTTGCGCTTGACCGTATTGTCGGGAACCGTGACCCACGGAACATAGGCGATCGGCTGTCCGAACAACTCGAAACGGGCGTGCTCGAGACGAATCGTGTGTGTCACGCCGTTCTGGACGACACGCTGTGCCTTGACCTGCCACAGTGGCGCGCGGCCTTGCTCGGAACAGGCCATGCAAGCGGTATAGACGCCTTTTGTGAGAATCAGCTGATTGCCGCCGACCCGCTCGCCCTTTTCGGCGACCATACGGGTGTTGTCGGGCATTTCGATGCGCAGAGCGTTGACGAAACCGTCGGAGAAGCTGTCGGTGACGTCCATTTTGTCACCGTACATGCGATTGCCGTCCGGGGTGATCAGCTCGACATTGCCGAGAGCCGTCATCCGCCCGGATTTCTGATTATATTCAACCTTCTGGGCGACCATTCTATAGCCGCCATAGTTGATCTGGACCGCACCCGTCGCCGTGACGATCTGCGTATCCTTGTTATAGACCAATTCGTTGGACGAAAGGACTAGCTTAGAGCCTTCCGGCACCTTCACCTTGAGAGGGGAGGTCGCAGCGCCGGAGCCGCCATTGTTGGTGTTGGCATTATTATTATTGGCCTGGGCGTAAGCGACGACCGGACTCAAAATATATGCACACGCGGCCGTGCCCGTAACGAGGGCAGCCACATACTTTCTGATACTCTTGCGGTTGCCTGCCGCCACTTAGCCGTCCTCCTGATGAAGCAGGATCGTTGCCCCGAATGCCAATGCGACGATCACGGGTATCCATGCCGCCACGTAGGGAGGAACCACTCCGCTGCTCCCGAATGCCTTTACAAGCACGGTGACAACATAAAGCACGAAGCCGGAGAGGATTCCACCCAGAATCACAGAGCGCGATTGATTGAATCTACTGAATTTTAGGGACACGGTTGCCGCAATCAGAGTCATTGCCACGAGAAGGAATGGCTGTGACAGCAGCGAATGAAACTGTGTCTCAAGTGCGTTGGTCGAGATGCCGAAGGAGCGTGCGACCTTTATTCGATTAGAAAGATCATAAAAAGCAATGGTTTCCGGTTGCGCCAAACGTTGCGAGACGAAATCCTGTTTCAGATTCGTACGGACCTGTATCGAATTTTTGTGATCCGGAATTTCGCCCGGCCGCCGTTCGACAACATTGTTAAGAAGCCAGTAACCATCTTCCAACTTTGCCGAGTCCGCATCCTGTCGCAGGACGATATTTCCCTGTGAATCGAAGTGGATAAACACGACGCCCGTCAGGGTCGTTCCGTTATTCAGAATGGCCTTTGCACCAATGATCGTGTCGTCTTTTCCGTTGGACTGGCGCAGCCACGGAATCGAAAGTGTATTGCGATAGGACGGGTCGCCGCGCAGATCGGCTTCGATCGCTTCGGCATGTCGCTGGCCCCATGCTGCTACTGGATTGAGGGCAAGCATGGTCAGAAGCCCGACGCAGAAAGCCCCCATCAGAAAGGGCGTCATGAACTGCCAGACGGAAATGCCGGCAGCGCGTGCGATAACCAGCTCGCGGCGGCGATTGAGGGCGATCAGTACCGTCATGCCCACGAAGAGCGCGATGAACGGCACCGTCTGCTGCAGGATGAATGGCAGTCTGACCGCCGTCATCAGCAAGCCGATGGAGACGGTATATCCGGGCAGGCCGGCAAGCCGCCCAGCGGTCTCGCTGAAATCGACGAGATAAACGATCGAGAGGACGCCGAGGAAGAACCAGAACGTCGTCACGATGTAACGCGTGAAGAAGTAGCGCCCGAGCGTGCCGAAAATCATGCACCGCCCCCGTTCGAGCTGCCTGGTGCGGTCGGCATGCGGTCCTGAACTCTTTGCCGCCAGTTGCTGAGGCGGTTGCGGATCGAGACGGGCATCGTCATCTTCCGGTTCCGCAGCAAGAGGATGATCGCGATAAGCGCCGCGATGATATTGATTGCGTAGAGAACGCCGATGAATTTGGCTGAATGGTCGATCTGGTTGGCAGCGTAGAAATCCGCCCAGCGCAACGCGAAGGATAGAGTCAGCGCCGATACCATCGGATGTAGCCGCGCCTCGCGATGTGATCGCGCATCACCGGCAATAACAAGCGATATCAGCGCAAAGATTGCCGGCAGCGCCCAGTCGTTGAGGCGGCGATGCAATTCCGCGCGGTAATCGCCAGGTCTTTGCTTGTAGTCCGGATCGTTCGTATCCGGATTGAACAGGAAGCCGAGGCTGCGGTCGCTGGCACGCGCATTTGCCTGGCCGCGGCTTTGCGTCATATCCGACAAGTCGAAGGAGTAGGAATCGAACTTGATGACCGAGACGCTGCCATCGGGCGTTTTGCGGTGCACCTCGCCATCCTTCATCAGCAGCGACGTACCGCTCGGATCGACGGCGCCTTCCTTGGCATAATAGATGAGGTCAAAGGCTGGGTCGCGGGAATCGACGACGAACAGCCCCTTCAGGATTCGTCCCGAAAGGCGCTGCGAGATCTGCACATAGAGCCCATCCTCGATGCGCCGGAAGTTCTTCTCTTCGATCACGGTGGACAGAAGATCAGCATAGGCTTCGGCCACCATCTGGCGGGCGGCGACACGCGCTCTCGGCTCGACGACATTGTCCACGAAAAAGGAGAAGACGCTAATCGCAATGGCGAGAATCATGATCGGGCGGATGATGATGCTGCGCTTCGCGCCGGCAGCTTCCATGACGGTCAGCTCGGAATCGCTGTTCATCGCCGTCAAGGTCTGCGTGATGCCGATGACCAATGCGAAAGGCAGAACGATCGGGATGATCGTCGGCAGAATGAGTGTCGCGAGCTTCGCAAACGAGCCCATCGACTGGCCGCTATCGGTCACGAGATTGATGCGTTGCAGGACCTGGGTGGTCCAAATAATGGCGAGCACTGGCAGCAGCGCTACCAGGAACATCATACCGACACGCCGTACGATATATGTCTCGAATAACTTCATGCCGGCCCTTAAACGCAACAGCTGCCGAACGAGCCGACAGAGATTCACCCTCCTCTACGCTGTTTACGTTTTTTTGGCGACAACCAACTCGAAAAAAATTCGTTAATTTTCCGAGATTCTTCTGTCGTGTGTCGTTTCGGATAAAGCGAGCAGCGCGGCGAATATGACAAGCGAGGAAAGCCAGCCGAGGACGGCATCGGAAAGATAGTGTCCGCCAAAGGCTATTCTAAGTGCCGGAATCAGCAGCGAAACTGCCGCGATCGGCAGGGCGGCCGCCGATCGGAACGGCTGCGGAATGATGAGGATCAGACAGAACAGCCAGCCTGCCGCTGCCGCTTCGCCCGAGATGAAGGAACAGTTGCTGACACATTTGCCGGCGAAGGATCCGGCATGCACGAAGTCGAGCGTGCCGCCGAAGAGATCGGTCTGTCGTGGGCGCGGGCGCCCGGAGAAGGCTTTCAGCCACAGATTGACGATCAGCACCGGCCCCAGGAGCAGGGAGCCGAGCGCAACCTTGAGATTGCGGGCTCTCAGCGCGTTGAAGGTTGCGCCGTGATCCTGCCAGCACCTGAGAAGCATCCAGAGCAGCACGAAGGCGACGACGTAGGGTAGCTGAAAGAATATTTCCCTCAGCAGGCGCATGTGCTGATCGCCGCTATAAGGGAAAATGCCGCAGATCTGATCGGGCTTGGTGCTTCCGAGGCATTGCTGCGGTTGGAAGAACATGGTCGCGACGCCGAGATCGATTTGTGGGAAAAGTGAAAACAGTCCCAGCAAAGCCCACCAGAGACAGAAGAGAGCGATGAAGGCATCACCTGCCGTGCGCGGCCGTAGAATCTCTGGAAAGCGATCTTCGCGATTGAGGCTGTTGAAATCTATGATCAAGGCGGCTTTCCGACAAGAATTGTGCCGCCGAGGCGGCTAAAACACCATCGCGTATAGTCTAGCCTCGCTAAATGACAGGGATTTGAAGCCGCCAACAGCCATATATAAGGAATGCTTTGCCAAACGCTTGTATTCCTTAGCCAGACCTTGAATGATGGTTGTGCAAAGTTCTCTCACTACGACGCATATTATCGGAGCAGAAATGTCTGTGAAATTCGAGATTTCCTTCGCCAAGTCAGCTCGTCTCAGCCGCGGTCTGGCTATTCTCCTGAAAGGAACGGACAGTGCGCTGCCGGCTGGTGCCGAAAGCGCCGATCCGGCGAATGTTTTCGCCAAGGCGGCGCCGGTATTCGGCTTCAAGAGCAAGGCGTTGAGCAGTCTGGATATCATCGCGCCCGAGGCCTCGCCCGTCGACCGGATCATCGTCATCGGTGCCGGCAAGGCCAAGGACCTGACCGCGCACGACTGGCTGAAGCTTGGCGGCACCGCCGCTGCAAAAATCCGCAACACGGAGAAGGTCGCGATTTTCCTCGATGCACCCAGCGTCGAAGTCGGACCAAAGGAAGCGGCCGATTTTGCCCTGGGCATGCTTCTGCGTGCCTACAGCTTCGATAGCTACAAGACGAAGAAGGGCGATGAGGACGAGAAGGGGGCCTCCCGCAAGGCGGTGAAGGTGACGATCGTTACCCAGGAAGCGGCTGCGGCCAAGAAGCTCTATGCGACCTCCGAAGCCGTAGCCGGCGGCGTGATTCTCGCGCGTGATCTCGTCAACGAGCCGCCGAATGTTCTCGGTCCCGTCGAGTTTGCGGCCAAGGCCAAGGAATTGGAGAAGCTTGGCGTCGAGATCGAAATCTTGACGGAGCGTGAGATGCGCCGGCTCGGCATGGCGGCCCTGCTGGGCGTCGCGCAAGGGTCGGCCCGGCCGCCGCGGCTGGTGGTCATGCAATGGAAGGGCGGCAAGGCGAAAGACAAGCCGGTTGCCTTCATCGGCAAGGGCGTCGTCTTCGACACCGGCGGTATCTCCATCAAGCCGGCTGCCGGCATGGAGGAGATGAAGGGGGACATGGGAGGGGCTGCGGCCGTTACCGGCCTCATGCATACGCTTGCTGCACGCGAAGCCAAGGTCAACGCCATCGGCGTCATCGGTCTTGTGGAAAACATGCCCGATGGCAATGCGCAGCGCCCGGGCGATATCGTCACCTCCATGTCCGGCCAGACGATCGAGATCATCAACACGGATGCCGAGGGGCGGCTCGTTCTCTGCGATGCGCTCTGGTACACGAACGACCGTTTCAAGCCGCAGTTCATGATCAACCTGGCGACCTTGACCGGTGCGATCCTTGTCGCGCTCGGCAATCTGCAGGCCGGCCTATTTTGCAATGACGACAAGCTGGCGGGCGAGCTGACGGCGGCGGGACTTGTGACCGACGAGCGCCTTTGGCGCATGCCGCTCGGCAAGGACTATGACAAGATGATCGACAGCAAATTCGCCGATATGAAGAATACCGGCGGACGCCATGCGGGTTCGATCACCGCTGCCCAGTTTCTCAAGCGCTTCGTCGGCGACACGCCCTGGGCGCATCTCGATATCGCCGGCACGGCGATGGGCTCGGTTCAGGACGAGATCAATCAGTCCTGGGGTTCGGGCTTCGGCGTGCGCCTGCTCGATCAGCTGGTCCGTTCCAATTACGAATCGTGACTAGCCGGATTTTGTGAGATAGAGCCTTTCCGCTTTTCTTCGAATCGCGAAAACGCTCTATCCTTTTTTCCGACGCAATTACGAACGGAAAACCGCTTCGCACTTTTCCTGGAATTGCTTTAGAAGAGGCGTCATGACCGACGTTCTCTTCTATCATCTGACGGAATCGAAGCTTGAAGACGCCCTGCCGCCGCTGATCGACAAGAGTGTCGAACGCGGCTGGCAGGTCGCTGTGCAGATGCGCGAGCCGGCCAGGCGCGATCTCCTTGATAGCCATCTCTGGACCTATCGGGAGGACAGCTTTCTGCCGCATGGCACCGATGAAGATGAGATGGCAAGTCGCCAGCCCGTGCTGCTGACGATTTCGCCTGATAATATAAATGATGCCACCGTACGTTTCTTCATCGACGGCGCTGAGGTGACGGATGTCGGAGCCTATCAGCGCGTCGTGCTGATGTTCGACGGCTACGATCAGGAACAGTTGGAAAGCGCGCGGGCCCAATGGAAACGCCTGAAAGGCGAGGGGCATAACCTTACCTATTGGCAGCAGACGCAGGACGGCCGGTGGGAGAAGAAGGCCTGACCTTTTTCCGCTCGTGAAGAGCTACGCGCCTTCCGACAGGATCTTCTGAATGAAATCCTTCTTCGCTGCCGTATAGGATGCGCGATCATTGGCATATTTTGCCGCAAGCTCGATCTTCAGCGCTTCGTAGGCATGCGCCAGATCCGGTTCTCTGCGCAACCGGTCGCGAAAGATGAGGAAGTTGCGCCAGGTCGGGCCATTATATTCGACCACATGCACGAGATGCGTGCGGGTATCCCCTTCTATGTCTCGGCCGAAAATATGGTCGTCCGGGACGATATTGCTGCCGGCATAGACGTAGCCGATGGAGGCCATCGGCTCGACACAGGCAAGCCCATCCTCGAAGCGCCGCACGCCGACGGCAATATCGATGATCGGCTTGGCTTTTATCGTTGGGATCGACGTGCTGCCGAAATGCTGGACATCGACGGCAAGGTCGCCGAGAGCCTTGCGAATGGCAGCTTCCTCCAGCAAATAGGCTTCGTGCCAGCTCTGGTTCGGGTCGGCGAGCTTGACGGACTTGTTGCCGACGCCGAGGCCAAAAGATTGTTCATGCTCCGATGCCATAGGCATCTCTCCAGTGAAGACGATGCGCCACGCTAGCACGCCGCGGGCGGCATTGTCTTCACCGGGAAAGCCTCATCAATCGTAAAATGCTTCAACGAATTTGCGCTTGCCGAGCATGAAGGCATCGGCGACGTGGCGCAGCGGCGAAACGTCGACGTCGGATGTACTGGCTTTGACGATCTCGGCAAAGCGGCGATAGAGCGAGGGATATTCTGCCTCGGGCGCCGAGAATTTCAGCTCGCCATTGACGGAAAGCTTGGAACCGCCTTCGGCAAGAAGCATTTGGCCGGCGTCCGTTTCGGCGACGATATCCCAGCTCTGCTTGCCGGTCTGGCGCCAGTCGAATTCGGCGTGGACGGGGAGGCCGGTTCCGCTCTTGAAGTGCAGGTCGGCCGCGATCGGCGAATCACGGTTTTCCGGGAATTCGAGCGTCGCGCCGGTCAGGAAGAGCGGCGGCAGAATGTGGGTGACGATCGACAGCGCATTGATGCCGGGATCGAAGACACCGAGACCGCCAGCCTGCCAGATCCATTCCTGGTTCGGATGCCAGTGACGGACATCTTCCTTCCAGATCACATGAGCGCTGCGGATATTGGTGCTGGCGAGGAAGCTCTTTGCAGCCTCCACGGCCGGCGCATAGCGCGAATGCCAGCTTGCAAAAAGCGAGACGCCCTTACCTTTTGCCAGGTCCTCGAGATCGGCCACTTCGCTGAGCGTCGCGCCCGGCGGCTTCTCCAGGAAAACATGCTTGCCGGCCGAAAGCGCCTTGTATGCGGCTTCATAGCGGTATTGCGGCGGCATGCAGAGAGAAACGGCGTCGATCTCCGGTACGGCATCGAGCATGGTTTCGATGGTCGTGAAGGCCGGGATCCCTTCGACAGTGCCATGACGGCTTGCCGTAGCGATCAGTTTGAAATCCGCATTGTTCGCGATGGACGGAAGATGCTGGTCGCGGACAATTTTGCCGACACCGACGATAGCGAGGTTGATGGGGGACATGGGTGTCTCTCGATTAGTATGATTATTGATGCGATCTTTATCAGAATGCCGCATGCGGGCAAGGGCGGCAAATCGCAAATGCAGCCGTCAGGTCCAATCTTGATGCTTGGAAAACGGGTGCCGGCTCTTGATTCACAGCCTGAAATCGGCACTCTTCCTCTGCGCAGCCAAAAGATCCGGGAAGAATCGCTGCGGGGGGAAATCATGAAAACATTGCTCGGCTTCAGCCGAATCGTCGACTATGTGACTGAGATCATCGGAAAATCAGTCTCATGGCTTATTCTGGTCGCTGTCTTGGTCAGCGCCGGAAATGCCGTTGTCCGCAAGGTCTTCAACACATCGTCCAATGCCTGGCTGGAAGCGCAATGGTATCTGTTCGGCGCCGCCTTCATGCTCGCCGCCGCCTATACGCTGCGCCAGAACGAGCATATCCGCATCGATATCATCTACGGCTCCCTGCCGCGCCGCGTGCAGCACTGGATCGATCTCATCGGCCACTGCCTGTTCCTGATGCCTTTCGTGCTGCTGATGGTCTACGATCTCGTGCCCTATGTCCGCATCTCCTTCCTATCAGGGGAAGTTTCCTCGAGTGCCGGCGGCCTGATCATCTGGCCGGGCAAGGCCTTGTTGCTGGCGGGCTTCTTTCTGCTGGCGCTGCAGGGGATCTCCGAAATCATCAAGAAGATCGCCGTCATGCGCGGCGATATGGATGATCCGACTCCCTATGTGCCGACGCATGCGCCGCTCGATGTCGAAACCCCGACCGGGGAGGCGCGCTGATGCTCGAATTCATTGCCGTGAACATGGCGCCGATCATGTTCGCCTCGCTGATCATTTTCCTGCTTCTGGGCTATCCCGTCGCCTTCGCGCTTGCTGCGAACGGACTTCTGTTCTTCTGGATCGGTGTCGAGCTCGCACCCTATTCGGGCGGGACCATCAATCTCTCATGGCCGCTTCTCAACGCGTTGCCGGATCGATTCTGGGGGGTGATGTCGAACGACACGCTGCTGGCGATCCCGTTCTTCACCTTCATGGGCATCGTGCTGGAGCGATCCGGCATGGCCGAAGACCTGCTCGACACGATCGGCCAGCTGTTCGGGCCGATCCGCGGGGGGCTTGCCTATGCGGTGATTTTCGTCGGAGCGCTGCTGGCGGCCACCACCGGCGTCGTTGCCGCTTCGGTCATTGCCATGGGTCTGATCTCGCTACCGATCATGTTGCGCTATGGCTATGACCGGCGGGTCGCCTCCGGCGTCATCGCCGCTTCCGGCACGCTGGCGCAGATCATTCCGCCGTCGCTCGTCCTGATCGTGCTTGCCGACCAGCTCGGCCGTTCGGTCGGTGACATGTATGCCGGCGCCCTGATTCCCGGCCTGGTGCTGACCGGTCTCTACATGCTCTATGTATTGATCATGTCGATCGTGAAGCCGAACTCCATGCCGGCATTGCCGAAGGAGGCTCGCTCGCTTGGCTCCGGCGTCACGTCCCTGCTGATCGCATTGTTGATATGCGCAGGCGTGGCCTATGCCGCACACGTTTACCTGACGCCCGCCTATGGCGAAAACGCCGATATTCTCGGTGCAACGGTTGGCGTCGCCTTCATCTACGCGATCGCCGTGCTCGATAAGGGGATGAAGCTCAACGTGATGTCGCGGCTGGCCCAGCAGGTCATCATCGTCCTCATTCCACCGCTGGCGCTGATCTTCCTCGTGCTTGGCACGATCTTTCTCGGCATCGCGACGCCGACGGAAGGCGGCGCAATGGGGGCAGTGGGCGCGCTCATAATGGCCGCTGCGAAAGGCCGGCTGAACATGGAGGTCATCCGTTCGGCACTGACCTCGACCACCCGGCTTTCGGCCTTCGTGCTGTTCATCCTCATCGGCTCGCGCGTCTTTTCGCTGACCTTCTATGGCGTCAATGGCCATGTCTGGGTCGAGCATCTGCTGGTATCGCTGCCCGGCGGGGAGGTCGGCTTCCTGATTGCCGTCAACATCCTTGTCTTCGTGCTGGCCTTCTTTCTCGATTTCTTCGAGCTTGCCTTCATCATCGTACCGTTGTTGGCACCTGCTGCCGAAAAGCTCGGCATCGATCTCATCTGGTTTGGCGTGCTGCTCGGCGTCAACATGCAGACGAGCTTCATGCATCCGCCCTTCGGCTTCGCGCTGTTCTATCTCCGCTCGGTGGCCGCGCGCGTGCCCTATCTCGACAGGGTGACCGGCAAGCAGATCGCGCCCGTCACGACCGGGCAGATCTACTGGGGATCCGTGCCCTTCGTCGGCATCCAGGTCCTGATGGTGGCGTTGACGATCATGTTCCCGCAGATGGTCATGCACTACAAGGGAGCCGGCACCGGCGTCGATCCCAACACGATCAAGATCGAGGTCCCCGGCTTCGGCGCACCCGGCCAGGATAATGGCGGCGGCCTCGGCCTGCCGGGCCTGCAGCTTCCAGGCGGCAATCCGCTTGACAGCAAGCCAGCCGATAAGGGCGGCGGCGCGTCAAACCCGCCGGCCAACGATCTCAGCCAGCCGCCGTCTTTTAATTGAGACATACGGTCTGCATCGGCCTGCTTGTCGATCTGACGCAACGAAAAACCCCGGAGCATCGCTCCGGGGTTTTCTCTTTTGAACCTACCGGTCGCTCAAATCTTCCCGGAGCGCTGCAGCGTCATCATGTAGACATCGTAGCTGTATTCGGCGACCTGAGTGTAGAGATAGTGCTGGCCGCGGAAGCCCTTGATCGATTCCCAGATCTTCTTGAAGGTCGGGTTGTTGGCTTCCATTTCCGCATAGACCTCGTTGGCCTTGTCGAAGCAGGCATTCAGGATCTCGGTGCTGAAGGGCCTGAGCTTCGCCCCTTCGGCCACGACCCGCTTGATGGCGGCGGGGTTCAGGTAGTCGTATTTCTGCAGCATGTTGGCGTCGGTCGCCTGCGCGGCCGTGCGCAGCAGCGATTGATAAGCCTTCGGCAGGCCTTCATAGGCGGCCTTGTTGAACATGACATGCACCGTCGGGCCACCTTCCCACCAGCCGGGATAGTAGTAATAGGGTGCCACCTTGTAGAAGCCGAGCTTCTCGTCGTCATAGGGGCCGACCCATTCGGCCGCATCGATCGTGCCTTTCTCGAGTGCCGGATAGATGTCGCCGCCGGCGAGCTGCTGCGGCACGACGCCGAGGCGCTCGACCACCTTGCCGGCAAAGCCGCCGATACGCATCTTCAGCCCCTTGAGATCGGCAACCGTGTTGATTTCCTTGCGGAACCAGCCGCCCATCTGCACGCCGGTATTGCCGGCCGGGAAGCCGATCAGCCCCTGCGTCGCCAGGAATTCATTGAAGAGATCGATGCCGCCGCCGTGATATTGCCAGGCATTCATGCCACGGGCATTGAGCGCGAAAGGAACGGCAGCTCCCAAGGCCCAGACCGGATCCTTGCCCCAATAATAATAGGCGACCGAATGACAGGCTTCGACGGTTCCGGCCGAAGTTGCGTCTGCAGCCTGCAGGCCAGGCACGATTTCGCCGGCTGCAAATACCTGGATGTTGAAATTGCCGTCGGTAGCCTCGGAAACATATTTCGATAGCACTTCACCGCCGCCATAGATCGTATCGAGCGACTTCGGAAACGACGATGTGAGGCGCCAGTTGATTTTCGGATTGCTCTGCGCAATGGCCGGTGCTGCAAGTGTTGCAGCCGCTGCCACCGACCCGGCGCCGGCGACGCCGGCTTTCCGCAGAAATGAACGACGATCCATCTATTACTCCCCCCGGATACGAGCGGGGCGGACTCGCCCGCTCTTCGTAATCACGGCCGCAGCTAATCATGCCGCTCGGCGCGTTTCAAGCGTATCGGAAGCTGGTGCAACCATTGATTTTTGCTGCGAGCCGTAAGCGTGATCTAAAGGCTTTTGCCCTTCACGATCGTCTCCCGCAAAAAACTGTAACCCAGAGCCGTGCGCGTCGCGAGCTCGATTGATGCGCCGTCGCCGCCATGGCCACCCGAGCCGAATTCGTGGAACAGCGGATGATGGCCGAGCGCTTCCAGCTGGGCGGCGAAGCGCCGGGCATGCGAAGGATGAACCCGGTCGTCATTGCTCGAGCTTTCGATGTAGATCGACGGATACGTGATCTCGGAGGTAGGCTTGACATTGTGCAGCGGCGAATAGCTCAGCAGGTAATCGCGATCAGCCGGATTGTCGGGATCGCCATATTCGTCGATCCAGGCTTTTCCGGCCGGGAAGACATGGAAGCGGGTCATATCCAGAACAGGCACCTGGCACCAGATCGCGCCGAAATCCTGCGGATAGCGTGTCGCCATGACGCCAGTCAGCAAACCTCCATTGCTGCCGCCATTGCCGGCTATGCGCGATGGCTTGGTATAGCCGCGGGCGACGAGGTCGCGGGCGACGGCGGCAAAGTCCGTGAATGCCCTGTGGCGACCCTGGCCTTTTGCGACGCGATGCCAGTTCGGCCCGAATTCGCCTCCGCCGCGAATATAGGCCGTCACAAAGGCGTTACCCTGTTCCAGCCAGCGGCCGATGACCCCGGAATAATATGGGCCGAGCGGGACGTCGAAGCCGCCGTAGCCATATTGCAGCACCGGCAGTTCGCCCTTGGTCCAGGCCTTCGGCAGTACGATATGATAGGGCACCTTCGTCCCGTCCTCGGAGGTAGCTTCCAGCAGGAGGGACGTCATGCCTTCGCTGTCGAAATAGGTCGGCGAACTGGCAATGTGCTTGAGTTCAAGCGGGGCCTTGCGATCGCCAAGATCCAGCCGGTAGGAGGAGGGCGGCTGCAGAAAGCCCGCGCCATAGACCTGCAGCGTGTCGTCACCGAGATGCAGATCGGAATAGAGCGGGGCGACCGACACCGTCTGAACATCATCAGGCAGTGCGATTTCGCGGATTTCGGCATCGGCGCTCGTCAGGTCGAGAACGAAGAGATGCGGTTGCATATTGTCCGAGACGATGAAGACGCACCATTCGCGCATCAAAAGGAATTGCGAAACCGATTGTCGGTCATTGGGCGAAAACAGGATGCGTCTTGCATCGATACCGGTCTTGCCGGGCTCTCGAGGCAGGGGTTGCAGGGCCAGGCTGCCGGCCGGGATCCGTTCGTCTGTCTTGGCAAGCCAGATCAGATGGGAGTGGTTGAACCCGAACTCGGCATCCTTCGGCAGGTCGATCCGCCGCAGCGAACCGTCCCCATCCTCGATGAAATGGCTGGCGCTGCCGATTTCGTGACCTGCGCTAAAAATACGGATCGGCCTAGCCGCATCTCCCGTCGCCAGACCGGCGAGTTGCGGATCGAAGACCGAACAGGAGCCATAGATGTCGCTGTCATCGGCGGCATAGAGTGCCGGTGCATCGGACGGCACCTGACCACGCCTCAGGCGGCGGCCGACACGCGGCCAACCGGAACGCGTCGAGGATTCGCGGTCGATGGAGCCGAAATAGGCGATTTCGTCGCGGCTGAGCCAGGTCGCGTGACTGCGCACGGCCGGCGTGTCGAAGCCGCCTTCGACGATGCTCTTCGTCTCGCAATCGAATTCGAGCATCCGAATGGGATCGGAGCCGCCATCGGAAAGGCAAAGCAGCACGCGCGTCGGCTCCCAGGGGCAGGTGAGCGCACCGCGCCAGAGCCATTTTCTGCCCTCCTCGGCGCAGAAGGCGTCGAGATCGAAGATTGGTTCCCAGGGAGCGTCGGGTAGAGGGGTAAGATCGGCCGGCAGCCGATACCAGCAACCGAGCGGATGATCGGCGCTGCGATGAAAATCGAACAGCCAGCTGCCGCGCCGGGTCGTGGCGATCAGCCGATCCTCGCGTTCGATCATCTCCTTGATCGCGTTGCGATCCGCCTCGAATTCCGGCGTCATTAGCAGCCGCTCGGATTCGGTATCCTTCTCTGCAACGAACTGCAGAGTTTGTGGGTCGTCGTCGCGTTCAAGGTGAAGGTGCATGGGGCTCGCCATTCCATTGTTGGTGGTGGTCGCCCTCAGCAAACCAAAATACGGGCGCTGAAGCAACCATGCTTCCGCGCCCGTATCGGTCATAGATTTTTCGGTGTCGACCCGCCTTAGCGGACCATCTTTGTGTCGGCCTGTGCGACCATATTGCTCGCCGGGGCCGGTTCGCGCTTGTATTTCAGCGTGACGACCTTGTAGCCCTCATTCTCCAGTCGGCTGAGGAGAACGGGCAGCATCCTAACCGTGCGCTGATGGATGTCGTGCATCAGAACGATGCCGCGGCCGCGCTGATGGAGCTGCTTCATGGTGCGATCGACCACTGAGGCTGGAGTCGAAGTGAAGTAATCCTTGCTGTCGATATCGACATCCATGACGATCATGTCGCGAGCGGCAATCGCCGTGCGCAGGCGTTTGGAGTCGGCAAGATAGGGGAAGCGGAAGAAGGGAACGTCCGTGCCGATCGCCTTGGTGACGGCATCCTTGCCGCGGGCGATCTCGGTCATCGCCGCGTCGAAGGTCATCTTGTCGAGATCCGGATGGCGGAAGGTGTGGCTGCCGATCGCATCGCCATGCGCAAGCACCTCGCGTGCCGTCGCCGGATGTGCCTGCGCCATTTCGCCGACCATCATGAAGGCGGCCTTGACGCCGAATTTGTCGAGCGTGGCGAGAATGCGCTCCGTCTTGCCGGGAGCCGGGCCGTCATCGAAGGTCAGGATGACCTCCTTGTCGGCGAGCCTGATATCTTTGAGCGACGAGACCTCCAGCGTCCGGCCGGCGAGATTGTGCGGGCCATTCATGCCCGCCAGGTCACTCCTTGTTTCGAGATCGGCGACGAGCCATTTCTTCGGCTCCATCTCGATGGGATCGTTGGCCTTCAGCGGCTTGTGACGCGGCTCTTCGGCGGCATAGCTGCTCTTGAGCGACGCTTCATTGCCTGGTTTCGTGGCACATCCTCCGAGAGCCAGGGACACGGCGAGGCCAGCCAGCAACACACGGTAGTTCATCAGAATCGCTCAACACTATGTCTATGAAAGTTGAGCGCATATTCTGCAGTTATGGTTAATGATCGGTTAGGAGCGGCCGCGAATTCCTTAACAAGCGGTCAGCTTCAGCTGGCCATGCCGCTCTCATATTCCGATGAAAGTTCCAGCCACTGCTCCTCGGCCGCCGCGAGCTTTTCTGCCGCATCGGCACGCTGTTTTGCCTTTCCCGCAGCCTTGGCCGGTGCCTTCTCATAGAGGGCGGGGTCCGCAAGTTCTGCGTCAAGAGCCTGAATCAGTTTCTCAAGCTTGCCGGTCAAGGATTCGATTTCATTGATCTTCTTCTTGAGCGGCGCCAGCGAGGCGCGCCGATCGGCATTAAGCTTGCGCTGATCCGCTTTGGAAACGGAATCGTCGCTGGTATTTGCCTTGGCCTTGTCGTCCTTGGCTTTCGGGCTGGCAACAACGAGGCTGCGGTATTCTTCAAGATCGCCGTCGAAGGTCGAGACGGTGCCGTCGCGCACCAGCCACAGCCGATCGACGGTGGCTTCGATCAGGTGACGGTCGTGCGAGATCAGGATGACGGCGCCGGAATAATCGTTCAGCGCCTGGATCAGCGCGTTGCGGCTGTCGATATCGAGATGGTTCGTCGGTTCGTCGAGGATCAGCAGGTTCGGTGCGTCGAAGGCGGCAAGGCCCATGAGAAGCCGTGCCTTCTCGCCGCCGGAGAGATCCTTGACCTGCGTGTCCATCTTCTCCGTCGCAAGCCCCATCTGCGCGACGCGGGCGCGCACCTTCGCTTCCGGCGTTTCGGGCATGCGGCGGCGGACATGCTCGACGGCCGTCTGGTTGGGGATGAGATCGTCGAGCTGGTGTTGGGCGAAGAAGCCGATCTTCAGGTTCGGTGCGAGCCTGACTTCGCCGCTTTCTGCGCCCAGCCGCCCGGAAATGAACTTCGCGAAGGTCGATTTGCCGTTGCCGTTGGAGCCGAGCAGCGCGATGCGGTCGTCGGCATCGATGCGCAGGTTCAGCCGTTTCAGGATCGGCTTGCCCGGCTCATAGCCGACGGCACCGCTGCTGATTGCGATGATCGGCGAGGCGGGCTGCTTTTCGGGTTCCGGAAAGCTGAAGCCCATCACATGGTCTTCGATGACGGCGGCGACGGTGCCCATGCGCTCCAGTGCCTTGATGCGCGATTGCGCCTGCCGCGCCTTCGAGGCCTTGGCCTTGAAGCGGTCGATGAAGCTCTGCAGGTGCTTGCGGGCTGCATCGTTCTTCGCCTTCGCCTTCATCTGCAACTCGTCGGCCTCAGCCTTCTGCCGCTCGAACTGATCGTAGGAGCCGCGATAGAAGGTGAGCTTCTTCTGGTCGAGATGCACGATGGAATTAACGGCCGTGTTCAGCAGATCGCGGTCGTGCGAAATGATGATGACCGTGTGCGGATAGCGGCGGATGTAGTCCTCCAGCCAGAGCGTGCCTTCAAGGTCGAGATAGTTCGTCGGTTCGTCGAGCAGCAACAGATCCGGCTCGGAAAACAAGACGGCCGCGAGCGCAACGCGCATGCGCCAGCCACCGGAGAAGGAGGAGGCGGGGCGCTTCTGCGCCTCATGGTCGAAGCCGAGGCCGGCAAGGATACTGGCGGCGCGCGCTTCAGCCGAATGCGCATCGATATCGGCAAGCCGCGTCTGGATATCGGCGATGCGGTGCGGATCGGTTGCGGTCTCGGCTTCCGCAAGCAATGCGGAGCGTTCCTTGTCGGCTGCCAGGACGATATCGATCAAAGGCTCCTCGGTGCCGGGTGCCTCCTGCGCCACCTGGCCGATGCGGGCATTGCGGGGGATCGAGACCGAGCCGCTCTCGGCAGCGAGATCGCCGGTGATGATCCTGAACAGCGTGGATTTGCCAGCACCGTTCTTGCCGACGAGGCCAGCCTTCGTGCCCGCCGGAAGCGTCACGCTGGCATGGTCGATGAGAAGGCGGCCGGCAATGCGGGCGGAAAGGTCTGAAATCGAAATCATGGCGCGGTTTTGGCCGAACTCGACGCTGAAGGCAAGAGCGGGACGGCGCTTAGGCGCCGGCCTTCTGCGAGGATTTCGAG
The DNA here is from genome assembly GCF_057784475.1 of Martinezella sp. CNPSo 3795. Classification (NCBI taxonomy): domain Bacteria; kingdom Pseudomonadati; phylum Pseudomonadota; class Alphaproteobacteria; order Hyphomicrobiales; family Rhizobiaceae; genus Martinezella; species Martinezella sp. CNPSo 3795. The sequence goes on along the minus strand of NZ_JBXSOQ010000006.1, from coordinate 63,006 downwards.
AGATTGGCGCAGTTACGCAGCCGCTCGGTCAGCTCCGTTTCATAGAGCATGAGATTGCTGAGCGAGGCATTGAGGCTGTCGAGTGCAGCATTGGCATGCGGAGTCGTGTCGATCTCGCGGGCAAAATGCTGCTTTTTCATCAGCCCCTTGGCGAGCTGATCGGCGACTTCGCGCAGCATCTCGGCCGCGTCGCTCTCGGATTTGCGCGCCACCAGCCCGCAATGGCTGACAAGGCGATGCTTCAGGCCAATCTCGTCGAGCCCGCTTTGCGGGGGAAGGGGGCCAAGCGCCTCGATCTCTTCGGCAAGACAGCGGTCCTGGCCATAGAGCGCTTCATAGAAGAGCTGATAGTTGCGCGGCAGGTTTTTCACCTTCAGCCGCGTCATGAAGCGGCCGATAACCTCAAGCTCGGTTTCCGTTTCATCGTCATCGATGGAATATGCCGAAACGCTTGTCTGCGAGTTCTTCATGCCTGCCTTTGGACCGTGAGCTGATATATCTTATCAATCTGCAGGTCGGCAGGTTAAGGGAACATGAACAAGACGGCCGATCCTCGCCGCAGCGCAACAAAATGAGGCATGTGATCAACGTCTGGGCGAAGATGGGAAACGACGGTTCTCCCCTTGGCTACATCCAGTGCTGTCCTTCGCTGCGCAGAAAATGCAGGAGGTCCAGCACCAGTGACGGCTTGCCCATGGATGTGAGGATAGTGTGGCACTGGCCGCGGTGATGGGTGTGATGGTTGAACATATGGGATACCGCCGCATGGAGGGGAACGGTGATGGCGCCCGGGCGCAGGATCGAGGTATAGGTGATGTCGGAGGCAAGTGCATCGGCATCGAGCGTTTCCAACCAAGTAATGATATTTCGATCTTCCGCCTCCCGTAAGCTGTAAAGGCCTTCAAGGGTGTCATGTAGGACGGTATCGAGTGACGCAGGTACGCCGCCAGTGCCGTTGAAACGGTGCATCCACAGCCGGTCCGCTATCAGCAGATGATTGAGCGTTCCGTGGAGCGAGCCGAAGAAGGCGCCGCGGTCTTCGTGAAATTCGGCGTCGCTGAGGTCTGCTGCGGCATTGTAGACCTGGACATTGGCCCAGCGATTATAGTCGGCAAGCATCTTGAAATGTTTGAGCATATGCGTCTCCTCTTATAGTGGTGGTGATTTTATCGCGAAGTTTGGTGGCGGACAGCCGCTTCGCCACCCAGCAGATCGCGAATCAGCTGCTCGGACTGTGACAGCGGCGTGAAATTGGCCGATCCCCCTTGTTTTCGGGCCTTGGGGCAGGTAAAGACCGCCCACTTTTCTCTGATTACAAGGAATGGACCCATGGCGATTGAACGTACTTTCTCGATGATCAAGCCGGATGCGACGAAGCGCAACCTGACCGGCGCCATCACCAAGGTTTTTGAAGACAATGGCCTGCGCGTCATCGCCTCCAAGCGCGTCTGGATGAGCAAGCGCGAAGCTGAAGGCTTCTACGCCGTTCACAAGGAACGTCCGTTCTTCGGCGAACTCGTTGAAGGCATGACCTCCGGCCCGACCGTCGTTCAGGTTCTGGAAGGCGAAAACGCCATCCTGAAGAACCGCGAAATCATGGGCGCGACCAACCCGGCCAACGCTGCCGAAGGCACGATCCGCAAGACCTTCGCCCTTTCGATCGGCGAAAACTCCGTTCACGGCTCGGACGCTCCGGAAACGGCTGCCGTCGAAATCGCCTACTGGTTCTCCGAAACCGAAATCGTCGGCTGAATCAGCCTCTCAGCTTCAGCGCTGAACGATTTGAATTGACTCATGAAAGCCGGGACCTCGCATCCCGGCTTTTTTCATGCAGGCAAATTAGACTCCCTCTCCCCGTGGGCGGCAGGGGGTATCGCATATGAACTGAAATCGCCGCCGTCCTCCTTCTCCCCTTGGGGAGAAGGTGCCGCAAGGCGGATGAGGGGGTGCGCGCCAAGACCACCAAAATTCATGAATTCAAATCGTAACCCCCTCATCCGACCCTTCGGGCCACCTTCTCCCCGAGGGGAGAAGGGATTTCCGGCGCTGATTACCCCATATGTGATTGTCCTACCGCGAGTGGGAAGAGGAGACTATCCCGCTGCTGCCTCTCAAGCCGGGCAGGCCATATCCTTCCCGTAATCGGCGCTGCCGTCACCTTTGAAGACATCCGGATTGGCGGTATAGACCGGGCCGACGACCAGCGGTTTCGTCGGCAGCACGGTCTGGTCGAGATCGGATTTGACTTCGGTCTTGATCGTCTGGATAGTCTTGTCGCTGGCATCCACCAGCTTGATCGAGACGGCATAGGGGCGGTCCTTGCGCACGCAGTGCAGGTCCGGGCTTTCCAGCGTGATCTTGTCCCAGAATGTATAGATCTTCTGGGTGACGACGAGTGGGTTGCCGCCCGCGGGATTTTCGAATTCCGCGATCGCCTTTGTTCCCTCCGGGATCGGGGCGATCTTCTTGAGCGTGATCATGTAGCTTGCGCTCGCCACGCGATAGTTGAAGACGAAAAGGCGACCGGTGAGCTGGGTCGGGCCTTCGTCGTCTTTCCTCTGGCAGCCGGCCAGCGCCAGGCCGGCGATGATCCCGACACTTATTGTTGTCAGCATAATCCTTCTTATTGTCATGGCGCAGTCTCCTCCTTCTTGCGCCGGTAGTGCCGGCTAGCCTTGGCTCGGTTGCCGCAAACCGCCATGTCGCACCAGGCGCGGCTTTTGTTCTTGCTGCGGTCGATGAAGAGCCAGCCGCAGTTGCGGCATATTTTCATTCGTTCGGGATCGGGCATGGCGATGAGGCGCAGCGTCGAATGCACGGTCGCGGCATCGAGTCCACCGGATGAGGCTCGTTTCAGAACTTTCGCCAATGCCGCAAGCAGATCCGCAAGCAGCAGATCGACAGCCTCGCCAAGAATGCGTGCCCGGAAATAGCGGTCGATCAACTCGCGGAGGGCAACGAAATCGGCCTGGTTTTCCCGCTTCACGGGCAGGATATCGCCGAAGAGCGCTCGCTCCGCGCAGAAATTGGCAGCCGCCTTCGGGAAGCTATCCATCTGTCCCGGTGCCTCGAAGCGGTCGATCCGACGCCCGTCGTCATGGCGCAGGATCACGCTGTTGGCGACATCGAGCGCGAGTGCGCCGCCGGAGAAGCGATGTGGGGTCCAGGAAAAACTCATGGCGAAAATTATAACTGGTAAAATTCATTTTGCCAGTTACTATTTGCTGGTTCTTCGGAGAGATGGAATGGCTTATCTTCTGCAGCAACTGGCGAATGCCGTTCCGCTCGCTGCACTGTATGCGACGCTGGCCTTCGGCTATTCCATTGCCTTCGGGGTCATGAAGCGGGCCGATATCACCTATGGCGCGCTGTTTGCCTTTGCCGGCCAGATGCTCGTGCTCTTTACCGATGTCGGCTACACCAAGATGTATCTGGTTCTGCCGGCCGCCTTTGCCTTCGGTGCCGTCGTCGCCGTCGGCTATACGATCGGCACCAGCTTCCTCGTCGGCCGTGCAATCATGCTGCCGCTGTCGCGAAAATCGCCGAATACCGTCATCGTTGCGGCACTCGGCATGATGATCATCCTGATGGAAACGGCGCGGCTTGCCTCGAATACGCGTGGCATCTGGCTGCCATCCTTCCTGAACGATGCTGTCGTCTTCTGGGATAGCGGCGATTTCCGCGTGACGCTGACGGAAATCCAGCTGCTCAATACGGCCCTGATGATCCTTGTCATCCTCGCGGGCGCCTATGTGCTGAAATACACCGGCTGGGGGCGTATCTGGCGGGCGGTGACGGACGATTCCCTTGCTGCCGAGCTCTGCGGCGCCAGCGCCAACCGCGTCTTCCTGCTGGCCTATGTCGCGTCAGCCCTCGTCGCAACCATCTGCGGCCTGCTGGCTACTTCCTACTATGGAACGATGGATTTTGGGGCAGGGCTGATGTTCGGGCTCAAGGTGCTGATGATCGCGGCCGTCGGCGGCTATTCCGATCCGCTGAAATCGGCTGGTGGGGCGGCACTTCTCGGCCTCTTCGAAACCATGTGGGGTGCCTACGGCCCGTTCCTGTGGCGCGACTTCGTCATCTTCTCGCTGCTCGTCCTGCTGCTGGTCATGAGCCGTCGTGAAAGAGTGGTTCCCTGAAGCCTATTTGTTGCCGGCCCACCTGGCTCGCGCGGCATCGTCGGCATCCCTGGCGGAAACCCAGCCGCCTTCTTCGCCATCCTTGCCGTGCTCCTTCTTCCAGAAGGGAGCAGAGGTCTTCAGAAAATCCATGACGAAATTGGCGCCGTCGAAGGCGGCCTGCCGATGCGGTGCCGCGGCAATGACGAGCACGATGTTCTCGCCGGGCGCGATCTTGCCAAAGCGATGGATGGCGGTCAGGCCGAGAAGCTCGAAACGCTCGATGGCTAGTCTGGCGATGCGGGTGATCTCCGCTTCCGCCATGCCGGGATAATGTTCGAGTTCGAGGGCACCGAGCGCGCCCCCTTCGTCACGGCAGAGGCCCGAGAAGGTCACGACAGCGCCGATATCGCGCCGCCCGGCGGCTAGCCGATCGATCTCCGCCTGGAGATCGAAATCCTCGCGCTGGACTTTGACGAATGGTGAAATCATCGCAATTTCCTTGATCGGCTTCGCAAACATGCTGAGGTGCCTCCCGACCCTTCGCTAAGGCTCAGGGCGTTCGTCGCTGCAATCGATTCACTGGATCGATTACTCGGGCTTCGCCCGACCGCTCCTCACCCCCCGGTCATCGGCGGGAAGAGCCCGATCTCCCGCGCTCCGGCGATCGGCTCATCGTGCTCCGCATGTTCCATGTTGATAGCGACGCGGATCGCCTGGGGGAATTGAAGTGCCGCCTCGTATTCCTCGCCCAAGCCTTTCAAGTGACTCAGGAGATCGCCGACGGTGACGACATCGGCGGGCAGGGAAATCTCTTCCTCGGCCTTACCGATCCGCTCACGCACCCAGGCGAAATAGACGAGTTTCGTCATCATTCCTCATCCACGACATGCTTTAGCCCGGCCTGGAAATAGTCATAGCCGGTATAGATGGTCAAAAGCGCTGCGACCCAGAGCAGGACGATGCCCATCTCTGTCGTGTAGGGTAGCACCTTGTCGCCTGCCGGCCCAGCCAGAAGGAAGGCGATGGCGACGAGCTGGGCCGTCGTCTTCCATTTTGCGATGCGCGTCACGGGAACGCTGACCTTCAACGCCGCCAGATACTCACGCAGGCCCGAAACCAGGATTTCGCGGCAGAGGATGATGATGGCGGCCCAGAGCGACCAGCCGGCAATGGTACCGTCGGCGGCAACCAGAAGCAGGATCGCGGAGACCAGCAGTTTGTCGGCAATCGGATCGAGCATTCGGCCGATATTCGAGGTCTGGTTCCAGATGCGCGCGAGATAGCCGTCGAGGAAATCGGTGATCGAGGCGATGATGAAGATCCAGAGCGCGACCCAGCGCGCAAAATCGGAGCCCTCCAGCTTACCCTCGATGAAGAAGCAAAGAACGATCAGGGGTACGCAGATAATGCGGCCGTAGGTGAGCAGATTGGGGATGCTGTAAGCGCGCGAAGCCATGGAAATCGTTTCGTTTCTGTTGTCTCGACCGAACCGGATTGGGCACTGTTGATCCCATCCCGCTGAAGTCGTCTGATGGAGTGTGATCCCAAAAACCGCTCCGCACTTTTTGGTGGTCACACCCTAGATGATGGGTTGGTCAGTTTATCGTCAATATTGTTTCTGTTTTTTCACCGCTATTGCGTGGAATTTGCGACGAGCTTTCCCTATTTCGCGGCGTCCTCGTGGAAATGGTTATAGACCTGACGCGCCACCGCTTCGGAAATGCCCTCGACTGCCATCAGGTCGGAAAGCGCGGCGCGTGACACGGCCTTCGCGGTGCCGAAATGCTGGAGAAGCGCGCGCTTGCGCGAAGGGCCGATGCCACCGATCTCGTCGAGCGGGTTCTTCACCATCTCCTTCTTGCGCCGGGCGCGATGCGAGCCGATTGCGAAGCGGTGCGCCTCGTCGCGCATGCGCTGGATGAAATAGAGCACGGGATCGCGCGGCGGGAGCGAGAAGCTTTCGCGCGAAGGGGCGAAGAAACGCTCACGCCCGGCTTCGCGGTCGACGCCCTTGGCGACGCCGATGGCGATGACACTGTCGGTGATCCCGAGCTCATCGAGAATGGCGCGCACGGCCGTCATTTGCCCTTGGCCGCCGTCGATGAGGATGACATCGGGCCAGGCGGGGAAGGCGCGATCGGCGGCATCGACGCTGGCGTCGGTCTCGCCGCTGCGGTCGGGCTTGCCTTCCTCCTTCAGGAGACGAGAGAAACGGCGGGTCATGACTTCGCGCATCATGCCGAAGTCGTCGCCCGGCGTGATGTCGGTCGATTTGATGTTGAACTTGCGGTACTGGTTTTTGACGAAGCCTTCCGGCCCGGCCACGACCATGCCGCCGACCGCATTCGTGCCCATGATGTGAGAGTTGTCGTAAATCTCGATGCGCTGCGGCGTGTAGGGAAGCTTGAACGTTTCCTTGAAGCCTTCGAGCAGCCGCGATTGCGAGGCGGTTTCCGCCAGCTTGCGGCCATGCGCCTCACGCGCATTGGCAATGACATGTTCGACCAGATCGCGCTTCTCGCCGCGTTGCGGCACGAGGATCGTAACCTTATGACCGGCCTTCTCGCTGAGGGCCGCTGCCAGCAGTTCGATTTCCTCGATGGTCTCCGACAGCAGGATCTGCCGCGGTACAGGCTTGTCGTCATAGAATTGCGCGAGGAAAGCGTTCAGCACTTCAGCACCCGAGAGCGATGGATCGGCCTTCGGGAAATAGGCACGGTTGCCCCAGTTCTGTCCGGTTCGGAAGAAGAAGACCTGGATGCAGGAAATGCCGCCCTCGTGGTGGATGGCGAAGACATCGGCTTCCTCGACGCCGGCCGGGTTGATGCCCTGATGGCTCTGCACATGCGAGAGCGCCGCCAGACGGTCGCGGAAAATGGCGGCGCGTTCGAAATCCAGATCTTCGGCGGCAGCATTCATCGCCTCGGCCATATGCGCCTTGACGTTCTGGCTCTTGCCGGAAAGGAAGTCCTTCGCCTCCTGTACCAGTTCAGCATAGCCTGCATCGCTGATCTCATGCGTGCAGGGGCCGGAACAGCGCTTGATCTGATAGAGCAGACAGGGCCGCGTGCGCGTCTCGAAGACGCTATCGGTGCAGGTGCGGATCAGGAACGCGCGCTGCAGCGAATTGATGGTGCGCCCGACGGCGCCCGCCGAAGCGAAGGGGCCGAAATAGTCGCCCTTGCGGGCGCGGGCGCCGCGATGCTTGAAGATCGCCGGCGCGCGATGATCGCCCGTAATCAGAATATAGGGAAAGGATTTGTCGTCGCGCAGCAGAACGTTAAAGCGCGGACGCAAGCGCTTGATGAGATTCGCTTCCAGCAGCAGCGCTTCCGTCTCCGTCCGCGTGGTCACGAATTCCATATTGGCGGTTTCGCGCACCATGCGGGCGATGCGGTTGGAGTGCACCTTGCCCAAGGCATAGTTGGAAACGCGCTTCTTCAGGTTCCTGGCCTTGCCGACGTAAAGCACGTCGCCGGCCTCGTTGAACATGCGGTAGACGCCGGGATTGTTGGGCAGCCGCTTGACGAATTCGGCGATCAGCTCGGCGCCGCGCAGTCCCGTCTCGTTCTTTCCGCCTTCGTTCCAGTCGACAGGCGCAATAGGGGAGGCTGCGGCATCGCCTTCCACCTCGATGTCGTCTTCGATATCCTCTGATTCGTCATAGAGAACGCCGCCGTCAGGCAGCTTTCTTCCATTCATTCTGCACTCTCCGACACGTCTGGCGTTTCCCAGGCAAGGTGCTGGCCGCCATCGAGCGCTATCATTTGGCCCGTGATCGAGGGCGTGTCAAAAAGAAAGCGGATGGTCCGGCCGAATTCTTCGAGCCCGGGCGCCGCCTTTAATATGAGGCCGTCGATCTGCGCTTGAAAGTCCTCTTCGGTCTGCCGCACGCTGCGCACCGTCGGGCCTGGGCCGATCGCGTTGACGCGGATACGCGGCGCAAAGCTCTGCGCCATCGTCTGAGTCGCCGTCCAGAGGGCGGCTTTCGACAGTGTATAGGAATAGAAGCGCGGATTGAGTGCCCAGACCCGCTGATCGACCATGTTGACGATCAGGCCCGGATGCGGTTCGGGAAGCTGCCGGACGAAATCGGCAGCCAGAATCGACGGCGCCCGCACATGGATTGCGAAATGCGCCTCGAAGGCTTCTTCGTCAAAATGATCGGCGGAATCGCCGAGGAAGGCTGAGGCATTATTCACCAGAAGATCGAGCGGACCGAGAGAATCCGCAACCCTTTCGACAAGGGTTGAAGTCTCGCCCAAATTCTGCAGATCCGCCTTGATCGCAATGGCTCTCCGGCCCATTTGCCGCAGTTTCGCCGCAATTTCCTCGGCCTCGGCGAGGGACTGATTGGCATGCAATGCCACGGCGAAGCCATTAGCCGACAAATCCTCGGCAATTGCCAGGCCTATTCTTTTGGAAGCGCCGGTTATCAGCGCCGTACGTAGTTTTTCCTGGCTCAAGAGATCGCCTTTTGCTCGTCGTTACCCAATCGATGCTCATATAGGGCGTCGATACACCATATGAAAAGATGCATGAGCGAATGATGCGCTTTGGGGTTTCTTATGTAAAACTTGAGATATATTTAGTTTAAAATAAGTATACACAGTTTAACCGATGATTAGGGTTAACAATTCCTCTGTTGCGATGAAGCAACATCGAAATTCAGCCACGTCTGTGCCACAATGATATCATATTTTGGCTCTTCCAATTCCTCATTTGCATTCCAATTTCAACCTCGATCCGGGAGGGATATGTTTTAATTGCTCGTGGCGCTTCGAAGTCAAGGACAGTAAGCGGGGCACACCGGACTGAAAGGAGAAAAGTATGCGTACTCTTATCACGACCCTCATGGTCTCCGCTTTCGCTCTCGGCGGCTACACCGCAGCTCAGGCTGCTGACGCTGTTGAGCAGATTCCGCAGCCGCCCGTCGCCCAGGAAGCAGCTCCGGCCGTCAACAACTGGTCCGGCTTCTACATCGGTGGCGCTGGCGACTGGAACGCCGGTCACTTCAACCGCAACGGCGACGCTTACGCCTGGGGCGGCCAGGCCTTCACCGGCTACAACTGGCAGCAGGGCCAGATCGTATATGGTATCGAAGCTGACCTCGGCTACTCCGGCGCCGACAGCACCCGCAACGGCCTGACCGCCAAGAACGGTGTCAACGGCTCGGTTCGCGGTCGCCTCGGTTACGACTTCAACCCGTTCATGCTGTACGGCACGGCCGGTCTGGCACTCGGCCAGAACAAGCTCTCCGACGACACCTCGTCTGACAGCAAGACGGCTGTTGGTTACACGGTCGGTGCAGGTGCTGAAACCTTCATCACCAACAACATCACGGCTCGCCTCGAGTACCGTTACACGGACTACGGCAAGAAGAACTTCGACCTCGACTCCGGTCGGTTCTCTCGCGGCTACGACGAACAGAGCGTCAAGGTCGGTATCGGCGTCAAGTTCTGATTACCCAAAGGCTTAAGCCTGAAGAAAAAGCCGGGGTTTTGCCCCGGCTTTTTTGCGTTATGCCTCTGAATATTTAGGCGGCATCCGTCGGGAAGTCAGTCGAGACGGCCAGTTCGCGCCAGTCGGCCAGTTCCTTGGCGACATACTCGTTCTTGGCCTCGATCGCGCCAATTGTATCCGAGCCGAAGGGCATGCGCAGCGGTGGGTTCGCCGAATGGGCAAGCGTGATCATCGATTTTGCAAGGCGGTTGGGATCGCCGGGCTGGGCGTGATTGTGACCGGCGGCGAAATCGCGCATGACGCCGGCCGGCGTGTCCCTGTAGTCGGCAATCGAGCTCGGGCTGACGGCAAGCGAGCTCTCATCAAGGAAGTCGGTGCGGAAGAAGCCGGGTTCGACAACCGTGACCTTGATGCCAAGCGGCTTGAGTTCCGCCGCCATTGCCTCCGATAGGCCTTCGACCGCGAACTTTGTCGAGCAGTAGACGCCCCAGCCGGCATGGCTCTGATAGCCTCCGACCGAGGACATGTTGATGACATGGCCCGAGCGCTGCCGGCGCATATGCGGCAGGATGGCGCGCGTCACCTTCAGCAGGCCAAAGACGTTGGTGGCATAGAGCTTCTCGATCTCCTCGGCCGTTGCTTCTTCCACGGCGCCGAGCAGCCCGTAACCGGCATTGTTGACAAGGATATCGATCTTTCCGAAGCGCTTGACGGCGGCCGCGGCGGCCTCATGAGCCTGCGCTTCGTTCGAGACGTCGAGGGCGACGGGCAGGAGGCTCGGATGGTTGCCGAACTTCTCTGCCAGACCGGCGGGATTGCGGGCCGTAGCGACAACGGCGTCGCCGGCGGCGAGGGCTTCTTGGGCGATGAGGGCGCCAAAGCCGCGGGATGCGCCCGTGATGAACCAAACACGCATGATTTTCTCCTTCGTGGGTTGGCAATTCCAGGGGTGGAATTCGCTTGCAGGAGAAAGGTAGCTTGATGGCATCGTTGAGATAATCTACTTTCTCTTCCATAAAGTGCTGAGAAATTCTCATCAATGCGGCGTATCCGTTCGACCGATCTGGCTATCTTCCTGGCGATTGCCCAACACCGCAGTTTTCGCAAGGCGGCGGTGGAGCTCGGCGTGACGCCTTCAGCGCTCAGCCATTCGTTGCGCGCGATCGAGGAGAGGTTGGATGTGCGGCTGGTTAATCGCACCACGCGCGGTGTCGGGTTGACGGAGGCCGGAGAGCGCCTGTTCGATCGCATCCGCCCCGCTTTCCTCGATATCGACGATGCTCTCGAAGATCTCGATAAATTCCGCGGCCAGCCCTACGGCAAGCTGCGCATCAACGCCCCGCGCCCCGCCGCCAGGATGGTGCTGCTGCCAATCGTGTCACGGTTCTTGAGGGCTTATCCGGCCATCGAAATGGAAATCGTCGTGGACGATGCGCTCGTGGACACGGTTTCCGCCGGTTTCGATGCCGGCATACGGTTCGGAGAAAGCATCGCGGCCGACATGATCGCTATTCCTATTGGCCCTCGTCAGCGCACGGCGATCGTCGGCTCGCCGGAATATTTTCAGCGTTTCCCTAAACCGGTCACACCTCATGATCTGAAGGACCACCCCTGTATCCGCTACCGTTTTGCGAGCGGCACCTATTATCGCTGGGAGTTCGAGCGAGGAGGCATCGAGCTGGAGATCGATGTGCAGGGGCCGCTGACGCTTTGCGATCTCGACATCATGCTGGATGCCGCTATCAATGGTTCCGGTCTAGCCTTCTTGTTCGAGGATCACGCGCTGCCGGCTTTGCGGGATGGCCGGCTGATCCGCGTGCTGGAGGACTGGTGCCCCTATTATCCCGGCTTCTTCCTCTATTATCCGAGCCGCCGGCAGCTGCCGACGGCTTTGCGCGCCTTTATCGATTTTGTAAAGGCCGAGACTGCTCGCCAGAGCTGAGCCGAACAGCGTTAGACCTGCGGCTTCATCGCTGGAAAATCGGGGAAATGCTTCTCGAATTTGCGCGCCCAGTCTATCAATCCCGCATGGTCCGCTTCCCACTGCCCTTCGAAGCGGAGCTGCAGATAGCCGACAAGGGAGGCAAGCGCGAAATGACCCGCATGCAGCTTCTTGCCGATCTTCGGCGGCTCGGCGTCGAGATGGGTGAGGGCGCGGCTGACCTTCGTCCACTGCCGGTCGATCCAGGGCTGATGCTGCTTCTCGGGCTCGCGAAGGCGGCGCTCGTAGACGATCGACAGCAGGCACTCGTTGGTGCCGTCGATCAGCGCCTCCAGAACTTCGATTTCGGTGCGCTTGCCCTTCTTCGATGGATAGAGCCCGCCCTCGTGACGATCGAAATAATGCATGATGGCGCGGCTGTCGAAAATCGCCTCGCCGTCGCCGGTCAGCAATGTCGGGATCTTGCCGAGCGGATTGTTGTCGATCAGCAGAGTCGGCCCGGCATTTGTGTCGACATGAATTTCTTCCAGCTTGATGCCGAGATGGCGTGCCGCCATGCGCACCTTGCTGGAAAAGGGGGAGGTGGACGAGCAAAGAAGTCTCATGAAATCACCTGCGGGATATGGATGTGAATAGTCTCAATGTTCGCCACGCAGCCAGAAGGCCCGCTGCGAGGCGAAGCGGTCCTGCGCCAGAATATCCTTCAGGGCCGGCAGCAGCGCATGCAACTCGTCCTTCAGCGTGAAAGGCGGATTGACGATGATGAGACCGGAGCCTGTGAGCCCGGTGAAACTGCGATCGCTTTTGACGATCAACTCCGCGCAGAGCATCTTCGGAATTTCGAGCGCCTGCAGTGCCTCGTGAAACGGCTTGATCGGCGCATCCTTCTTGATCGGATACCAAAGGCAATAGGTGCCGCCGGGAAAGCGGCGCCAGGCTTTGGCCAAGCCTTCGATCAGCCGCTCATATTCGCCTTCCTCTTCGAAAGGCGGGTCGACGAGCACGATGCCGCGCTTCTCCTTTGGCGGCAGATGAGCGCCGAGCGCCAGCCAGCCGTCCAGCTCGGTAACGCGGGCATGGTGATCGCCTTCGAAGAGGCGGTGTAGCCGCTGGAAATCATCCGGATGCAGTTCCATCGCCGAAAGCCGGTCTTGCGGGCGAAACAGCATGCGGGCAAGCTTCGGCGAGCCGGGATAGAGCCTGACGCCGCCCTCGGGGTTCAGCTCGCGGATGGTGGCAAGATAGGGCTCCAGCAGGTCCGCCACTTGCGGCACCAATTCCGCCTCCAGCACCTTGCCGATACCATCTCGCCATTCGCCGGTCTTCTGCGCTTCTTCGGAGGAGAGATCGTAAAGCCCGATGCCGGCATGGGTATCGAGAACGCGAAAGGCCTTGTCCTTGTTCTGCATGTAGCGGACGAGGCGGGCGAGGATTGCGTGTTTCAAGACATCGGCAAAATTGCCCGCGTGGTAGATGTGCCGATAGTTCATTGTCGGTGAAGTCCGCATGAATTGTTGAGATGGGCCGGATTGTCTCTAGTGGCCGGTCTCCGCTTGAAATATACAAACCTCATGAACATTGCGACCCCTATCCAAGCCAAATCGCGCATCGGGCACACAGCCTGTCCGCATGACTGTCCCTCCACCTGCGCGCTGGAGGTCGATCTGACTGAAGACGGCAGAATCGGCCGGGTTCGCGGCGCCAACGATCATTCCTATACCGCCGGCGTCATCTGCGCCAAGGTCGCCCGCTATGCCGAACGGCTTTATCACCCCGATCGTCTGATGAAACCGCTCCGCCGTGCCGGCGCCAAGGGTAAGGGGCGCTGGCAGGAGCTCTCCTGGGACGATGCGCTGGACGAAATCGCCGAAGCCTTCATCAAGGCTGAAGCGAAGGACGGCAGCGAGGCGATCTGGCCCTATTTCTATGCCGGTACGATGGGCTGGGTGCAGCGCGATTCCATCGAGCGGCTGCGCCATGCCAAGCGCTATTCCGGTTTCTTCTCATCGATCTGCACCAATCCGGCCTGGACCGGCTTCACCATGGCGACGGGCGTGTTGCGTGGCCCCGATCCGCGCGAGATGGGCCGTACTGATTGCGTCGTCATCTGGGGCACCAATGCGGTTGCCACCCAAGTCAACGTCATGACCCATGCGGTGAAATCCCGCAAGGAACGCGGCGCCAAGATCGTCGTCGTCGATATCTATGACAATCCGACGATGAAGCAGGCCGACATGGCTCTGATCGTCAAGCCGGGCACGGATGCGGCGCTTGCCTGCGCCGTCATGCACATCGCCTTCCGTGACGGCTATGCCGACCGCGATTACATGGCCAAATATGCCGACGATCCCGCCGGCCTGGAAGAACACCTGAAATCGAAAACCCCGGCATGGGCCGCGGCCATAACCGGCCTCTCGGTCGATGAGATCGAAGCCTTCGCCAAACTCGTGGGGACGACGAAGAAGACCTATTTCCGGCTCGGCTACGGCTTTACCCGTCAGCGCAATGGCGCGATCGCCATGCACGCGGCAGCGTCGATCGCGACGGTGCTCGGCTCTTGGCAATATGAGGGCGGCGGCGCCTTCCATTCGAACAGCGATATCTTCCGCATGGATGCGAGCGAGCTGACCGGCCGCGCCATGAAGGATATGGATATCCGCATGATCGACCAGTCGCAGATCGGCCGCGCCTTGACCGGTGATGCCGTGGCGCTGCGTCATCGCGGTCCCGTGACCGCCATGCTGATCCAGAACACCAATCCGGTGAATATCGCGCCAGAGCAGCGGCTGGTGAAACGCGGCTTCGCCCGTTCCGATCTCTTCGTCGCTGTGCACGAGCAGTTCATGACCGATACGGCTGACATGGCCGATATCGTCATCCCCGCCACCATGTTCGTCGAGCATGACGACATCTATCGCGCCGGTGGCCAGAACCACATCCTTCTCGGGCCGAAGCTTGTCGAGCCGCCGCCAACCGTGCGCAGCAATCTCTTTGTAATCGAGGAGCTCGCCAAACGCCTCGGCGTTGCGGATTGCCCCGGCTTCGGCTTCTCCGCTCGCGAGATGATCGACCGGGTTCTGTCCAGAAGCGGTCTGCCGGACTATGATTATTTCCTCGAACACAAATGGTTCGATCGCCAGCCGGATTTCGAGGAGGCCCATTTTATCAAGGGTTTTGCCCATCCCGACGGCAAGTTCCGCTTTCGCCCCGATTGGACCAACCAGCCGGCGCCGAACCGTCCGCCAGCATCGGTCGGATTGCTCGGGCCGCATGTCGAGCTGCCGGAGTTTCCGGATCAGGTCGATGTGATCGAGGTGGCCGATCCCGAGCATCCGTTCCGGCTCGCGACCTCGCCATCGCGCAACTTCCTGAATTCCAGTTTCGCGGAAACGAAGACGTCGCGCCAGAAGGAAGGGCGTCCCGAGGTGATGGTCAACCCGGCCGATGCCGAACGGCTTGATATTGTTCATGGCGAGCTGGTTCGCATCGGCAATACACGCGGCAATATCCGCCTGCATGCGCGCGTGACAGCGGAAGTGAAGCCGGGCGTGCTGATCGCCGAGGGCCTCTGGCCGAACAAGGCTCACGTCGATGGTGAGGGCATCAATGTGCTCACCGGCGCCGATCCGGTCGCGCCATATGGCGGCGCGGCTGTCCACGACAACAAGGTATGGCTCCGCAAGGATATGGCATGAGTGAATTCGAAAAGGCGAAAGCCGAAATCGTCAGCGAAAGGACGCTGGCGGATCAATGGACGCGGCTGAGCACATTTGAGGTCGACTACACGGATTCGCAGGGCGAAAAGCATCGCCTGAAGCGCGAGGTCTATCACCGCACGCCGGCGGCCTGCATCCTGCTTTATGATCCAAAGCGCGAAACGGTGATACTCGTCCGGCAATACCGTCTTCCGTCCCATCTTGTCGGTCTTCCCGACCGGATGATCGAGGTGCCCGCCGGCCTGCTCGATGGTGACGATCCGGAGGCCGCGATCCGCCGCGAAGCCATGGAAGAGACCGGCTTTCGCGTGCGCGACGTCCGCTTCCTCTTCAAATCGATGACGTCGCCCGGTTCCTCGACCGAGGTTATCCATTTCTTCGCCGCGGTGATCGATACGTCCGACCGTGTAGCCGATGGTGGCGGCCTTGCGGAGGAGCATGAGGATATCGAGGGGCTGGAAGTTCGCCTGTCCGATGCAATGGCGATGATCGAGAAGGGCGATATCTATGACGCCAAGACGATCATGCTACTGCAATGGGCGGCTTTGAATGTCGCCAGCTTGAGATAGACTAACGGGTGAGCGGGAGCTTTGTAAAAACTCTGCTCGCCATTCATCACAATGTCACGAATCGAGCTTACCGGGGCGTGCTGGCCGGAAACATTCGAATGTTTCCGAGCCTCCTTCGATCATGGACGCTGTTTCAGGAGAAAGCCGATGTGGCTCAGCAATTTCACGCTCGTTCTTCCCAATGAAGTCGTCGAGAGAGGCGCCGTGCGCATCGAAGACGGCGTGATTGCCGAAATCCGCTCGGAGCCGGTGGAGCAGCCGACGTTTGATGGCGGCGGCCGCTTGCTGATGCCAGGCTTCGTCGATCTGCATTGCGACATGGTGGAGCGCGAAATCGCGCCGCGGCCGAATGCGATGATGCCGATCGATTTCGGCATTCACGAGCTGGACAAGAAGCTGGCGGCCGCTGGCGTCACCACCGCTTTCGCGGCGCTCTCCTTTGCGACCGAAAGCGTCTACGGCCACGTCCGTTCGCTCGAAACCACTTCGGCAGTGATCCGTGGCATCGGCAGCCTGCGGGACGAGCTTCTGATCGACCATCGTGTCCACGCACGCTACGAAATCACCAATCTCGGCGCGGCTCCGACCCTGGAGCGGCTCCTGGAAGAGGGCTCCGTCGATATGGTTTCGCTCACCGACCATACACCGGGGCAGGGGCAGTACAACGACATCGAAAGCTACATCCGCAGCATGTCCGAGCGCCGGTCCATGTCGCGTGAGGCGGCCGAGGAGGTCGTGGCAAAGCGCATTGCGCAGCGCGAGGATCCTGAGATCGAGCGCAAGCTCCATGAAGTGGTCGACCTTGCGCTGAAGCACAAGCTGTCGCTCGCCTCGCATGATGACGACAGCCCCGAGAAGGTGGCGGCGATGCACGATCTCGGCGTGACGATCAGCGAATTTCCGGTGACCGGACCGGCGGCGGAGGAAGCCTGCCGCCGCGGTCTCTGGACACTAATGGGCGCACCAAACGCGCTGCGCGGCCAGTCCATGTCCGGCAATCTCAGCGCGCTGGATGCGGCGCGATCCGGTCTACTCGGCATCATCGCGGCCGATTATCACCCGGCCGCCTTCGTGCCGGCTATTTTCAAGATTGCTGATGTTGTCGCTGGCGGTCTGCCGGCGGCCGTTGCGACGGCAACCGCCAACGCCGCCCGTTCCGCCGGCCTGACGGATCGCGGCGAAATCGCTGTCGGCCAGCTTGCCGATCTGGTCGCCGTCGAGCCCGGCTCGGTTCACCGCATCCGCGCCACCTTCCGCGGCGGCCGCATCGTCTATAGCGACGGCACGCTGCATCCGCTGATGGCAATGGCGGCTTGAGGGAGGCATCTGGCATCCCCCTCATCCGCCCTTTGGGCACCTTCTCTCCGAGGGGAGAAGGGGTTTTTGCTAGACGCACCAGCTCGACAAAAGTATCTCGCTAAGAGGGTGACGTTTCCACCTTCTAATGGAGTTACACAGTCCCGGACGAGATTAGCTTCGTTATTGAAAAGGCAGCATCCGAAGCACTTCCACCTTCTCCCCTTGGGGAGAAGGTGCCCGAAGGGCGGATGAGGGGCTGTTCGAAGCCAGAGTTGCGTAATTATTCCGCGTCTCCAAGCAGTGACAAAATCTGCCGCTCATCGACAGCAGTCGCCTTGCCAAAGCTCACGGCCTTGCCATCTTCCATCCTGACCTTGCCTTCCGCCAGCAGCCGCAGCGATTGCGGATAGAGCTGATGCTCGACCGTGAGCACGCGGGCGGCAAGGCTGCCGGCGGTATCGTCGGTTAAGACGGGCACGGCAGCCTGGCCGACGACAGGACCTTCGTCCATGCCTTCGGTGACGAAATGCACGGTGCAGCCGGCAATGCGCATGCCCGCGTCAATGGCGCGCTGATGCGTATGCAGGCCTGGGAAAAGCGGCAGCAGAGAGGGATGGATGTTGATGATCCGGCCCTTGTAGGCCTGGATGAAGCGGCCGGAGAGCAGCCGCATATAGCCGGCAAGGCAGATGATATCGGGCGAGAGGGCTTCCAGCTGCGAAAGGATCGCCTCTTCATGGGCTTCCTTGCTGGGAAATTCCTTGCGGACGAAAGCGAAGGTCGCAATGCCTTCCGCCGCAGCCTTCGCGAGACCACCGGCATCCGCCTTGTCGGAGATGACACCGACGATCTCTGCCGGGTAGTCCGCTGCCTTCGTGGCCTTCAGAAGGGCCAGCATGTTGGAGCCGCCGCCCGAGATGAAGACGACGACGCGTTTGCGCGGCGTGGTCATAGAGCGAGCGTGCCCTTGTAGACGGTGCCGGGAGCGCCTTCTTCGCGAGCGACCATGCGGCCGAGCGTAACGACGGCTTCGCCTTCTGCCTCAAGCACGGCCTTCACGGGCTCAACGTTCTCGGCAGCAACGACCACGATCATGCCGATGCCGCAGTTGAAGGTGCGCAGCATTTCCTTCGCTTCGACGCCGCCCGTCTTGGCAAGCCAGGAGAAGACCGGCGGCACCTTCACCGCGGCAAGATCGATTTCAGCAGCCAGATGCTTCGGCAGTACGCGCGGAATATTCTCCGGAAAGCCGCCGCCGGTGATGTGTGCAAGTGCCTTCAGGGCGTGGGTTTCGCGGATGGCGTTGAGCAGCGGCTTCACATAGATGCGCGTCGGTGTCAGCAGCGCTTCGCCCAGCGCCTTGCCTTCGGCGAAGGGAGCCGGTGCATCCCAGCCAAGACCGGAAAGCTCGACGATCTTGCGCACCAGCGAGAAGCCGTTGGAATGAACGCCTGACGAAGCGAGGCCGAGAATGATGTCGCCTTCGGCAATGTCGCCCGAGGGCAGCAGCTGGCCGCGCTCGGCCGCACCGACGGCAAAGCCCGCCAGATCGTAATCGCCATGGGAATACATGCCTGGCATTTCCGCGGTCTCGCCGCCGATCAGCGCACAGCCTGCATCACGGCAGCCGGCCGCGATGCCGCCCACGATCGCCGCACCTTGATCCGGGTCGAGCTTGCCGGTGGCAAAGTAATCTAGGAAAAAGAGCGGCTCAGCGCCCTGGACGACCAGATCGTTCACGCACATGGCAACGAGATCGATGCCGACAGTGTCGTGATAGTTGGCATCGATCGCGATTTTCAGCTTGGTTCCGACGCCGTCATTGGCAGCCACCAGCACCGGATCGATAAAGCCGGCGGCCTTGAGATCGAACAGGCCGCCGAAGCCGCCGATTTCACCATCGGCACCCGGCCGGCGCGTCGAACGGACGGCAGGCTTGATCTTTTCGACCAGCAGGTTGCCGGCATCGATATCGACGCCCGCGTCGCTATAGGTCAGACCGTTTTTTCCAGACTGGCTCATGCTTCCGCCTCCGATGGCCGCCCGTCCATTATGACAGGGCTTTGATCGGCTCGCCATTGCATGATAGGGGCCTTTATGCAAGGCGCAAGCGCCGCAAACCCTTCGATTTTCCCCGCTTCCCATTGCTCAAGGCAGATTTCCGGCCGCAGGCTTGACCATAATTGCGGCATCATCCTATGTCCTAAGCACACGGCAAACGGGCGCGAAACAACGGGGAAGACGATGGAGCAAAAGGTCAGCGGGGCGAGCCTCAAGCGTCAAGTCACCTTCTGGGTGATCGTGCTCGTCGTCTTCATCGCCTTTATCTATATCTTCAGCACGATCCTGCTGCCGTTTATCGCTGGCATGGCGGTAGCCTATTTTCTCGATCCGGTCGCCGATCGGCTGGAGCGGATCGGCCTCAGCCGCCTGATGGCGACGGTGGTAATCCTGGTCTCCTTCATACTGATCTTCGCGCTGGCGCTGACGATCTTCATCCCGATTATCGTTAATCAGTTCAACGATTTCATCCAGCACATTCCGACCTATGTGCAGCAGATCCAGCAGCTGATCGCCAAGGCGCAGACGATGGTGCTGCCGGATTGGATCCGCAACCAGCTCGGCGCGATCAAGGACAATTTCTCCAGCATCATGTCCGAAGGTTTGAGCTTCGTCGGCGGCCTGTTCGCGCAGCTCTGGAGCTCTGGCAAGGCGCTGGTCAACATCATCTCGCTGATAGTCGTCACACCCGTCGTCGCCTTCTATATGCTGCTCGACTGGGATCGGATGGTCGCCAAGGTGGACGACTGGATCCCGCGCGATCATGTCGCCACCGTTCGCCAGATCGCTCGCGAGATCGACCAGGCAATCGCCGGCTTCATTCGAGGGCAGGGTTCGCTCTGCATTATTCTCGGCGTCTATTACGGCGTCGGTCTCTCGCTGGTTGGCCTGAATTTCGGTCTGCTGATCGGCCTCTTCGCCGGCATGATCAGCTTCATTCCCTATGTCGGCTCGATGGTCGGCCTCGTTCTGGCCGTCGGCGTCGCACTGGTTCAGTTCTGGCCGGATTATCTCTGGGTCGGCCTGACGCTCGTCGTCTTCTTCACCGGCCAGTTTCTGGAAGGCAATGTGCTGCAGCCGAAGCTTGTCGGCGAAAGCGTGGGCCTCCATCCGGTCTGGCTGATGTTCGCCCTTTTTGCCTTTGGTGCGCTTTTCGGCTTTGTCGGGCTGCTGATAGCGGTCCCGGCCGCTGCCGCCTGCGGCGTTCTTGTCCGCTTCGCCCTTTCGCGCTACCTTCAGAGCGATCTCTATTATGGACGCTCGGAAGCGGGCAAGGCGCGCAGAGCCAAGGCCGGCAAGACCGAGAATAGCTAGACATGACCGACGCAAAGAACGCTGATCTAAGGCGCAAGGCCGCCGAGCAGCTGCCCTTGGCCTTTACGCATGATCCCGCAAACGGGCGCGACGATCTGCTCGTCGCCGATCCCTTGAGCGCGGCGGTGAAGATCGTCGATTCCTGGCCGCACTGGCCGTCGCCGGTGGTGATCCTGGCCGGTCCTGTCGGGTCGGGCAAATCGCATCTTGCCAGCATCTGGGCAGAGCGATGTGGGGCAGTCCACATTCACCCGGTGGCCGGCTCCGCTGCGGCAGTTGCAGCGGCGAACGGCCCCGTCATTTTCGAAGACGTGGATCGCCTCGGTTTTGACGATACCGAGCTTTTTCATGTCATCAACAGTGTGCGCGAAAACGGCACCAGTCTTCTGATGACGAGCCGGCTCTGGCCGATGTCGTGGCCGGTGACGCTGCCCGACCTGCGCTCGCGCCTGAAGGCGGCGACGGTGGTCGAGATCGGTGAGCCGGACGAGGAATTGCTGTCGCAGGTGATCGTCAAGCTATTCGCCGATCGCCAGCTTTATATCGATGACAAACTCGTCCTCTATATCGTCAATCGCATGGAGCGTTCCCTGAACGCAGCGCAGCTGATCGTCGACAGGCTGGACCGGCTGGCATTGGCGCGAGGAACAAGGATCACGCGCCTGTTGGCAGCCGAGGTCTTGAACGAACTGGGTGGCTCCGGTCAGCCGGATTGAGCTGACATCGACTGTCACAGTTCCGTCGTCAAACTGATATACGTGGCACAGGATTGGAAAGAGGGTAGGTGGAACATGGACTCGGCACTCACGGAACATCAGGACGCCAACCAGGAAAATCCAGAGACCGCACCTGCGGTCAGCGAATTGCTGACCAGCCCCGAGCGCTTCATCAACCGCGAATTCTCCTGGCTGCAGTTCAACCGCCGCGTCCTTGAAGAGACGCTGAACACCGCCCATCCGCTGCTGGAACGCGTCCGCTTCCTTTCGATTTCCGCCGCGAACCTCGATGAGTTCTTCATGGTGCGCGTTGCCGGTCTTGAGGGCCAGGTCCGCCAGAAGATTCTCGTGCGCACCCCAGATGGCAAGACGCCTGCCGAACAGCTCGATGATATCCTGCGCGAGATCGACAATCTGCAGATGGAGCAGCAGGCTTCGCTCGCCGTCCTGCAGCAATATCTCGCCAAGGAAGATATTCTGATCGTACGCCCGGCCGCCCTTTCCGATGCCGACCGACAGTGGCTCCATACCGAATTCGAACAGGCGATCTTCCCGGTCCTGACGCCGCTCTCCATCGATCCGGCCCATCCGTTCCCGTTCATTCCGAACCTCGGCTTCTCGATCGCGCTGCAGCTGAAGAGCATGAATGGCCGCGAGCCGATGACGGCGCTGTTGCGCCTGCCGCCGGCGCTCGATCGTTTCGTGCGCCTGCCTGACGCCAGCAACGTCATCCGCTACATCACGCTCGAAGATGTGGTGAACATCTTCATCCACCGGCTTTATCCGGGTTACGAAGTGCAGGGCTCCGGTACCTTCCGCATTATTCGAGACAGCGATATCGAAGTCGAGGAAGAGGCCGAAGATCTGGTGCGCTTCTTCGAAACCGCGCTGAAGCGTCGCCGCCGCGGTTCCGTGATCCGCATCGAGACGGACTCCGAAATGCCGCTCGAGCTTCGCCAGTTCGTGGTGGAGTCGCTGAACGTTCCGGGAAACCGCATCGCGGTTCTGCCCGGCCTTCTCGCGCTCAACACGCTCTCCGAAATTTGCAAGGCGCCGCGCGACGATCTGCGTTTCGAGCCCTACAATGCCCGATTTCCTGAGCGCGTCCGCGAACATGCCGGCGATTGCTTCGCCGCGATCCGTGAAAAGGACATGGTCGTCCACCACCCCTATGAATCCTTCGACGTGGTGGTCCAGTTTCTCCTCCAGGCTGCTAGGGATCCTGATGTTCTGGCGATAAAGCAGACGCTTTACCGCACGTCGAATGACAGTCCCATCGTCCGCGCGCTGATCGATGCAGCCGATCTCGGCAAATCGGTTACGGCGCTGGTGGAACTGAAGGCTCGATTTGACGAAGAAGCCAACATCCGCTGGGCGCGCGATCTCGAGCGCGCCGGCGTGCAGGTCGTCTTCGGCTTCATCGAGCTCAAGACCCATTCGAAGATGTCCATGGTCGTGCGCCGCGAAGATGGCAAGCTGCGCACCTACTGCCATCTCGGCACCGGCAACTATCATCCGGTTACCGCCAAGATTTACACCGATCTTTCCTACTTCACCTGTGATCCGACGATCGCCCATGACATGGCGAACATCTTCAACTTCATTACCGGTTACGGTGAGCCGGAACAGGGCATGAAGATCGCCGTTTCGCCCTATACGCTGCGCCCGCGCATCCTTCAGCATATCGAAGGCGAGATCGAACATGCCAGGAACGGCCATCCGGCAGCGATCTGGATGAAGATGAATTCGCTCGTCGATCCCGAGATCATCGACGCTCTGTATCGCGCCAGCAACGCCGGCGTCGATATCGAGCTTGTCGTGCGCGGCATTTGCTGCCTGCGCCCGCAGATTCCCGGGCTTTCGGAAAGGATCCGCGTCAAGTCCATCGTCGGCCGTTTCCTCGAGCACAGCCGCATCTTCTGCTTCGGCGATGGCCACGGCCTGCCGTCGGACAAGGCGCTGGTCTATATCGGCTCGGCCGACATGATGCCGAGAAACCTCGACCGCCGCGTCGAAACGCTCGTGCCGCTCACCAACAAGACCGTGCATGAACAGGTGCTTTCACAGATCATGCTGGGCAATATCATTGACAATCAGCAAAGCTACGAGATATTGCCGGACGGGACTTCACGGCGCATGGAAGTGCGTCAGGGAAAAGAGCCATTCAATGCACAGCAGTATTTCATGACCAATCCCAGCCTGTCCGGCCGTGGTGAAGCCTTGAAATCCAGCGCACCGAAACTCATCGCTGGGCTGCTGTCGGGCCGCAACAAATAAATTGGACCTGCATGGTTGAATCAGAAGCCCAGGGGCGTCTTCCGGGCATCGCCCCTGTCTCCGTTGTCGATATCGGGTCGAACTCGGTCCGCCTTGTCGTTTATGAAGGCCATTCGCGGTCGCCAACCATCCTCTTCAACGAAAAAGTGCTGTGCGGCCTCGGCAAGGGCATAGCGCTGACGGGGAAGATGGATGAGGAAAGCGTGGCGCGGGCGCTTGCTGCGCTGCATCGCTTCAAGGCGCTTTCCGATCAGGCGCGCGCATCCACCATCTACGTGCTGGCGACAGCCGCAGCGCGTGAGGCCAGCAATGGTCCGCAGTTCATCCATCAGGCAGAAGCCATCCTCCAGCGCAAGGTGCGGGTGCTTTCGGGCGAAGAAGAGGCACGCTTTTCCGCGCTTGGCATTATCAGCGGCTTTTACCATCCCGATGGCATTGCCGGAGATCTTGGTGGCGGCTCGCTGGAGCTGATCGACATCAAGGATCGGGAAATCGGCAAGGGCATCACGCTGCCGCTTGGCGGCCTGCGCCTCTCCGAATATGCTGGCGGCTCGATTGAGAAGGCGCGCAGCTTCGCGCGCAAGCATGTCAAGACGGCGAAGCTATTGAACAAGGGCGAGGGCCGCACCTTTTATGCGGTCGGCGGCACATGGCGAAGCGTGGCCAAGCTGCACATGGAAATCCGCAAATATCCGCTGCACATGATGCAGGGCTATGAAGTGCCGCTCGATGAGATGATCCGCTTTCTGGATCAGATCGTCGAATCGAAGGATTCGAAGGACCCCGCTCTGCAGGCGGTTTCCAAGCATCGTCGTTCGCTGCTGCCTTTCGGCGCGGTCGCCATGCGCGAAGTACTGACCGCTATGAAGCCGTCCGTCATCTCCTTCTCCGCTCAGGGCGTTCGTGAAGGTTATCTCTATTCGCTGCTGACGGAGGCGGAGCGCAACAGCGATCCGTTGCTCACCGCAGCCGGCGAGCTTGCCATCCTGCGTGCGCGTTCGCCGGAACATGCCCGCGAGCTTGCCGATTGGACGGGGCGGATGATGCCCTTTTTCGGTATCACCGAGACCGAAGAAGAGAGCCGCTATCGCCAGGCAGCCTGCCTGCTTGCCGACATCAGCTGGCGCGCCCATCCCGATTATCGCGGCCTGCAGGCGCTGAACATCATCGCCCACACCTCCTTCGTCGGCATCACCCATGCCGGCCGCGCCTTCATCGCACTTGCCAACTACTATCGCTTCGAGGGTTTGAACGACGATGGAGCGACCGAGCCGCTGGCAACGATCGCGACGCCGCTCTACATCGAGCGGGCCAAGCTGCTCGGCGGCCTGTTGCGTGTCGTCTATCTCTTCTCGGCGTCAATGCCCGGTATTGTCCGCAACCTGTCGTTCCGCCGTTCGACAAATCCGGATCTAGACCTCGAATTCGTCGTCCCCGCCGAGTATCACGATTTTGCGGGCGAGCGACTGGATGGGCGCCTGCAGCAGCTCGGCAAGCTTACGAACCGCCGCTTGGCCTTCCGCTTCGAATAGGTTTTTTGAAGCCTCTCCCCGCAAACCAGGGAGAGGCCGTTTCGCCGCGACTTATTTCGCGTTCAGGAAATCGCCCACTTCAAGAAGGCTGAACTCGTTGTCGTCAGCCTTATCGACGGCACGGCCTGCCGAGAAGGGCAGATTGTTGTCATTGCCGATGACGATATGTGTGGCATCGACGCGGTCGACATTCTCGATGGTGACGAAGGGCATGTCGTAAAAGCCTTCGCCGCCGCCCTGGCGACGCTTGTGATCGGGATCTTCGATGCGCAGCAGATCGATATAGCCGATCTTGCGAACGGACTTGCCGACATTGGCGTCGCTGAACTCGATCTTATAGACGCGCTTCAGCTCGGCCGGAGCCTCGAAGCAATCCGGCTTCGGCTGCTTGGGATCGGCGCAGGCCTTGTCCTTCGTGCCGGCGCCGTTGTCGCGTTCGATGACCAGGGCCGTCGTCTCGTCGAGCATGTTGAAATCGCCGATCGACACACCCTTGTCCGCGAAGGGATAGAGCCAGCTGCGGCCGGTCCAGCTCTTCGACGCAACATCGAATTCGATGACACGGATGGCCGTCTTGCCGTCGACGCTCTCCATCTGACCATCATCCTTGTAGATCGGGCCTTCCAGCAGACCGTAGAGCTTGGAGCCGTCCTTCGACATGGCGAGGCCCTCGAAGCCGCCGGAGCGCTTCAGGTTGAAGGCCGGCATCTTCTGCGTGGGGTTGCCGGGCAGCTGGATCAGCGGATTGTCAGGAGACAGGACCGGCTTGCCGTCGAGCGTCGTTGCGAAGACGTCGGTCAGCTGGCCGTTCGTGTCGAATTTCAGCAGGTAAGGGCCGAATTCATCGCCGATCCAGAAGCCATCGGCAACAGGTTGGATCGATTCGATGTCGAAGTCGGCGCCTGTCAGGTAACGCTTGTCGGCGCCTTCCATAACGATCGGGAAGGGGGCCTTCTTGTTCGGGTCGGACAGGAACAGATTCTTGACGACCTCGACCTTGCCGCCGTCCCAGTCGAATTTCAGCTGATGCAGGAAAAGCATCGCGTCGGAAGAGTTCTGTTTGGAGCCGAAGCCGTTGTCGGAGAGCGTCCAGAAGGTACCGTCGGGCATGGTCTTGATGCCGGAGAAGCCCTGAATCGGCTGGCCGGCGAAGGGCAGCTTCAGGTCGGTGACGCGGGCGCCATCCTTGCCCGGCACGGTGCCGAGAGCGTCGGTGCGCTTGCGATCCGGCGTGGTGAATTTGCCTGACGTTTTCAAGAAATCTGCCGCATCGGCTGGGGCGGCAGTGATGGTGTTGGCCGGCAGGATCGCCTGGCCGACGAGCTTTGCCTTGAATTGCTGCTCGTCTGCCTGCGCCGAGGCGGCAAGCAGAATGAAAAGTGCCGTGGAAGCGGAAAGGATTCGGGTCATCATGTCACCTTGTTGGCGAGAAGTGGTGAAAACAATCCCGCTTAACAGGGGAGCCATGTCGGTGAATTAACGCTCAGGTGAAGATTTGGTGACTGTGGACAACCCATAGGCTGTGAAGCCCTGGCGTGCATCAATATCGGACTGCAGCTAGCGATGTGTATTGCTCACGATATATTGCGAATGGTCTTCAGCGCCTGCTGGTCCTGCGCGTGAAGGGCGATGACGCCAAGGTGCTGATCGCGGCCGCGAACGGCATGCTCGCCGAGCTCTTCCTTGATGATCCCTTCGGGAAGCTCCATCCTTCTGGCAAGGTCGCTTGAAATCAGCACCTGACGCTCCAGCGTTTTGCAGAGAGACTCCAGCCTTGCGGTCGTGTTCACCGTGTCGCCAAAATAGGCGATCTTGTGGTGGTCGACGCCGATTTCCGCCGTCACGATGCTGCCGCCGTGGAGAGCGGCCCGCAAACGCGGTACCCTGCCATAGGATTTCAGCCATGTTTCGGCGTTTTTTTCGATAGCGTCGAGAATATTGAAGACGCAGCGCACGCAATTGGCATTTTTGACGCCCCGTTGGAGCGGCCAGGTGATGATGGCGGCATCGCCGATATAGTCGTCGATCGCGCCCTTATGCCGCCGTACCGGCTCGGCCATGGAACCGAATACCGCACCGAGGAATTCCTGCGTTTTCAGGTCGCCATGTTCCTCGGCAAAAGCAGTCGAGCCGACGAGATCGATGAACAGAAAGACGCGCTCCTCCTGCACCGGATTGCGGTAGCGGCCAGTCAACAGGCTGGAGAAGACGTCGCGCCCAAGCAATTCCCGCACGCGGCCGATGAAAATGACAATGGCGGTGACGACGACAGCATAAAGATAGACGTCTATCTTCAGCAGCGTAAGATCTTCCCAGGAGCCATCGACCAGCCCCAGAAGCTTCATGATACTGCCCGCCATGGCGTAGCCGGCGCTCATCAGCAGGAAATCGACGACCAGGGCCGAAAGGATGAAAGCCGGCGTCGGCAGCCGATGCATCCAGTCGTTCAGCCGCGGCAGGATCATGCGGCGTTCGAAGACCAGCAGCGGCATGCCGCAGAACAGCGCAAAGACGGCACCGATATACATCGGCGCCTGTGGGAAGAATAGCTTGCCGTAGATGACGCCCGTCGAAGCGACGAATAGCGATGTCAGGATCCAGTTGCGCATCGAATGGAAGATGCCCATTCACTTTTCCGCCGAGAAGCGACGCCTGTCATCGACGCGGGATTGCGCCGGCAAACTGGAACGTCATCGAATAGAACGATTACACAAGACGTTCATTTCACGAGATTTGCGGCGCAATCGTGATGACAGCCGGCATCTCGATACACGAAACATACGCAATCGTAAGACGGCGGAAAAGGAGAATGTCGCTGCTAGAGGGCGATGGTCTCGATCCGCTTGCCGACGAAGCGCAGGGCCACCTGACCCTGGATCAGCTGCAGGGCAGTCTCGCCGAAAAGATCTCGACGCCAGCCGGTCAGAGCCGCAACATCGGCCTTCTCGCCCTCGGCGGCGATCTTGTCGAGATCGTCGCTGTTGGCGATGACCTTCGGCGCAACGCCATGCTTTTCCGCAATCAGCTTCAAAAGGACCTTCAACAGTTCGGAAGCCGCTGCCGTGCCCTCGGGAGCCTGCTGGTGGCGCGGCGGATGTGGCATTTCTGCCTTCGGCAGCGCCAGCGCCGCGTTGATCGCTTCAAGCACCGCCGTGCCGGCGGCAGAGCGCTCCCAACCCTTCGGGATGGTGCGCAGCCGCGCCAGCGCCTCGGTGTCCTTCGGCTGCTGCTGCGCAATCTCATAGATCGCGTCATCCTTCAGCACGCGGGCGCGTGGGACGTTGCGGGCGCGGGCCTCGCGTTCGCGCCAGGCGGCCACGAATTTAAGGACGGCCAGTTCTTGCGGCTTGCGCAGCCGCATCTTCAGCCGCTGCCATGCGTCGTCCGGATGGAGGTCGTAGGTCTCGCGCGCCTCCAGGATCGCCATCTCCTCCTGCAGCCAGGAGGCGCGCCCTTCGCGCTGCAATTGCTCCTTGAGCGAGAGATAGACGTCGCGCAGATGCGTCACGTCGGCGAGTGCATAGTCGAGCTGCTTTTCCGAGAGCGGGCGCCGGCTCCAGTCGGTAAAGCGCGAGGATTTGTCGATATGGACATTCTTGATGCGGCTGACGAGCTGATCGTAGGAAACCGAATCGCCGAAGCCGCAGACCATCGCCGCAACTTGGGTATCGAAGATCGGATGCGGAATGAGATTGCCGCGATGGAAGATGATTTCGATATCCTGGCGCGCAGCATGAAACACCTTCAAAACCGATGGGTTGGCCATCAGTTCGAAGAAGGGTGCCAGATCCAGCCCCTTGGCCAGCGGGTCCACCAGCACTTCGGTGGTGGGGCTTGCCATCTGTATCAAACACAGCTCCGGCCAGAAGGTCGTTTCTCGCAGGAATTCCGTATCGATGGTGATGAATTCCGACTTGGCCAGCTCTTGGCAGGCCGCCTCCAATTGGGCGGTAGTTTCGATCATATCAACACATTCAATGGTAAAATACTTTCTTAACTTCCTTCTCCTTTCAGCCGGATATGTCAATACTTTCGCGGACAAAGCCCTTGCCGCATTTCGCTTTTCGCTGAAATTGCCGAAAACAGTGATGGCTTTGACCAAGGCCACTGGAAATTGAAGAGGCTCGCGACCGGCTAGGCCACCCGCACGTAACTCGTCATGCCCGTCTTCTGGTGTTCGATGATATGGCAATGCAGTAGCCAGTCGCCGGGATTGTCGGCGACGAAGGCAAGCTGCACCTTTTCATCCGGCTGGATCAGATAGGTATCGGAGACGAAGGGCTGCACCTGCCGCGTCGAAGAGGAGATGACGGTAAAGCTCATTCCGTGCAAGTGGATCGGATGGCTGTGCGGCGTGACGTTTTCCATGTCTATGATATAGCTCTTGCCGAGCTTGAGTTCGGCAAGCGGCGCGGTCGGATCGGGCGTATCGCCCGGCCACGGCACCTTGTTGATTGCCCAGAAGCTGTAGCCGAGCGAGCCGCAAATGCTGTTGTCGGCGGTGTTCTCCGCCGTCGAGCTCAGGATCAGCGGAATATGGGTGGCGGAACCGAGGTCTGCCTTCTGCACGGGATTGTCTTCGAGCGGCGCCAGATCGCGCATGTCTCGCTTCAATGATGCGCCCACGGCGCGTAGCGTCGCCAGCACCTTCGGATTGGTCCCTTTGATGTCCTCGAGCTTGACGACCGCGCCTTCGCTGTCGGGCATGCGCACCGCAAGCTCCAGCCGCTGTCCCGGTCCGAGCTGCAAAAGATCGAGCGGAAAGCGCTGCGGCACGGGATTGCCGTCGATCGCGATCACAGTCGCCTCGGCGCCGTCCATGCGGAAGGAATAGATGCGCGTGACGTCGGTGATGGCAATGCGCAGCCGCACCAGCCCGCCGGAAGGCGCGTCATATCGCGGCTCCGGCTGCCAATTGGCGGTCCGCACCGTGCCATAGGTGCCGGATTTGGCCGCATCGCGCGGCCGGAACTGGGCGATGAACTGTCCGTCGCTGCCGAGCCGCCAATCGCGCAGATTGAGCACTACTTCCGAATCGAAGGCGGGATCCTTGGGGTTCTCGACCACGATGACGCCGGTCATGCCGTGGCCCATCTGCTCCAGCGTATTGCAATGTGGATGATACCAGAAGGTGCCGGCGTCCGGCGGCGTGAAGGCGTAATCGAAATGATCACCGGTATAGATGTAGGGCTGGGTGAGGAAGGGCACGCCGTCCATATTGTTGGGCAGACGAATGCCGTGCCAGTGAATGGTCGTCGGCTCGTCTATGCCGTTGATCAGTCGCGCGGCGAAGGATTCCCCCTTCTTCATGCGCACGACCGGCGGAATGCCGGCGTCCCCATAGGTGAGCACGTTCTTGGTTTTGCCGCCGTCGGTAAGGTTTGCCTCGATCTTGGCCGTCTTCAGCGTGAGTGGCTCGGCGGCCGCCGCCTTGCCCGCAAACTTCCCGGCGATCCCGATACCGACGCCATAAGCGCCCGCAACGGCTGAAGCTTTCAAAAGATTGCGGCGGGTAAGGATCGGCATATCGGGCTCCGGGGGCGAAGATATATGGATGTCTGTTTAAAGTTGACCGTGATGTTCAGCAATAGCATCGAGGTAGCCAAACTGCCGCAGCAGCTACTTGCGGCTGTCGATATGTTTATCGTCATGCTGGATCTCGATAGAGCCGTATTCTTTCCTGGACGCAATCGCCAAAACAGGAGGGCGCATGCGCCGCCGACGTACCGGCTCGATTGCGCCAATTCGCGAAAACAATGCGCAGTGATGCCACCAAGGCTGAAAACATGCTTTGGCAGGCCTTGCGTCGAAGCCAGCTTGAGGGATTCAGATTTAAGCGACAGGTTCCGATCAATGGTTA
Source organism: Martinezella sp. CNPSo 3795 (assembly GCF_057784475.1). Lineage (NCBI taxonomy): Bacteria > Pseudomonadati > Pseudomonadota > Alphaproteobacteria > Hyphomicrobiales > Rhizobiaceae > Martinezella > Martinezella sp. CNPSo 3795. The sequence continues at coordinate 32,133 of NZ_JBXSOQ010000006.1, read as the reverse complement.
CATTCTCGATTTCGTATGTTTCGAGGCGCGGCTCATTGTCGAGGTCGACGGTGCCCAACACGCCGAAAGCATCGGGGATCTAGCGAGAGACGCACATTTCTCGAAGCAGGGCTTTCGTACAATGCGAGTCTGGAACCATGAGGTCACAACAAATCTTGAGGGAGTCTGCCTGACGATTCTGGCAGAGCTGAAAAATAGCGGAGTGCAGGTCTATCTCGCTCCTGGCGGGCGAGAAAGCAATTTCAATGGTTTAGGAATTGCGAACTGGGAGCTGCGACGCTTTCCAAAGCGCAGCGCAATTTCTAAGTCATTGAAATTGCAAGAGCGGTGGTCCTCTTCTCGCTCGTATAATTCAAAGATTGGGTGCATCCCTACCTACCCCCTCTCTTGCAAAAACTAAGACTTAGAAGAGGGACGAGCCCTCATCTAAGCCTAAGTTTTTGCTTTCTCGCCCGCCGGGGGCGAGATAAGCCATGCGTTCGAGCCTTGACAAATCGGGCGCACCATGCGCTTTTCCGCCCGATTTTCTCGTCGGCGGGCGAGGGGTTTGCATGTCCTTGCGCCACCGCCCGCCAAGCCCAGGATATATACTATGCATCGCTATCGCAGCCACACATGCGCCGCCCTGCGCAAGTCCGACGTCGGTTCGACCGTCCGCATTGCCGGCTGGGTTCATCGCGTCCGAGATCATGGCGGCGTGCTGTTCATCGACCTGCGCGATCACTACGGCATCACCCAGGTCGTTGCCGACCCTGATTCTCCGGCATTCAAGCTCGCCGAAACCGTTCGTGGCGAGTGGGTCATCCGCATCGACGGCCTGGTCAAAGCCCGTACGGAAGACACTGTCAACAAGAACATGCCGACCGGCGAGATCGAGCTTTATGCTCAGGAGATCGAAGTGCTCTCCGCCGCCAAGGAGCTGCCGCTGCCTGTTTTCGGCGAGCCGGACTATCCGGAAGACGTACGCCTGAAGTATCGCTTCCTCGATCTTCGCCGCGAAACGCTGCACAAGAACATCGTCAAGCGCACGCAGATCATCTCCTCCATGCGCCGCCACATGGGCGAAGTGGGCTTTACCGAATATACGACCCCGATCCTCACGGCCTCGTCGCCGGAAGGCGCACGCGACTTCCTGGTGCCGAGCCGTATCCACCCCGGCACCTTCTACGCGCTGCCGCAGGCGCCGCAGCAGTACAAGCAGCTTTTGATGGTTGCCGGCTTCGACCGCTACTTCCAGATCGCGCCGTGCTTCCGCGACGAAGACCCGCGTGCCGACCGTCTGCCTGGCGAATTCTATCAGCTCGATCTCGAAATGAGCTTCGTAACGCAGGAAGACGTCTGGAACACGATGGGTCCGCTGATGACCCAGGTCTTCGAAGAGTTTGCAGACGGCAAGCCGGTCACCAAGGAATGGCCGCGCATCCCCTATGACGTCGCCATCCGCAAGTATGGCTCCGACAAGCCGGACCTGCGCAACCCGATCGTCATGGAAGCCGTTACCGAGCATTTTGCCGGCTCCGGCTTCAAGGTCTTCGCCAATATGATCGCTTCCAACCCGAAGGTCGAAGTCTGGGCCATCCCGGCCAAGACCGGCGGTTCGCGCGCATTCTGCGACCGCATGAACGCCTGGGCACAGAGCCAGGGCCAGCCGGGCCTCGGCTATATCTTCTGGCGCAAGGAAGGCGAAAAGCTCGAAGGTGCCGGCCCGCTTGCCAAGAACATCGGCGAAGAACGCACGGATGCGATCCGCACCCAGCTCGGCCTCGATGACGGCGACGCCTGCTTCTTCGTCGCCGGCGATCCATCCAAGTTCTACAAGTTTGCCGGTGAAGCCCGTAACCGTGCCGCCGACGAACTGAACCTGATCGATCGCGATCGCTTCGAGCTGTGCTGGATCGTCGACTTCCCGTTCTTCGAATGGAGCGAGGAAGAAAAGAAGATCGACTTCGCTCACAACCCGTTCTCGATGCCGCAGGGCGGTCTCGAGGCGCTGCAGAACCAGGATCCCCTGACGATCAAGGCGTTCCAGTACGACGCCGTCTGCAACGGCTTCGAAATCGCGTCGGGCTCGATCCGTAACCAGTCGCCGGAAACCATGGTCGCCGCCTTCGAAAAGGTCGGCCTTAGCCAGACGGACGTCGAAGAGCGCTTCGGCGGCCTTTATCGTGCCTTCCAGTACGGTGCGCCTCCGCACGGTGGTGCTGCCTTCGGCATCGACCGTATCGTCATGCTGCTGGTCGGTGCCAAGAACCTGCGCGAGATCTCGCTCTTCCCGATGAACCAGCAGGCACAGGATCTGCTGATGGGCGCTCCTTCGGCCGCAACGCCGACGCAGCTGCGCGAACTGGCGATCCGCCCGGTGCCGCCGGTCAAGAAGGACTAAGTCCTTCGAGAGCTTGTCAAAATGCAAAACCCGGCGACCGAAATCGCCGGGTTTTTTGCGCTTGATTAGACGACCAACCTAATCGTTTGATGTGATTTTCAGGTCGATCATCTTCGGGATCGACTCTTTTGCGTTCCTCGCTGCTTCGAGGACGGCTGACATCGGAATGGGTTGGGCAGGGGTGGCGCTAAACATCAGGCTTCTTGGATTGTTGAAGTATTCAATAATCGCTCTTGAAAGCATCCGCTGGAGGTCGGGAATATCAAGCGCAGCTGTTAACTCCAGCATTTCTTTAGCGAAGCGGTTCGCAGATTGCGCGCGCGTCACATGGTCCCATTTACTCACGTAGTCGAATGCGCGGTTGGTGATTGACGCATCGTCAAAGCGAATCTGCGCGCTATTCAACGTCAACTGCTGAACGAACGCGAGAAGCAGCAAATATTTAGCATTCTTGGTATTTTCATCGTCCGCGGCGCCGGTCAAGGAGGAGTAAAGTGCATCCGTGGTGCTGTAGAGCCCCGGGGTGATGCCCGAGAAACTGAGCTGTACATTCAGTTTCCCCATATTCTCCAGATCAATCGTGTAGTCCGTCAGATCATACTTGCCGGTCGAAAGCTCCCAGCTGCTTTTCATGGAAAATGTCGCGCGCAGATTTTGCAGCCCAAAATATCGAATTGCTTCAGGGCTTACCGGCATTTGAGCTAGGGAGAGATCGGCAACAATTCCATCAATTGTGAAACTGGAATCGACGCCTTTTCCGTCTGGACGTTTCGTTGCGACGGAATCGGCAGCGGATATGGAGAAAAACTTTTCACCGACTTTGAGGGCAGACACCGGGCCAGCATGTGCGTGATAAGTGAATACTGAGTCGATATCACTCAACGTCGCATTTGCGGGAATTTCGAGATCTTCCACCCTTAGCCCCGTTGCATTCGCACTGAAGTCCTTTTGTTCTATTGTAATATCGGGAATGAGCACCTTCTTGATTGCATAACCGCCCGTCCGTTCGGTCACGTCGGTCATGACGACATCTCCGAGGCTAATGGCGGTTCTTCCTCGCGGCATATATCTCACGTTTTTCAGAACGACGGTTGAACCGTTAACATCGACGCTTCCGGCTTCGACTGAGTCGCCTATTTGCGCGACCATGGCGTTGTTTAGCTTCTTGAGGACGTCGGCACCGTCGAGCGCGAAAGCAGAACTCGCTGAGAATAGAAGCCCGACACTGATCGCCGCCCGCCACCTTGCCCGATAGAAAATCATGATGGAGTGTCCCGGATTAAAAGTGTACATCTGAAACAATAAATTGCTTATCATTGCAAGCAATAGGATACATTTTATTGAAATGCAAACATTGGTTGCATTTGTGGCGGCGACATATGTTCGCGTTGCTCAATTTCATGAAATACAAAAACCCGGCGACCGCAATCGCCGGGTTTTTGCTTGTCTGCTGATATCAGTTAGATTGCGGCATAGACCGCTTTCGCCAGGTCGATCGTGAATTGCCCCCACATGCCTTCGAGCGCTGTATTCGTCAGCGCGACCACCGTCAGGCCCTTTTGGGCATCGACGAACCAGCTGTGCCCATAGACACCGCCCCATTTGATCGTGCCAGCCGAGAAGGGGACCTGAGCGACCACGGGATCGAGGACGACGGACCAGCCGTAACCGAAGCCGAAGCCGGCCTGCTGGGCCTGCATGTGGCCGCCTGCCTGATCTGTCATCATGGTCTTCACCGTATCGGCCGACAGCAGCGGTGCTCCACCCTTTCTGATCGTGTCCAGAATGGTAAGGATATCGCTTGCCGTTCCGGCCATGCCGGCGCCGCCGGAGTGGTAGGAAGCGGGGTCGAATATCCTGTCGGGTGAAAAGCGGATCGTGCCGTCGAAAATCGGAACGAGAGCCTCGTCCCCCATCCGTTGCGGCTCGGGAGCATTATTCACATAGGCGGCTGCCAGGCGGCTGCGGTCGCGCACGTAAAAGCCCGTGTCGGAAAGGCCGAGCGGCTTCATGACAAGATCGGCAATCGCATCGCCGAGCGGGCCGCCGGTTTCCTTCTCGATGATGCCGCCAAGGACATCCATCGCCAGGGAATACTGCCAGTTTTGGCCCGGCGCGAAGAGAAGCGGTGCGCTGGCGAGGCGCTGGAGATTGTCTGCCAGCGAACGACCCGGTGTATCCAGCCCGTCGGATACGCCAGCCCTGTGATAGGGGCCGTCTTGCGCCTCGGCGAATGTGTAGCCCAACCCGGAGGTATGGGTGAGAAGATGCCGAATACGGATAACGGCTTCGCCGCCATCGGGCAGACGCGGCCGGAAATCCGGGAGCCATTTGGTGATCGGATCGTCGAGACCGACGCGGCCCTGTTCGACGAGCCGCATGGCGGCAATGGTGACGATCGGTTTGGTGACGGAAGCAAGACGGAAAATAGTATCTTCCCGCATTGCGACTTTGTTTTCGCGATCCGCCAGGCCGGCGGCACGGGCGTAGACCAATTCTCCGTCCTGAGCGATCAGAACGACGGTTCCGACCAGCCTTTTGTCCGCTAGCGCGGAATCGATTGCAGCATCGACACCTTCAGCAAGGCTGCCGTCGTTGAGAGGAACGGAATTTTCCAGTGGAAGACTCATGGGGAAAAACCTTATATAATCACAATGACCATTCCTGAATAAACCAAGTCGGGAAATAATTCTAGAGTGACCATTGTGAAAAATATTGAAGAGAAGGAAAATTCTTCGCCACGCAAGCGTGGGCGCCCGCCCGCCTTCGATCGCGAAACCGTTCTTGCCGCAGCGCGGGATACTTTCTGGAAGCACGGCTACGACGGTTCCTCCATTGCCGACCTGACGGCCGCCATGGGCATTACGCCGCAAAGCCTTTATGCCGCCTTCGGTTCGAAGGCCGAGCTCTATCGCGAGACGCTGGATCAATATCGGCGCATGCCCCGTCCGGAACCCGGCAATCCCTTCCAGGACAAGGTGAATACCGTGACTGCCTTCGAGCGCTTTCTGACGAACTCCGCCAAGATCTTCACGGCGCCGGAACACCCGAAAGGCTGCATGATATCCACCGCGGTGCTGAATTGCGCAGAGGAGAACGAGCCGATCGCCCATCATGTCGCATCGATGCGTCTGCAGACGCTGGATATCTTCACCGCCCGCATCGAGCGCGGGATTGCGGAGGGGGATATGCGGCCGGACGCGGACGCTCGGTCGCTGGCGCGTTTTCTGGGCGCGATCGTGCAGGGCATGTCCGTTCAGGCCCGCGACGGCGCAACCACGGACGAATTGCTCGCCCTCTTGTCTCATGCGCTCAACGAACTGAAAACCTATCAAGTGCGGCAGGAAGCCTGAGCCGAGGCAAAGAAAAACCCGGCGACCGAGATCGCCGGGTTCCGGAATGGTTTTGGAAATGACCGATTAGTCGTTCGAGGAAACCTTGAGGCCGATGACCTGCGGGATCGTCGTCGGCGCGCCCATGGCAGCGCCGATGATCATCGGCACAGGCACCGGCTTGCCGGGAGCAGCCGTGACCGTCAGGCTCTTCGGATTGTCGAGATAGGCGCTGACCGCTGCGGAGACGGCATTCTGGAGCTCCGGAACGTTGAGCTGCGCCATCATGATCGGCGTCATTGCCTTCAGCGTGTCGGCGAGCTGCTTGCCGGTAACGCCCTGCTGCTTGCCGGCGAAGTCGAGCGCGCGTGCCGTAATCGACGCGTCGTCGAAGCGGATCTGGGCGCTGTTGAAGGTGAGCTGCTGCAGCAGGCCGAGCATGGCGAGGCCGGCGGACTGCTGCGCTTCCTGCTGGTTCGGATTGGCGCGAACCGTCTTCAGCGCATCCTGCATCGACTTGGCGAAGGCGGGCGTATAGCCGGAAATGCTGAAGGCGAGGTTCAGCTTGCCGATGTCCCTGAAGTCAAAGGAGTATTCGCTGATGTCGATCGTGCCGGGGCCGATTTCCCAGCTGCCCTTCATGGAGACGGTACCGTCGATCTGCTGCAGCTTCAGCGCATCGATCGCTTCCTTTGTCTTCGCATCGTCGACCTTGCTGAGATCGGCCTTGATGCCGTTGATCTTGGCGTCGAAGTCGAGGCCCGACTTGTCGTCACGCCTCTTCATGTTGGCGTCGGCGCCCTCGATCGAGAACACCTCGGTATCGTCCTTCGTTACGGACACGGCGCCGGCATGAGCGCTCTTGTAGTAGAGCAGCGAGCTCAGGTCGCCCTTGCTTGCGTCGGCCGGGATCTCTACGCCGCTCAGCTTGAGATCGGTGGCGGAAACGGAGGCACCGTCCTTTTTGAAATCGACATCCGCAAAATCGATTTCTTCGATCGTGTAGCCGCCATTGTTTTCCTCGACGCCATCAAGGGTGATATCGCCCAGCGGAATGCTGTCTTCCATGCCGGCCGCCTTGACGCTTGCACCCTTCAGCGTCACTGTGCTGCCGTCGACATCGATGCTGCTAGCGGCAATCGAACCGCCCTGCTGGCTATAGACGTCGTTGATCTTCTTCAGCAGATCGTTGCCGTCGAGCGCAAAGGCGGAGCTGGCGAAAGACAGGGTGGCGGCACTGCACAGCATCAGCCGCGTGGTCCGATAGAAAGTCATGATGGCGTTCCTCGTTGAGCCGGTGGTATTGGCGGGGACGTACAGATTGAGCGTGTACTGCGCTGACTTATATTGATCTTTCTGTGAAAATCCAACGACAATGAATGTAGAGTGCGAGTGCAGCAAAAATGTATCGATAGCCACCCTGCAATGTGCCTGAAACGCCTTCATCCACAGGTGCTTTCGGCTGATTTCTTGCTGTGAATCGTCATCTCTTATAGTCAAGGGCCATGGGAAAAAATCTGACACCGCCGCCCGGTGACGGCGACGACAACATCCTTCCGGTCGATCTGAAGGCCGCGCTCGAAGAGCGTTACCTGGCCTATGCCTTGTCGACGATTACGCAACGCGCGCTTCCGGACGTCCGCGACGGGCTGAAGCCGGTGCATCGCCGTATTGTCTATGCGATGAGCGAGATGGGGCTCCGCCCGAACGCCGCCTTCCGCAAATGCGCCAAGATTGTCGGCGAGGTGATGGGTAACTATCACCCGCATGGCGACCAATCGATCTACGATGCGCTGGCGCGCCTGGCGCAGGATTTCTCGCAGCGCTACACGCTGGTCAACGGCCAGGGCAATTTCGGCAATATCGACGGCGATAGCCCGGCCGCGATGCGCTACACCGAATCCAAGATGACGGCGGTTTCCGAGCTGCTGCTCGAGGGTATCGACCAGGATGCAGTGGATTTCCGTGACACCTATGACGAGTCGAATTCCGAGCCGATCGTTCTGCCTGGGGCTTTTCCCAATCTGCTCGCCAACGGCTCTTCTGGCATTGCCGTCGGCATGGCGACCTCTATCCCGCCGCACAATGCTCACGAGCTTTGCGACGCCGCCCTGCATCTGATCAAGGATCGCGATGCGACGGTCGAGAAGCTGGTGGAACTGTATATTCCAGGTCCCGACTTTCCGACCGGCGGCATCATTATCGATGATCGGCAGAGCATCATAGAAAGTTATAAGACCGGCCGCGGCGGTTTCCGTGTCCGGTCCAAGTGGGAGATCGAGGATCTCGGTCGCGGCGGCTACCAGATTGTCATCACGGAAATTCCGTTCCAGGTGCAGAAGTCGCGGCTGATCGAAAAGATCGCCGAACTGCTTCTGGCGCGCAAGCTACCGCTGCTCGAGGACATCCGTGACGAATCCGCCGAAGATATCCGCGTCGTTCTCGTGCCGAAGAGCCGCACAGTCGACGCGACGATCCTGATGGAGTCGATGTTCAAGCTCACCGAGCTTGAGAGCCGGTTCCCGCTCAACATGAACGTTCTGTCCATGGGCCGCATTCCCAAGGTCATGGCGCTGAACGAAGTGCTGAAGGAATGGCTGGATCACCGCCGGGAAGTCCTGCTGCGTCGTTCGCGCTTCCGTCTGGCGGCCATCGAAAAGCGCCTCGAGATTCTCGGCGGCTTGCTGGTCGCCTATCTCAATATCGACGAGGTCATCGCCATCATCCGCGAGGAGGATGAGCCGAAGCCCGTGATGATGGAGCGTTTCGGCCTCACGGACAATCAGGTCGAGGCGATCCTCAACATGCGGCTGCGCTCCTTGCGCAAGCTGGAGGAGTTCGAAATCCGCAAGGAGTTCGACGGCCTGACGAAGGAGAAGGCCGACATCGAGGCGTTGCTCGCTTCGGACGAGAAGCAGTGGCAGACGGTTGCCTGGGAAATCGGCGAGGTGAAGAAGAAATTCGCCAAGGCCACCGACATCGGTCGGCGCCGCACGCAGTTTGCCGAAGCGCCCGAAGCCGATGATGCGGCCATCCAGCAGGCGATGATCGAGAAGGAACCGATTACCGTCGTCGTTTCGGAAAAGGGCTGGATTCGTGCTCTCAAGGGCCACATTTCCGATACCTCGTCGCTGACCTTCAAGGAGGGTGACGGTCTCAAGGTTGCGTTCCCGGCGCAGACCACGGACAAGATCCTCATCATTACGACCGGCGGCAAGGCCTATACGCTCGGAGGCGACAAGCTGCCGGGCGGCCGCGGCCATGGCGAGCCGCTGCGCATCATGATCGACATGGAAAACGATCAGGATGTGCTGACCGCCTTCGTCCATGATCCGCAGCGCAAGCAGATAATCGCATCGACGGCAGGTAACGGCTTCATCGTTGCCGAGGCGGAACTGGTCGCAAACACCCGCAAGGGCAAGCAGATCATGAACGTCTCTTATCCCGACGAGACCAAGCTTCTGGTTCCGGTTTCGGGCGACCATGTCGCCGTGGTTGGCGAGAACCGCAAGATGGTGATCTTCCCGCTTTCGCAGGTGCCGGAAATGTCGCGCGGCAAGGGCGTGCGCCTGCAGCGCTACAAGGATGGCGGCATCGCCGATATCAGATGCTTCGCGATCGCAGATGGCCTGACCTGGGAAGACAGCGCCGGCCGCACCTTCACCAAGAGCAAGGATGAGTTGGTGGAATGGTTGGGCGACCGCGCCGGCGCCGGCCGTGCCGTCCCGAAGGGCTTCCCCAGAAGCGGCAGGTTTTCGGGGTGAGGAGCGGTCAGGCAAAGTCCGAGCAATCGACCCATGGGTCGATTACAGCGACGAACGCCCTGAGCGCTGGCGAAGGGCCGGGGATAACGGATACGGCAGCCCGTCACCCGGCCAGCGGAACGCTGAAATCTTTCAGGAATTGAGTCGCACCTATTTCATCGATTTCCCCGGCCGCGACACCCAATACAAACGTCACGATCATCCCATCGTCGGCTTCAATCAGATAGCCATGGATGTAGAGAAATGTGAACGCCGCCAGGTAACCAGTTCTTTTGTTCCCGTCGGAAAAAGGATGGTTCCGTAACGGGCCGTAAAGATAGGCGGCGGCCAAAGCGAATAGGTCATTTTCGCCATAGACAGCTTTGTTGAGCGGACGAGCCAACGCCGCTTCCAAAGCATTTTCATCCTTTAAACCCAGTAAGCCACCATGCTCGGCGAGTTGTTCCTCGTGCATGATCTCGATGGCTTCGCGGGAGAGCCATTTGTATTCGATCATTTTGCAAGTTCACGCAGAGCAGCGCGATATTTTTGCATGCCAAGCCGCGCAGCTCGCAGTTGCTCGGCGAGATCGGCACGCTCCGGAACCAACTCGATGTTGCCGTTTACTTCGCGTATTTCCAATGCATCGCCGTTCTTCAAGCCGAGTCTGTGAAGGACTTCCTTCGGAATAATCACGCCTTCGGAATTGCCGATTTTGCGGATGGTGACATTCATGTCTCAACTCCAATGTAATAACTCAGTTATAACATTGGCCGACTGTTGTTTCAATGCACAAGGCTTTGCGCGGTGATTGCTGCTCTAGCCTTGACTCGCGCCTGCCAGAGCGAGTGGGCGGCCAGCGCCAGGATCAGGATGGCGCCGCCGGCCAGCGTCATAGTGGTCGGGGCCTCCGAGAAGATCATCCAGACCCAGATCGGTGCCAGGATCGTTTCCAGAAGATAGAACATCGCCACTTCCGGCGCTGAGAGAAAGCGCGTACCTGTCGCAAGGCACCAGAAGGAAAGCGGCATCAGCACGGCGCCATCGAAAAGGATCCAGCCGGGATGGTCGATGGAAAAGCCGGAGAGAGCCACGTGATAGAGGCCGACGGCGGCTGGGATGATCGCTGCCAGCAAGGAAGCAAAGCCCATATCCCGCCCCGAGGCGCGGCTGATCGTGATCGCACAGGCGATGGAAAGCGATGCGATCACCGAAAGGGCATCGCCAAGCAGGTGCCCAGCCTCCATGCCGTCGCCGACGATCAGGCCAACACCGAGGATCATCACTGCCGTGGTGATGAAGGTGGACACGGCAGGTCGCTCTTTCAGGAAAATCCAAGACAGCAGCGCGGTGAACATTGGGTTGAGCGCGATGATGAAGACCACATTCGCCGCCTTCGTATAATAGACGGCAAGCAGGAAGGTGATGGTGGTCAGCCCGTAGAAGAAGCCAACGGGAATTCCAAGCCAGCCCGGCAGTACGCCTTGCAACGAGCCTGTGACCCGGCGGATGACGAAAAGAGCTGCGAGCGCCACGACGATGGTCGCAAGGCTGCGTGCCGACAGCACCGACCAGACTTCGCCGCTGGAAAGGCGAATGAGCGGTATATCCATCGACAGCGCCAAGCCGCCGAGCGTCGTCAGCAGCAGGCCCTTCTTGTGGTCCGAAAGCTGGGAGAACATTCAGCGGACGGTTTCTTTGTCGCCGTCGGCGGCCGGATCGAAGCGCTCCCATCCGCGTGGGGTGAGATGCTCCTGAGGCTGGAAGCGCGTCTTGTAGTCCATCTTGCGCGAGCCTTTGACCCAATAGCCGAGATAGACGTGCGGCAGCCCCAGGGCCTTCGTCCGCTTGATGTGGTCCAGAATCATGAATGTGCCGAGCGACCGCGCATCGAGATCGGGATTGAAATAGGAATAGACCATGGACAGCCCGTCGCTCATGACGTCGGTCAGGGCGGCGGCCAGCAGTTCGCCCTTCGGGCGCTGCTCCAGGCCCGATCCTTCCTCGCGGCGGCGATATTCGATGATGCGCGTGTTAACATGCGTGTCCTCGACCATGATCGCATAATCGAGGACGGTCATGTCGGACATGCCGCCTTGCTGATGACGATAGTCGAGATAGCGACGGAAGAGCGAATATTGCTCGCTGGACGGCTGCGCCGGAAATTCGGTGGCGATGATATCGTTGTTGGCGGTCAGTACCCGTTTCATCGATCGGGTGGGCTCGAATTCCTGGGCGAGGATGCGTACCGATATGCAGGCCCTGCAGGATTCGCAGGCGGGACGATAGGCGATGTTCTGCGAGCGCCTGAAGCCGCCCTGGGTCAGGATATCGTTCATCTCTGCGGCGCGCGGACCAACAAGGTGCGTAAAGACCTTGCGTTCCATTTCGTGCGGCAGGTACGGGCAGGAAGCCGGTGCCGTCAGATAAAACTGCGGAGATGGCGTCGACTGCGTGTTCATCTGCCGTTGATTGACCTTTCTCTCGGCACCCGTTTTCTACAAGCATGGCCCAAGTTTAGAAAACGTCAACTACGTCCTTCGCTAAAGATCGAAGTTTCCTAATTGACCATGCACAGAAATATCTCCCGCGCGCGCCATGGCCCGTGGGAAATCGTGGGGTGCCCTATGCTTATGCGTTGTTTTAGGCCGTCCGGGCGATGACCGTGCCGAGCAGCAGGTCATGCACAAGCCGGCTGCGGTCGGTGAAGAGACCTACCAGCAGGATAAGCGGCGTCAGGACGGAGTTCAGGATCCAGAACAGGGCCAGATGGACGATCGCGGTCAGGAAATCCATGCGCCGGCCGTCGACTCGAACCATGGTGAGGCCCATGGCGCGCATGCCGAGCGACGCCTGATAGGGGCCGCCAAGCGTCCACCCGAAGTAGAGGCCGGCAACGAGAACGAACAGCACCGGATAAAGGAAGAAGCCGAGCCCCAGTGTCAGGATCGAAATGAAGAACAGCAGTACGGCCGCCGGAATGCACAGCAGCGCGACGATGATGTAGTCAACGATGAAGGCGAAGATGCGCCGGCTCAGCACGCCACTATAGGCGCGCCAGTCATCCGGTGCTGCATAGAGCGGGCTGGGGTTCAGGCTCATCGTTTTGCTCCTTCGCACTAGCCCCCGTCAATTCTTCAGATCCGCAAGGGGCCAATGCCAGTTAAAGATCCCTCTGCGACTTTTGTGCGACCGGTAGGCACGCAAAAGTCGCGGCGAGGAAACATTTGCCGAACATATGGTATCGGCTTCAGCAAATACAATAAGAGAGCGGCGTGACGTTATTTCTTCGCCAGATGTCTCGCCACCTCGACAGCGAAATAGGTGAGGATGCCATCGCAGCCGGCGCGCTTGAAGGCGAGCAGGGTTTCGAGCATTACCTTCTCGCCGTCGATCCAGCCGTTGGCCGCGGCAGCTTTGATCATAGCGTATTCGCCGGAGACCTGATAGGCGAAGGTCGGAAGGCCGAAGGCTTCCTTCAGCCGCCAGCAGATGTCGAGATAGGGCAGGCCGGGCTTGACCATCAGCATGTCGGCTCCTTCCTCGACATCCAGCGTGGCGTCGCGCACGGCCTCGGTGCCGTTTGCCGGGTCGATATAATAGGTCTTCTTGTCGCCCTTCAGCAGGCCACCGGTCGAGATCGCCTCGCGGTAGGGGCCATAGAAGGCAGAGCTGAATTTCGTCGCATAGCTCATGATGCCGACGCTCTGGTGGCCGGCTGCATCGAGTGCCTGACGGATCGCACCGATACGGCCATCCATCATTTCCGAAGGCGCGATGATATCTGCGCCGGCATCCGCCTGGTAGACTGCGGCACGCGCCACCTGTTCGACCGTTTCGTCATTGACGATCTCGTTACCGCGCAGGATGCCGTCATGGCCGTGGCTGGTGAAGGGGTCGAGCGCGACGTCTGTGATGACACCAATATTCGGCACGGCCTTCTTGACTGCGGCCGTGGCGAGGTTGATGAGATTATTCTTCTCGAGACTGTTGGAGCCGGTCTCGTCGCGCAGTTCCATCTCGATGTTCGGGAATGTCGCGAGCGCGGGAATGCCGAGATCGGCTGCCTCTTTGGCCGCTTCCACGGCCTTGTCCACGGTCATCCGGTTGACGCCTGGCATGGCCGGGATCGGCTCGACGATGCCGGTGCCCGGAATCACGAAGATCGGCCAGATCAGATCGTCGACCGTCAGCCGGTTTTCCTGCACGAGACGGCGCGTCCAATCGGCCTTGCGGTTACGCCGCATGCGCCGATGTCCGGTGATCTCGTCAACGAGATGCGTCTTGTTCTCCATGATGCCGCCATCCTTCTTCGTCTATTTATGGCATTCTCTATGGGGCGCGTACCTATCACGCCGTCCCCAGGATTCAAAACAAGGCGAAAGGCCGCAGCCATTATATTCTGGCGAGGCACGTGCCTCCTACGTATTGTTCGCGCATGGAACCTGATTCTTCGACCGTACCCAAGAATACGCTGACGGACATCCTGTTCGTGCTGTTCCTGCGGCTGATCGCGATCGCCTGCTTCTGGCTCGGCCTGCAATACTGGGCGATGCTGGTCGGCTATTCGCTGGATGGTCACGCCCGCTTCGATCTGCTCGCTCTGCCCTGGAAGGTCGCGGGTGCCGGGCTTGCCGTGGTTTTTCCGGTCGCAGCCCTTGGATTATGGCTTACAGTTTCCTGGGGGCCGGTCATGTGGGTGCTGGCTGCAGGCGGGCAGGGGCTGATGTATGGCGTCTGGCCGGAGATATTCGGATCCAATCCGCTGATCATGATCTTGCATGCCTGTGTCGCGGTGATTTATTGCGCTTTCCGCGTCCTGCTGTGGCAGGAGAAACGCCGGCGTCGTCGGCAGCAGGTAATGGTTGATTTACCCTGAGACAGCAACACTTCCTGGTAAGGTGCTGTTAAGTCTGCAGTTTAAGTAGAATTTTATGTGTATTCGATAGGGTCTCACTCAAGGCGGGAAGAAAACGACACCGCCAAACAAAACAGAGTGAGGCCAAGTCATGATGAACACGAAAATCAAGCCGCAGGCAGTTGCAAACGCTCGGGATCAGCAGGTTGATGACATCCGGGCCCTCTACATGGAATCCCTTCACCTGGTCGAGCGTCTGCACCGCCGCCTGCTTGATGTTATCAAGGACGAGTTCGACCGCCAGGGTCGCGACGATGTCAACGCCGTACAGGCACTTCTCCTTTTCAATATCGGTAATTCCGAGCTGACGGCCGGCGAACTGCGCTCCCGCGGTTTCTACCTCGGCTCCAACGTTTCCTATAACGTCAAGAAGCTGGTCGACCTGGGCTTCATCAACCATCAGCGCTCGCGCATCGACCGTCGCTCGGTCCGCATCAGCCTGACGGAAACCGGCCAGGATATCGCCGAAACCGTCGCCAAGCTCTATGAGCGCCATATCGGCTCGATCGACAAGGTCGGCGGCATCGGCACGGACGAGTTCACCCAGATGAACAAGCTCCTGCAGCGTCTGGACCGCTTCTGGAACGATCAGATCCTCTATCGCCTGTAAGTAGCGGGCAGGGACAGATCCCAAGACCTTCCAGTCAAAGCAAGCTGGACACGTTCCCTGCGTGTCCGGCTTGAACGCGTTAACGGGTCGGCCGTTGTGCGTTTTTTGCCACGTCCGCGCTTCACCTTCCGTCACATGTAACGTCCCGGGCGGCTAAGCCATTGACGCAAGATCAGGACACGCTATGAACCACGCGCAGCTGTGGTATTTTAGCAAATGCAGTTTGGCTTTTCTTTCGCACTCGCGCGGCAAAGCAAGTTTCATGCCGTGAGACACGAATTGGCCATATTGCTATGACAGCGGAAATCGACTGCAGGCAGCGTTCTCGAAATACGATCTTCCGACCTGAAGATCTTGGCTTCGCGATATTGTGATAGTTCGTGGCCAAGTTTTTGGTGGTGCATTAAGGGAACGGATTGATACTGAGCCACGTTACTTGGCGCAAGCTTGCGCTATTTACTGCTTCCTCTCTAGGCTGCGCATGATTGGATCGCAGCGTTGAATGGTTAGGATATGTCGAAGAAAAACGGAATTGAACCCTTTTCGCGCCGCGCTTTCCTGCGGTCGGCTGCAACTCTTGGCGCTGCCGCACTGGCTGCTCCGGCTCTCGCGCAAAACGCGACCCCACTGGAAGCGCTGATCAACGACCGTTCTCGCGGCAATTGGGATGATCAGTTCGACGCCAAGGCTGCGGCGCGCACCGCCGCTGCTGTTCAGTCGAACACGCCAATTCTCGGGCCAGATTCCGTATCGAATATTCAGCAGGCGATCGCGCAATATCAGAGTATTGCCGCCAACGGCGGATGGCCGCAGATCAATCCGACAAGCCAGCAGCCGCTGCAGCTCGGTGTGACCGATCCGGCGGTACAGTCGCTGCGCCAGCATTTGATGATCACCGGCGACCTGCCGCGTGAGGCTGGTATCTCCTCTGCCTTCGACTCTTATGTCGACGGTGCGGTCAAGCGTTTCCAGGCCCGTCACGGACTGCCGGCAGATGGCGTCCTGGGCGATTTCACGCTGAAGGCGATGAACATCCCCGCCAATGTTCGCCTGCAGCAGCTCAACACCAATCTTGTTCGCCTCCAGACGTTCCCGTCCGACCTCGGCCGTCGTCACGTCATGGTCAACATCCCGGCGACACGTGTCGAAGCCGTCGAGGATGGCCAGGTAGCGTTGCGCCACCAGGCGATCGTGGGCCGTGAATCGCGGCCGACGCACATCATCAATTCGAAGATCTATGAGGTCATCCTCAACCCGTACTGGACGGCGCCGCGCTCCATCGTCGTCAAGGACATCGTGCCCTTGATGCGCAAGGACCCGACCTACCTGACGAAGAACAACATTCGCCTTCTCGACGGCAAGGGCCAGGAAGTGGCCCCCGAGACGATCGACTGGAATTCGGACAAGGCGCCGGACCTGATGTTCCGTCAGGACCCGGGCAAGACGAATGCCATGGCATCCACGAAGATCAACTTCTATAATCCCAATAACGAATACATGCACGATACGCCCGAGCAGGGCCTCTTCAACAAGCTAATGCGTTTCGACAGCTCGGGCTGCGTGCGCGTCCAGAACGTACGCGACCTCGCAACCTGGCTGCTGGCTGAAACGCCAGGCTGGCCGCGTCAGCACATCGAGCAGGTTATTTCCACCCGCGTCAACACGCCGATCAAGCTGGCGACCGAAGTGCCTGTCTATTTCGTTTATATTTCGGCCTGGAGCGCCCGCGACGGCATCGTCCAGTTCCGTGACGACATCTATAATCTCGACGGCAATTCCCAGTTGGCGCTCAATACGACTGAGGGCATGGAGCAGCCGGTTCAATAATCGGCATTCCAATTGCAATTCTTATCGAAGCCGCGTTTTCGGACGCGGCTTTTTCGTGTGTCGGTGTCAGCTATCGTAGTTTGCCCAGCAAATGTCGCTGGTCGTATTGCTCTCCGGCGACCCGGGCGCTAATACCGTCTGCATTGCCGTTCCGGCCCGTTCAGGAGCTTTCACGATGACCAACGCGTCCACCGAACCCTTCTTCAATCGCTCGCTTGCCGACACCGATCCGGAAATCTTTGGCGCGATCGGCAAGGAACTCGGTCGCCAGCGGCACGAAATCGAACTGATCGCCTCGGAAAACATCGTCTCGCGCGCCGTTCTGGAAGCGCAGGGCTCGATCATGACCAACAAATATGCCGAGGGATATCCGGGCAAGCGCTACTACGGCGGCTGCCAGTTCGTCGATATCGCCGAAGAACTCGCCATCGAGCGCGCCAAGAAGCTGTTCGGCGTCAACTTCGCCAACGTTCAGCCGAACTCCGGTTCGCAGATGAACCAGGCCGTCTTCCTTGCGCTTCTGCAGCCGGGCGATACCTTCATGGGCCTCGACCTGAATTCGGGCGGTCATCTGACGCATGGTTCGCCGGTCAACATGTCCGGCAAGTGGTTCAACGTCGTGTCCTACGGCGTGCGCGAAGGCGATAACCTGCTCGACATGGATGAAGTGCAGCGCAAGGCCGAAGAGCACAAGCCGAAGCTCATCATTGCAGGCGGCACAGCCTATTCCCGTATATGGGACTGGAAACGCTTCCGCGAGATCGCCGACAGCGTCGGCGCCTATCTGATGGTCGACATGGCCCACATTGCCGGTCTCGTCGCCGGCGGACAGCATCCGTCGCCGTTCCCGCATTGCCATGTCGCCACCACGACCACGCACAAGTCGCTCCGCGGCCCGCGCGGCGGCATGATCCTCACCAATGACGAGGATCTGGCAAAGAAGTTCAACTCGGCCGTCTTCCCGGGTCTCCAGGGTGGCCCGCTGATGCACGTCATCGCCGCCAAGGCCGTTGCCCTCGGCGAAGCGCTGCAGCCCGATTTCAAGGACTATGCCGCCCAGATCGTCAAGAACGCCAAGGCTCTGGCTGAAACGCTGATCTCCGGCGGCGTCGACGTCGTCTCTGGCGGCACCGACAACCACCTGATGCTGGTCGACCTGCGTAAGAAGAACGCCACCGGAAAGCGTGCGGAAGCCGCACTTGGCCGCGCTTACGTCACCTGCAACAAGAACGGCATTCCGTTCGACCCCGAAAAGCCTTTTGTCACCTCAGGTGTCCGCCTCGGCACGCCGGCCGGCACGACGCGCGGCTTCAAGGAAGCCGAATTCCGCGAGATCGGCAATCTGATCATCGAAGTGCTCGATGGCCTGAAGATTGCCAATTCCGACGAAGGCAATGCTGCCGTCGAGGCTGCCGTGCGTGAGAAGGTGGTCAAGCTCACCGACCGCTTCCCGATGTACGGCTACATGGGCTAAGGAGAGCGCATGCGCTGCCCTTACTGCGGCTCAGAAGATACCCAGGTCAAGGACTCGCGCCCGGCGGAGGACAATACGTCCATCCGCCGTCGGCGCATTTGTCCGGATTGCGGCGGCCGCTTCACCACCTTCGAGCGCGTGCAGCTGCGCGAGCTCATGGTTATCAAAAAGACAGGCCGCAAGGTGCCGTTCGATCGTGACAAGCTGGTGCGCTCCTTCGAGATCGCGCTACGCAAGCGTCCGGTCGATCGTGACCGGATCGAGCGTGCCGTGTCTGGTATCGTCCGCCGCCTCGAAAGCTCGGGCGAAACCGAAATCAGCTCCGAGCAGATCGGTCTGCAGGTGCTGGAAGCGTTGAAAAGTCTCGATGACGTCGCCTTCGTGCGCTACGCCTCCGTCTACCGCGATTTTTCGCATGCGGAGGATTTCGAGCACGTGATCGACGAGATCAACGCCAAGATCGCCCGCGATCCGCTGGACCCTTGACCATGGTGTTGCGGCCTGAAGACGAGCGTTTCATGGCCGCGGCCATCCGCCTGTCGCGCCGGCATCTGGGACTGACCTCCACCAATCCGTCCGTCGGCTGCATCATCGTCAAAGATGGCGTAGTCTTGGGCAGCGCTGTGACAGCGCTTGGCGGGCGGCCGCATGCCGAACCTCAGGCGCTGGCCGAGGCGGGGGAGGCGGCGCGGGGCGCTACCGCCTATGTGACGCTGGAACCCTGTTCTCACTACGGCAAGACACCGCCCTGCGCCGAGGCGCTGATTACCTATGGCGTGGCACGCGTCGTCATCAGCGTCACTGATCCCGACCAGCGCGTTTCCGGGCGTGGCATCGCCATGCTGCGCGATGCGGGCATCGAGGTCGACGCCGGCATTCTGGAGGCGGAAGGCAGGCGGTCTCTCGCCGGCTATCTCATGCGCCAGACGAGAAACCGGCCCTATGTGACTCTCAAGCTTGCCGTTTCCGCCGATGGCATGATCGGCAAGACGGGCGCGGGACAGGTTCGCATTACCGGCGATATCGCGCGCGCGCAGGTCCAGATGCTGCGCGCCGAAAGCGACGCCATTCTCGTCGGCATAGGCACGGCGATATCAGATGATCCAGAATTGACTTGCCGGCTTCCCGGCCTGGAGGATCGTTCGCCGCTCCGTATCGTCATCGATGGCGAACTGCGGCTGCCTCTCGGCAGCAAGCTGGTCCGGACGGCCCGGCAGTATCCGGTGATCGCAGTTGCCGGCCATCCGCCGTCCTTCGATGACCATACCGATGCTGCATTCCTCGGACGGCGCGCGGCGCTCGATGCTGCCGGCGTCGAGGTGTTGCAATCCAATTCCAGCGAGCCGGGAGAGCTGCTGGAGGCGCTGGGTACGCGCGGCATCTCGTCTCTGCTAGTGGAAGGCGGCGCCAGGACGGCGCAGCGCTTTCTCGACGCCGGGCTCGTCGATCGCATTCTGCTGTTCCGGGGGCCGGCCGATATCGGCGAGGGCGGTATTGAATCGCCGGTCCTCAAGTCCAATATCCCAGCTGATTTTATGCATGTCGGCGAGAGCCGCTTCGGCGACGATCTCTGCGACGAATACGAGAGAGGTTTTTGATGTTTACCGGAATTGTCACCGACGTCGGCACGGTCGAATCCATTTCCCCGATGCAGGAAGGCATCAAGCTGCGCGTTGCCACCAATTACGATCCGGCGACGATCGACATGGGCGCATCCATCTCGCACGCAGGCGTCTGCCTGACAGTGACCGGATTGCCGGAAGAGGGCAGCAATGGACGCTGGTTCGAGGTCGAGGCTTGGGAAGAGGCTCTCCGCATGACGACCATCGGCAGCTGGGAGGCCGGGGCTAAGATCAATCTCGAGCGTTCCCTGAAGATCGGCGACGAGCTTGGCGGCCACATCGTGTCAGGCCATATCGACGGCAAGGCGGAAATCCTCTCGGTGACATCAGAAGGCGAGGCCACCCGCTTCCGCCTGCGCGCGCCGGAGCATCTCGCAAGATTCGTGGCGCCGAAGGGCTCGGTCGCGCTTGATGGCACCTCGCTCACGGTCAATGCCGTCGAGGGTACGGAATTCGATGTGCTCCTGATCCGCCACTCCCTGGAAGTCACCACCTGGGGCGAGCGCAAGGCTGGCGATTTCGTCAATTTCGAAGTCGACACCATGGCCCGCTACGCCGCTCGTCTGGCGGAATTCCCTGTCGTCCGTGAGGACTGAGTGTTACAGGCTCGCTGCGGCAGGGCGCCGGCCGCGCCTCGGCGACTTACGCGAGCATTTTTTCCATCAGGAAGTTCGAGAAGATCTGGCCGCGCTTTTCTACCTGTTGCGCGGTCACGACGACAAAGCCCTTGCGTTCGAAGAAGGGGCGGGCCGTCAGGCTCGCTTCCGTGAAGATCCGTTGAAGGCCCTGTTCACGGGCCGCATTTTCGACGGTTGCAAGCAACAGGCTGGCGACGCCTTTTCCCTGATAATCGGGCGAAACGAACATCATATCCAGGCAACCATCCGATTTCAGATCGGTAAAGCCGATGGGTTTCGAACCGTCCATCGCAAGCCAGGTCGGCCGGCTCGCTCGATATTGTGCCCATTTTTCTGCATCATCGACCTTCGCCCAGGCAGCGATCTGGGCCGGGTTGTAGTCCTTGGACGCCACCTCGCGAATGGCTTTCAGGAAAATATCGATCGTGGCTTCGGCGTCATCCGGTTCGTAAGGTCTGACGGAAAACCTGTCCTGCGGAGCCGGCATGATAGTTCTCCCCGCAACGCCTAACGTTCGAATAGGACGTTGGACCTGTCCTTGAGCACGAGTTCGCCGATACGGCGGAAGCCGATTTTTTCGGCAACCCGTATCGACGGCAGGTTCTCGAAATCCACGATGCAGGTCATGCGACGGCCTGCGAACAGTCTGTCCGCCCAGGCAATCGCCGCATTCATGGCTTCCGTAGCATAGCCCTTGCCCTGCATTGGCGGCGTAATGCCCCAGCCGGCTTCCAGCGTGCCTTCCGTCATCGGCGTCATGTCGCGATGCAGGTCGAGGAAGCCCACTTCGCCGATCAACCGGCCGCTTTGGCGTTCCTCGACGGCAAAGAAACCGAAGCCGAGATGATGCCATAGGCCGGCATAGCGTAACAGTCGGGCCCAAACCTGCTCGCGTGTCGGCATCTCGCCGCCGATGAAGCGGACAATCTCCTTGTGCTTCCAGAGCTCGAGGAATTCTTCGAAATCATCAAGCGTATGGCCGCGCAGCAGAAGCCGGTCAGTCGTCAATGTTGGAATGTGGGTCATCGGGTCAGGTCTTTGCCGAAAATGTTTTTGGTGATGGTCAGTCGTCCGAGGCGCCGGGCTCGCCGTCCCAGTAGTCGAGGTTGGTGGCAGCGGCGCGGCCGATGGCGCGGAACGCCGTCTTGCCGCCGCTATAGGTCTTGGCCAGGAACTTGCCGGAATCGGGATATTCCACGATCTCGGTCCGCGCCTTCGTTGAAATGGCGAGATAGGTGAGCACGCTGGGGCCGATGTTGATCAGCTGGTGTGCCGTTTCCGGGCCGCCGGCCGGAGCTCCAAGAACATCGCCCTTGCTGACCGTGATACGCTGGTCGCCGAAGCGGTATTCGCCTTCGCCGTCGAGAATGACGAACATCTCCTCCTCGACATGATGATTGTGAAATGGACAGCCGGATTTGCCCGGGGGCACCTCGTTGTAGCTGATGCCGAGCTGCTTCAGCCCGAGCTTCGCCCCGAAGGACGTGTCGCTGCCGGCAAAGAAGCTGCCTTGCTGCCAATGTTCCAGTTCAAGCTCGCCGACATTGATGGCGGGTGTGGATTTCTCTGTCATGAACCTCCCCCTCGCAGGCTGCAAATTATTACCGAAGCGGTTGCGTGTGCGAAAGCCACAATTTCCGCGGTGCGCCGATCATTTCCAAATAGGGTCGGAATCGGCCCACGCCATTGAAAAACACTTGCCAAGCGAGGCTCGCCGTGATTTGACCCGGGCCTAACAAGGTGCCGCGCCCTCTCAGATTGCAGGTGATGTATGACCAGCTCTTCCAACGCTCATATCCTTATCGTCGAAGCTCGCTTCTATGACGATATGGCCGATGCCCTGCTCGACGGCGCTAAGGCCGCTCTCGACGAGGCTGGCGCGACTTACGATATCGTGACCGTGCCCGGTGCACTGGAGATCCCGGCAGCGATTGCCATGGCGCTCGATGGCGGCGACAATGGTAATGTTGTTTATGACGGCTACGTCGCTCTCGGCATGGTCATCCGTGGCGAGACCTATCATTTCGATATCGTCGCCAATGAATCCTCGCGGGCACTGATGGATCTGGCCGTCAGCGAATCTCTTGCGATCGGCAATGGTATCCTCACCGTCGAGAACGATGAGCAGGCATGGGCGCGTGCGCGCCGTTCGGACAAGGACAAGGGCGGTTTTGCCGCCCGTGCGGCGCTGACCATGATCGCGCTGAAAGAGAAGTTGGGTGCATAATAGATGAGCAATCAGGATAACGAGCGACCGGCCAAGCCCGCTAACCAGCGGGGTGCCGCACGTCTTGCGGCGGTTCAGGCGCTCTATCAGATGGATATCGGCGGAACCGGCGTTCTGGAGGTGGTGGCTGAATATGAGGCCCACCGTCTCGGGCAGGAGCTGGATGGCGAGACCTATCTGAAGGCCGACGCATCCTGGTTCCGCTCCATCGTGTCGGGCGTCGTGCGTGAGCAGACCCGGCTCGATCCGCTGATCGGTTCCGCGCTTCAGGATGACTGGGCGCTGTCGCGTCTCGACAGCACCGTGCGTGCTATCCTGCGCGCCGGCACTTTCGAGCTTATCGACCGTAAGGACGTGCCGGTCCCAGTCATCGTCACCGAGTATGTCGAGATTGCGCATGCCTTCTTCGAGGAGGACGAGCCGAAGCTCGTGAATGCCGTGCTCGACCGAATCGCCAAGCAGGTTCGCGGCGAAGCGAAGAAATAGGCTTCGCCGGACGTTCAGATCGCGATGTAACGCATTTTCGTTTTCTTCGTTCGCGCCTGATTTCATCTCCGAATATTCTTTTGAACCTCCTGCGGGTGTTTTACCTGCGGACGGTCTTGACGCGACGTTTTCCCGCCATCAATCTCGCAACTGCACATCAGCCGATCTCCTGGAGGAGGGGACCGATCGTTGTCGCAGGCGGCCGGGGGAGGAGTAAACCGCCGGCTTTTTTGGAGGGAAAAAGCGAAATGTCGATTCTTTTAGGAGTGATCGCATGCGGACTGCTCTCGGTCATCTATGCCGTATGGGCAACCCGGTCGGTGCTCGCTGCCGATCAGGGCAATGCCCGCATGCAGGAGATTGCCGGGTATATTCGTGAAGGAGCGCAAGCCTATCTGGCGCGCCAATATAGAACCATCGCCATCGTCGGGATCATTGTTTTCATCGCGGCCTGGCTCCTCTTGTCGGCCGAAGCCGCGTTCGGCTTCCTGATCGGCGCAATCCTCTCAGGCGCCGCAGGTTTCATCGGCATGCATGTCTCCGTGCGCGCCAATGTTCGGACCGCGCAAGCCTCGTCGCAGAGCCTGTCTGCAGGCCTCGACATTGCCTTCAAGTCCGGTGCCATCACCGGCATGCTGGTTGCAGGTCTCGCCCTGCTCGGCGTCTCCATCTACTTCTATGTGCTTACCGGCATCCTCGGTCACGAAGCGGGTTCGCGTGACGTGATCGATGCGCTCGTCGCCCTTGGTTTTGGCGCCTCGCTGATTTCGATCTTCGCCCGTCTCGGCGGCGGTATCTTCACCAAGGGGGCCGATGTCGGCGGCGACCTCGTCGGCAAGGTCGAGGCCGGCATCCCGGAAGACGATCCGCGCAATCCCGCCACGATCGCCGACAATGTCGGCGACAATGTCGGCGATTGCGCCGGCATGGCAGCCGACCTGTTCGAGACCTATGCGGTGTCCGTCGTTGCGACCATGGTTCTCGCCGCCATTTTCTTCGCCGGCTCCCCGATCCTCGGTTCTGCCATGATCTACCCGCTGGCGATTTGCGGCGCCTGCATCATCACCTCGATCATCGGCACCTTCTTCGTCAAGCTCGGTGTCAATGGCTCGATCATGGGCGCTCTTTATAAGGGCCTCATCGCGACCGGCGTGCTGTCGATCGTCGGTCTGGCCGCAGCCACCTCGCTCACCATAGGCTGGGGTTCGATCGGCACCGTTGGCGGCTTCGACATCACCGGCACGAAGCTCTTCACCTGCGGTATCGTCGGTCTCATCGTCACGGCGCTGATCGTTGTTATCACCGAATACTACACCGGCACCAACAAGCGGCCGGTCAATTCCATCGCCCAGGCGTCGGTTACCGGTCACGGCACCAACGTCATTCAGGGCCTTGCCGTCTCGCTGGAATCGACGGCATTGCCGGCGATCGTCATCGTCGGCGGCATCATCGCCACCTACCAGCTCGGCGGCCTGTTCGGCACGGGTATTGCTGTTACCGCCATGCTCGGCCTTGCCGGCATGATTGTCGCGCTCGATGCCTTCGGTCCGGTGACGGACAATGCCGGCGGCATCGCGGAAATGTCGCATCTTCCGCCGGAAGTGCGCAAATCCACCGATGCGCTGGACGCGGTTGGCAACACGACCAAGGCCGTCACCAAGGGTTATGCCATCGGTTCGGCCGGTCTCGGTGCGCTCGTGCTGTTTGCCGCCTATTCGAACGACCTGCAATATTTCGCGGCGCACGGCGACAAGTTCCCGTATTTCGCCAATGTAGGCACGATTTCGTTCGAGCTTTCAAACCCCTACGTCGTTGCCGGCCTGCTGTTCGGCGGTCTGATCCCCTATCTCTTCGGCGGTATCGCCATGACGGCCGTCGGTCGTGCTGCCGGTTCGATCGTGGAAGAGGTGCGCCGGCAGTTTCGTGAAAAGCCCGGCATCATGCAGGGCACCGAGCGTCCCGACTATGGCCGCGCCGTCGATTTGTTGACCAAGGCTGCCATTCGGGAAATGATCATCCCGTCGCTGCTGCCGGTTTTGGCGCCGGTCGTCGTCTATTTCGGCGTCCTGCTGCTGTCCGGCTCCAAGGCCTCTGCCTTTGCCGCTCTCGGCGCCTCGCTGCTCGGCGTGATCATCAACGGCCTCTTCGTCGCCATCTCGATGACGTCGGGCGGCGGCGCCTGGGATAACGCCAAGAAGAGCTTCGAGGACGGTTTCGTCGACAAGGACGGCACGCGCCACATGAAGGGCTCGGAAGCTCACAAGGCATCGGTGACGGGCGACACCGTCGGCGATCCCTACAAGGATACGGCGGGTCCAGCCGTCAATCCGGCGATCAAGATCACCAATATCGTCGCCCTGCTGTTACTTGCGATTCTCGCCGGGTAAGCGAAGCAGACCGAACGCAAAAAGAAAACCCGCGGGGCGCAGTGCCCCGCGGGTTTTTCGTTGAGATACCGTCCCGGTCTTATTGGCCCGGGTTGAGGTTGTTGAGGAAGTTCCTTGCGCCGTTGACGCCGCTGCCGCTGCCCTGGAGGATCTGCTGCAGGAAGGTGATGTCGCGACCACCGGTCGGGGTCGTGCGGCTGATCATGTCGAAGACCTTGCCGTCCTTCAGCGTGTAGTTGGCTTCCTGCTTCACCACGCCGTCCTTGTCGAAATAGATCGCCAGAATGTTCTGGTCGACCAGCTTCGGCTTCATGAAGGCGACGGCGCGCGTACGCTTCTGGGAGATGTAGTAGAAGACCTCGCCATCGAAGGTTGCGGTGGTGGAAGGCGTGCCGAGCGACAATAGAACCTGTTCGCGGCTCGAACCGACCGGCGCGAGCGCCAGCGACTGCGGGTCGAAGATGTAGCCGTTGTTCATGACCTCGCTGGTCTTGCATCCCGAAAGGCCCATGGTCGCAATCACCAGGGCGATGGCGGCAGCGCTGCTGAAAGTAATGTCAGACTTGAAATACCGTCTGGTCAACGACATCTCATCTCCCCTAATGAATCAATCCGATGGCCGGACGGCCGATATGACCTTGCTGTGCACATCATTGTGGCCTTTCCGCGATGGCAAAAGGCACAATCATGTTGTTCGGCACTCTTCGTCACCGATCATGCACAACGTGACGACGGTAAGGGCTGGAGCCTCGAAGCGGGCACAAACGGCATTGCAATTCGCGCTTGCTTCGGTAAACCAGCTTTTGCGTGGATGCAACAAGGCCAAGCAAAAACGGCGCGCTCTGAGGGAGCCAATTCCGGGAATTTTCATGATTTTTGGGCTCTTCCGTAAAAGAAATCACAATCAGATCATCGTGGTCAGGCAGTATGAGATCCTGACATCCATGGCGCGGCAGCCGGTTTTCTATACCGACTACGAGGTGCCTGATACGGTGATGGGGCGCTTCGAATTGCTGTCTGTCATGATGATCCTGTTCTTTCGCCGCACGCGGTCTTCGGCAACAAGCGGCCAGGAGCTGGCGCAGGAAATCGTGGATGCCTTCTTCGAGGATATCGATTATTCGATCCGCGAGCTCGGTATAGGCGACAACAGCGTGCCGAAGCGCATGAAGAAGCTGGCCGGCATGTTTTATGGACGGCTCGAAAGCTATGCGGGTGCCATGGATAGCGATGATCGCACCGCGCTTGCCGCGGCGCTACAGCGCAACATCTATCCCAAGGCGAATGAAAGTGCGGCATCCATGCGTTCGCTGGCCGATTGGATGATGATCGCAGAAGCGCACTTGGCGACCATAACCGAAAATCAGATCGCTACGGGCTCGGCGACGCTGCCAGTGCCAGATAAAGTCGGCCAACGGGCCGGTTAGGAGATAAAAATGAAAAGACACGACTCCGATGAAACGCCGTTCTCCTATCCGGTGAAGGTGGGGCATATCTCCGCCAATCCGGTGGATGTGCACCTCGAGGCTGACGATCGCGAACTGGCCGGGCTCGCTGCTCTCTGGGATGTTCTCTCGGTCGGCAAGCTAGAAGCCGACCTCAAGATTTCTCGCTGGAAGCGCGACGGCGTGCGCATCAAGGGCAATGTGAAGGCAAAGATCGTTCAGGCTTGCGTTGTCACACTCGAGCCGGTCGAATCTGATATCGACGAGGACTTCGAGCACATCTTCGTGCCCGAGGATTCCAAACTGGCGCGTGCGCCCTCTGTGGATGCCGGAGAAATGATACTTGATCCCGATGGTCCGGATCTTCCGGAGACCTTTACCGGTGACACGATTGATGCCGGCGCGGTCGTTGCGGAATTTGCCGCTCTCGCCATTGATCCCTATCCGCGCAAGCCTGGCGTCGAATTCGAAGCGCATATTGAAGACACGGGCGAAGATGACAGAAAACCGTCGCCCTTCGCTGTTCTGAAAGACTGGAAAAAGGAATAGGCCCCGGTGCCGTTCGAGCACAATTCAGTTGTAACCGGGGGAGAAAACGGTATTTTGACGCCAAATTCGCCCGTCGCGGCGAAGAAAAAGGACTAGGGACGCGTGATCAGAATTTCTCTTGACCTAATGGGTGGCGACTTCGGCCCTGAGGTTGTTGTTCCCGGCGCGGCCAAGGCGCTGGATAGGCATCCCGATATCACATTCGTCATGTACGGACAGAAGGAACGCTGCGAGGCGGTCCTCGCCAAATATCCCAAGCTTCGCGAAAAATCGGTCTTTCACGAATGCGAGGTTGCCATCAGCATGGATGAAAAGCCGAGCCAGGCGCTTCGCCGCGGCCGCTACGTCTCCAGCATGTGGCGCTCGATCGAGGCGGTAAAGGCCGGCGACGCCGATGTCGTCGTGTCCGCGGGTAACACCGGCGCGCTGATGGCGATGGCGAAATTTTGCCTCCGCACCATGGCCAATATCGAACGCCCGGCAATCGCGGCGATCTGGCCGACGCTGCGTGGCGAAAGCATCGTGCTTGATGTCGGCGCCACGATCGGCGCCGATGCCCAGCAATTGCTCGACTTTGCCCTGATGGGCGGCGCCATGGCACGCGCGCTCTTCGAGATCGAGCGCCCCACCGTCGGCTTGCTGAACGTCGGCGTCGAGGAAATCAAGGGGCAGGAGGAAGTCAAGGACGCCGGCCGCCTCATTCGCGAAGCCAATCTCGAATCGCTTGAATATTCCGGTTTCGTCGAGGGCGATGATATCGGCAAGGGCACGGTCGACGTCGTCGTCACGGAAGGCTTCTCCGGCAATATCGCGCTGAAGGCGGCCGAAGGCACGGCAAAGCAGATCGGCGCCTATCTGCGCGCCGCCATGTCGCGCACGCTGCTTGCACGCATCGGTTATGTCTTTGCCAAGGGCGCCTTCGACCTGCTGCGCGAAAAGCTCGATCCCAGCAAAGTCAATGGCGGCGTCTTCCTTGGCCTGAACGGCATCGTCATTAAGAGCCATGGCGGTGCGAATGTCGAAGCCTTCGCAGCTGCCATCGATGTCGGCTACGATATGGCCAAGAATGGGCTCACGCAGAAAATCGAAAACGATTTGAAGAGATATCATGCCAAACGGCTGCCCCCTATCGGGCCGGAAGCGGCATGAGAGACGGGGTATACGCAGAATGATCCGTTCAATAGTCCGCGGTTTTGGGGCGGCGCTCCCCAAACGCGTCATGACCAATGCCGAGATGGAGCAGATCGTCGACACGAGCGACGACTGGATCGTCCAACGCTCGGGCATTCGTCAGCGCTACATCGCCAGTGAAGGCGAAACCACGGCGTCCCTGGGCGAGCAGGCGGCACGCGCCGCTCTCGCCAATGCCGGTTTGACGCCGGATGATCTCGATCTCATCATCGTTGCCACCTCGACGCCGGACAATACTTTTCCCGCAACGGCGGTGAATATCCAGAACCGGCTCGGCATGCATCATGGCTTCGCCTTCGATGTCCAGGCCGTCTGCACCGGCTTCGTCTATGCGGTGACCACGGCTGACGCCTATATTCGCGGCGGCCTTGCCAAGCGCGTACTCGTCATCGGCGCCGAGACATTTTCCCGCATCCTCAATTGGACCGACCGCACGACATGCGTTCTCTTCGGCGATGGTGCCGGCGCGCTGATCCTGGAAGCTGGCGAGGGAAGTGGTGCCAATAGCGATCGCGGCGTGCTGACGGCAAGCCTGCGCTCCGACGGTTCCCATAAGGAAAAGCTTTATGTCGACGGCGGCCCGTCCACGACGGGAACGGTTGGTGTCCTGCATATGGCGGGCCGCGAAGTGTTCAAGCACGCCGTCGGCATGATTACCGACGTCATCCAGGCGGCATTCGATGCGACGGGCACCACGCCCGACGATCTCGACTGGCTCGTACCGCATCAGGCCAACCGCCGCATCATCGATGGCTCCGCCAAGAAGCTCGGAATTGCTCCCGAGAAGGTTGTGGTCACCGTGGACCTTCATGGTAACACATCGGCTGCATCAATTCCGCTTGCGCTCGCCGTTGCGGCCGGTGATGGACGAATCAAGAAGGGCGACCTGGTGATGCTGGAGGCTATGGGTGGCGGCTTCACCTGGGGCGCGGTCCTGCTGCGCTGGTAGTGTCACATCTCTAAAAGCCGTTCCGAACAAGAGCTTGACCGTTCGGCGCAACGGCAATAGTCTCGCAAAACTTGAAGAAGATTACGCAGCAATATGGGCGGGGAGCTATGACGGGCAAGACAGTGACGCGCGCAGACCTGGCGGAGTCGGTATTCCGGAAAGTCGGTCTCTCCAGAACGGAGTCGGCGGAGCTCGTCGAGACTGTGATCGATGAAATTTGCAACGCCATCGTGCGCGGGGAAACGGTAAAGCTCTCCTCGTTTGCGACATTCCAGGTGCGTGACAAGAATGAGCGCATTGGCCGCAATCCGAAAACCGGCGAGGAAGTGCCGATCTCTCCGCGGCGTGTCATGACCTTCAAGGCGTCGAACGTCCTCAAGACCCGTATTCTGAAAGCACATGCGAGCCGCAAGGCGAAGGCCAAGCCGGTAAATCCTGCCTCCTGATCCATCCTTATGATTTCTGTTTTCGCTCGGCCGCATGCCTTGTCGTGCGGTCGCTCTAATGCATCTTCTGTGTTGATTTGTCGCCAGCCTGTGCAGCGGCTGAAGATGTGACTTGAATTTCCACCGCCAAACCGTTGAAATATGGTGAGTCGTATCATGGAACGATACGAATGCCGACATCCGCTTTTGCGTGATCCGGCCAAACGGTGCTGCATGTGCAGTGTGGGAGTATGATGATGGACAAGAGCCCGGATGCATTTCGCACGATCAGCGAAGTCGCGGAAGACCTTGATCTGCCGCAGCATGTCCTACGGTTCTGGGAGACCCGGTTTCCGCAGATAAAGCCGATGAAGCGGGGTGGCGGCCGGCGCTACTATCGCCCCGAGGACGTCGACCTGCTGAATGGTATCCGCCATCTCCTCTACGATCACGGCTATACGATTAAGGGTGTTCAGAAGCTTCTGAAGACCAACGGCAACAAGTTCGTCATCGCTGTTGGGCATGGTGATCTGGCCAGTGTGGAGGCGCTTGCGGCGGCCCAGGAGCCTGCCGCCATGGAGCCCCGCGTCGCCTCCGCCAATTCCGACGAAGACCTGATCGTCGGCCGCGCCAAGGCGCCGATCAGCCGCCGTTTCTTCAATTTCGTCAGCGGTGACGATGGCGTGCCTGACGTCTCCATTGGCAAATCGAGCGTCGGCAAGGAAGATCGCGCTTTGCTTCAGGAGACGCTTTACGATCTTCTGGAATGCAAGCGTCTCCTCGATCAGGTGCGATAAGACTGCCCGCGCCCCGGGTCGCACGTGTTGGGGATTGCGTTTAAAGCATATTGTGTTGCAGGTGTATGCATTCTCTTGTCCGATGCATGTGTCGGCTGCGTGTGGTGCGTTCGTTTTGTCATTGCGACAGGTGTGTGACATTTTTGTCACGTCCGCCACTCTTCTGCGTTGTGGGAATTAGTTCGGCAGCCTTATTAACTTGCTGGGGCAAGCTCACGGGTTCAGTTTGACGGCGAAGCTTATTGCTTCGCCCTGTTTGAGGGGAACAGTCAGGCTATGGAGGGGCACGCTGTTGTCTGCCGGGAGACTCCATCTCTGACGGATAGTCGAATGGAGACACCATGAACATCAAGAGCCTTCTTCTTGGCTCCGCCGCCGCCATCGCCGCGGCGAGCGCCGCCCATGCCGCCGACGCCATTGTCGCTGCGGAACCCGAACCGCTTGAATATGTCCGCATCTGCGATGGATATGGCACAGGCTATTTCTATATTCCCGGCACTGAAACCTGCCTGAAAATCGGCGGAAAGGTTCGCACGGAGGGTGAGTGGTATGACGCCTATAATCCGCGCAGCAAGGTCGGCACGCTCTGGCATGAGCGTGTGGAGCTCAACGTCGATACGGCGACCGACACCGAATACGGGCCGTTGAAGACCAACACCATCTTCCGCTGGGAGTGGAACGATGGGGGCGCGACATCCTCGAAGCTGCTGTTTGCCAATATCAGCCTCGCCGGCTTCACGGTGGGTAAGCTCGATTCGCAATTCAATCTTTACGCCGGCTATGCTGGCGATGTCATCAACGACGACGTGATCTATGACGGCCCGTATGAACTTAATCAGCTGACCTATAAATACGAGCCGGACAATGGCTTCTCGGCTATGATCTCGCTGGAAGACTCCAATTCCACCTCCGACGGTGAGGCCTCCTACGGTGCCGGCTGGTGGACGGATGACAAATCCAACCACTATGCTCCCGACGTCGTTGCCGGCCTCGGCTATAAGGCGGGCAACTGGGGCATCAAGGTTGTCGGCGGCTATGACTCCATCGTCGAGGAGGGTGCCATCAAGGCTCGTCTCGACGCCAAATTCGGTGGCGTGGAAGCCTTCCTGATGGGGGGCTGGAATACGGAC